>CAIVSQ010000368.1 GCA_903908605.1 uncultured Anaerolineae bacterium
CTGAAATCCTTCAAGGGGAGAATCTAAGCTGGGCGTCTCTCTGCTTCCGAAATTATTATTGCTAAGTGAGAGGTCAACAACTGCGACGGAAAATTTTCCCCTTCGTAATTGTCCCATAGCATCGCCAAAACTGTTACTTGTTTTTACTGCTATGTTTTCTTCGGCCAGGATTTCAGCCAGGATATTACGCCAACCTGCATCATCTTCAACCACCAACACGCTTCCTTGATTTGGCAGATCGCCATTTTCCGGCCCATTTTGAGCGTTTTGAAGGTCGGGCCGGGAAATAATGCTAGAATGATCACTGGAAGCAGAGAATTGTTGTGGTGGGGTTGCCAGAGCCTTGTTAATCAAATCCTTGAATTGATTTCGATTAAAACTTTCTTTCCGCAAAAACGTAAATACATTGTAATCAGTTAGAGCGCTGACCGCCAATTCCACTGTTGCGAAACCGGTGAGTAAAATCGTTTGGCATCCTGGGTCCAACTTTCTCACCGCATCAATAACTAAAAGGCCATCTTGATTATTATGATCATCAGGGGATAGTGACAGATCAATGATCGCAAGACGATGTGGTTTGGATTTTAATTCACGAATAGCCCCATCTAAGCTTGGTGTGATATCCACAAATAATCCAAAGTCAGAGAGGATTTCGCTAAGAATTTGTTGCCATGAGCGATCGTCCTCAACGATGATGGCAGATATTGGTTGTGGATTCATGCTGGTACCTCCAAGCGTGGCAATCGCAATCTAAACGTAGTTCCCGATTTTCCGTCGCTTTCAATTGTGATGGATCCCCCTAGTCTTGTCATTAGTGTTTTTACCCACCATAGTCCAAAACCGAGTTTTCCTATACGATTACCTGATCGTCCGGAAAAATTTAATTCGAAAATCCTGCCATGAATTTCTGGTGGTATGCCCGGTCCACTATCGCTCACCGTAATTTCCACCCACTTAGGCTGGGGATACCCTTTTATTAATATAACCCCTTCGCCTTTCATTGCATCTGATGCATTCATGAGCAGATTTGAAAAAACAAATGTCAGGCTTTGTCCACCTGCCAATACGACAGGTAGGTATTCAAGAGCTTCAACCTGAACTTTGACATTTTTCGGCAGTTCAGAGGATTTTATCGCCTCCATTACCCTGGCTGCGACATACACCGGTTCCAGGTGGATAGGGCGCAAGTGGGATAAATTAATGCGCACAGTTTGCATCGCTTCCATTGCGCATCTCTCGATTTCCTGTAGGTTATTAGAAAGGTAAGGATCTTTTTCCAAAGCCAGTGCGTATTTGTCCTGGATGCTTTGTACTCTGACGGGTATTGTTCCAACTTTATTATTTAAATGGTGTAGTAAATTGGACGCAATATCACCAACCGCAGCAAAAGTTTCGGCAACTGAGCGTTGTTCTTGCGCGAGCTGTAGATCTTGCTGTTTTTGTTCAAATTGGAGTGCTAGAACAGCATAATGGGATAAAAATGTAAGTACTTTTTTGTCCCATTCAGATTCGGAAAAACGCCCGCTATCATTTGTTGTGCTGTAAACGCTGAAGGCGCCCAGGGGACGATCTGTGTCATTTGTAATTATCGGTACAATTAAAGCATGTTCCCAGTTTTGTGCTTCTGCCAAGTCTTGTCGTAGAAAGCGCGGGTCAGTCTGGACGTTATTGGTAAAAACAGGTTCTCTATTTAATATGGCCATTCCTGTCAGGCTGCCCATGATCGGAATTTTTTCATCATGGCGATATCCACCACTTGCAGCCTCCAAAACCAGATTCGTATCCTGGATAACCCAAATAGCACTTCCAGATGCATTCAACAACTCGCAGGCAATGTTGACTAAATGCGTAATCACATCTTTGTAAGACAATGCGAAAATTTGACGGGCAATTTCTTGTAGAGCGTCAAGAAGTCTTACTTCCTGAATGGCTGTTACCGCATAAGTAGCAAGTGATTGGAGCATGTGGCTGGAATTTTCGTCAAAAGCCCTTGGTTCCGGGCTTTCAATATTCAAAACCCCTTCAAGACCACCACTGGCATTGATTAGCGGAACTGCAAGTTCTGATCTCATTCTAAAACCTGCATCGAGTGGGTAATAAATATTTGCCCATGTCGCATCTTGCAGGTCAGAAATTAAGAGGGGTTGCCGGTTACGGGCGACAAGGCCCATAACGCTATTTGTCTCGACGGGGAGGGTTTCTAGTTGAGGACGTTGCATGTCATTGCCAACAAAAGCCCTGGTGATAAGATTTTGACCACTTCGGTCAAGTAATCTAAAAATGCCATAATGTGCATTTGTCATTTCCATGGCTAATTGCAAAATCGATTCAAGCGTTTCTTCAAGCCGAAGCCGAGATGAGATCAACATGCTCGCCCGGTGAAGTCTGTTTATCTCGTCCTCTTTTCTTTCGAGATCGCGTTGCATATTGGCGAGGCGGCGTGTGTGATAAATCGCCATGGCTGCCTGATTGACAAAGTTTTCAAGCATTAATAATTCCAAACGTGAAAACGATCGCTTTTCTCTTAAGTATATATAAAGTACCCCTACAACCTGTTTTACTACAATTAAAGGGAAACAACAAACCGCCCTTACGCCCTGTTTTGCATGGAAAGGGTGGACCTCGATGTCAGGTTCTTCGTATGATATGGTGCGTTGTCTCCGGTTTATTGAGCGTACGCCAATCCCATCCGATCTTGGGTGGTCATCGTTCACACTGGGTTGAGGTATTATTTTTATACCTTCAGGCTCAGCCGATACACGTGAAGCGCTCTCAAATTCATTGGCCGTTTCGTTAAAGGTGTAAATAACCGCC
>CAIVSQ010000369.1 GCA_903908605.1 uncultured Anaerolineae bacterium
GGATGGAAAACAGATTTTGGAAGAAAGTGTGATCCGCAAAGCGGTTGCCGAACTCGAACAGGCTTGATTTTCCCGCCCATTGAAAACAGGCCCCACTCCGGAGCCTGTTTTTCTTTACCCTGCGATACAATTATTTATTCCGGCCCTGCTCCACCATTTTGTTCGGCCGCTTACACTATAGGTCGTCCATAAGGGCCGAGACCGAAGAAGAAAGAAGAAAAAATAATAGCGATTATTTGACCCATCACTCCAAGAATAACCATATCCGCCAGCCAGGCAAAAAACCTGCGCCAAAAGCCTGCAATCGGCGGAAAAGTGAAAATATCGTCAGGCATGATTGACTCGCTTTTTTCAATCATGCTTTCATCAGGCACATTTTCTTGTTCTTGTGATGGGTTCAATTCGCTTTGCATTTACCTTGGCCCTCGTTTTGTATGAATGGGCGACAGAACATTCACAGTAATATTTTATCTCAATGGCGATAATTAACAGTTTCAAAGCGCACATCCATGGAAAGGAAAGGTCCCACCGGGATGACCAGGGAATTATTCCTGCTTTGAAAAAAGTTCGCTGTAGTGCTTTTGAGGAATTAACATAAAACTCTGGTCATCTCTAGAATGGGTGTTCTTGAGATGACCAGAGTTTCAATTGTGGGGCGAGTGGGGGTCGAACCCACACAGTATCTCTACCGGCGGATTTTAAGTCCGCTGCGTCTGCCTATTCCGCCATCGCCCCGGCTGGAACCAACTGCCCCTGAATTCTACCCGTCCCCATCGCTGCCGTAAAGGGTAATGATACCAAACGCCTGCCAAGTCAGTGCCCGCATCCCGGTTAAACTGGAATAAAATAGGGCCAATTCATTTCAAACGAAACAGGGAGTCTGGAAGCCGATGGATATCAGCCAATTTTTCAGCAAGGAATTCAATGGTCCGCGTTTTCAATTGTTCGGCTCTACCCACCTGGCTACCATCCTGGTGGTTGTGTTGGTGATATTGTTGCTGACGCGCTTTAAAGGCGCAAGCGAAGCCACACGCACCAAGGTTCGTTGGACAATGGCGATCATCCTGTGGTCTGTTGAAGCATCCTGGCATCTCTGGAACCTCTCGATCGGCACCTGGAATATTCAGACCATGCTGCCCCTGCACATGTGCAGTGTGCTGATCTGGTTGACCGGCTTCATGTTGATTTATAAGAATTATTCGATTTATGAGTTCGTCTATTTCCTGGGAATTGGTGGGGCTCTGCAGGCTCTCCTGACTCCTGAAATTGGCATCTATAACTTTCCCCATTTTCGTTATATTCAAACCTTCGCTTCGCACGGGCTGCTGATTGGTGCTGGTGTCTATATGACGATTGTGGAAGGCTTTCGCCCGACCTGGAAATCGATCTTGCGCATCTTCATCATCGCAAATATTTACATGTTGGTTGTTTACTTCATCAACGCGGCCATTGGCAGCAATTACCTGATGGTGAACGGCAAACCGCCCATGGCAACGGTGCTCGATTTGCTGCCAGCCTGGCCTTATTACCTGCCATGGTTGGAGGTCATTGCCCTGGCTACCTGCCTGCTGTTGTACATCCCTTTCATTATACGGGATCGGCTGGCACGCCCGGCTGTATCCTAAAAAAGGAAAACCCCGGGAGACCGGGGTTTTCGCATTAAATGGCGGGTTTACTCGTTGACAGGTAGGGTGCGAACCACCAGCACGGAGCAGGTGGCCTGGCGTACTAATTCACGCGAGATGCTGCCCATCAGCCAGCCGGCCAGGTTGCCACTACCACGCGATCCGCATACCAGCATGTCGATATTTTCTGTTTTTATTGCTTTGAGGATTTCTTCGAATGGATCGCCGGAGCGCAGCAGCAGTATCACCGGGTTGGGCATTTCCAGCTCGACCTGGGCGCGTTCGAGAAATTCCCGTCCACGTCGCATGTTCTCTTCGTTTAGGCGGTGTTCCTCCTCCGGCGAGATGAGCGGGACTGCCAATCCGGCCGGCTCGATCGGGTAGGAGGTCTTGACTGGGATGACCACGTGCATGATTACGACCTCGGTCTCTGCTGGCAGTGGGAATGCGCTGAGATATTCGCAGGTGGTCCGGCTGGCAGGTGATCCGTCTGTTACCAGCAGTACACGCTTGAGGCCGTTGAACGGTTCTCGCACGATCAGCACCGGTTGACGACTTTGGTGCAGCACATCTGCGGCCACATTGCCAAGCAGGCCACCAAAAGAGCCAACCGCCTTGCCGCCCATCACGATCAGGTCTGGCTGCTGTTCCTCTGCAAATTTTGGAATCAGATCGGATGCGTAGCCCTGGACCAGTTCAGATTTAAAGTGAAAGTGCCTGCTCTTCAGCAGGTTCCTGGTCTTTTCCGCTTCCTTTTCCACGCGTGAAAATTCCGAGCCTTCCATGGGGGTAAAGACGCGCAGTGCGGTGATGACGCAGCCTTGCTCATGGGGCAGGCTGGAAAGCAGTTGGATGGCGGGGCGCATGTTGGGTGAGCCGTCATCGGCCAGCAGGATGTTTTGTAAACGATTCTTGATGGGCGCAATCATGAGAACCTCCTTATAATTTGGGTCCGAAAATATTCTCCATCTTCCTCATTAATACTGTAGCACGATTTTGAGCGATGGGTGATACCCAATTTTTGACTCGCCGGGTTATTGATAACATAATAAAAGTATATGAGTCGTTCCGGAAAGGATTTTCCTGCGCTGCTTGCGAGTATAATCTTTGCTGAAGGCACTTTACCCATTTTCGGGTGACCCATGCCTGGCAAGGCAGTATAATTGTTTGTGGAGATATAAAAAATGGAAATTGTTTGGTATGGTCACTCTTGTTTTCGTTTCATGGAACGCGGCATGGCTGCGGTGGTGACGGATCCTTTTGATAATGAAGTGATTGGTTATGAGCCTCTCAAACTGCGCGGCGATATCGTTACAGTCAGTCATGATGCGCCTGGGCATAATAATGTCAACGTTGTGAAGGGTGTTATTCACAAGTTGACTGGCCCGGGAGAATTCGAAATTGGTGGTGTATTTATCACCGGTGTCCAGACGGATGCCAACCATAAAAAAGGCGCAGAGAAACCTCGCAACACCCTTTTTCTCTTTGATTATGAAGGCCTGACCATTGCCCACCTGGGCGATCTGAGCCAGGTGCCTTCGCAGGCTGAGATCGAGGCCCTCGGAACGGTAAACGTTGCACTGGTGCCGGTTGGCAGCGGCAACGGCCTAAATGCCGCCAAGGCCGCTGAGGTAATCTCCCTGCTGGAACCCAATATTGTCATTCCTATGCATTATGGCAGCACTTCCAGCAAGCTCGAACTGGATCCTCTTTCAAAATTCCTGAAAGAGATGGGCATTGCCACGCATGAGACGCTGCCTTTGTTGAAAGTAACCCGTTCAGGCCTGCCGGATGAAACCAAGGTTGTCATTTTGGATGTGGCCAGCAGTTAGGAGAGCCTATGCCAGTAAAATTGCTCATGTCATGGGATATTTCTCCCGATCGGGAACAGGAATATTTCGAATTCGTTATCGGTGAATTCATTCCTGGGATGCAACGCCTGGGTTTGGAACCCACCGAAGCCTGGGCTACCATTTACGGGGAGTACCCGCAGATTATGGTGGCGATGATGGCCCCCGATTTACCGGATGCACAGCGGATCTTAAATTCGGTTGAATGGGGCCGCCTGCGCGAACAGCTCTTTGGCTTCGTCAAGAACTTCACACACAAAGTGATCCCAGCCAAGGGTGGCTTCCAGTTCTAGCATTTTAACTCATGTCTGATTTTTCCGATCGGATCTTGGGATGGTACCATCAACATGCCCGCGCCTTGCCATGGCGCGGGCATGTTGATGCTTATGCGGTCTGGGTTTCAGAGATCATGCTGCAGCAAACCAGGGTGGATACAGTTATTCCCTATTTTGAACGTTGGATGCAGCGTTTCCCCACCATCAGCAGCCTGGCTGCCGCCACGCAGCAGGAAGTGCTTTCTCTGTGGGAAGGCCTGGGCTATTACAGCCGTGGTCGCAACCTGCATAAAGCCGCCCAGGTGATTATGACTGAGTTCGCTGGTCAGCTGCCCGGGGAAATGGATCAGTTGCGCCGGTTGCCTGGCATTGGACGTTATACTGCGGCAGCAATTGCTTCGATCGCTTTTCGGCAGGATGTTGCCACATTGGATGGCAACTTGCGCCGTGTTTTTTCCCGCGTTTTTGATGTCGCCACCCCAGCCGATACGCCAGCGGGCGAGGAAATCCTGTGGAACCTGGCTGGCGAGCATTTGCCCCCGGGACATGCCGGGGATTACAACCAGGCGTTAATGGACCTGGGGGCCACGGTTTGCCTACCTCGTAAACCGCTCTGCCTGATTTGCCCACTTGGAGGGTTGTGCCAGTCGCGCACTCAGCCTGAGAGCAGGCCAGTTCTAAAACCCAAAAAACTGGTGCCACACCGCTTTAAACTGGCAGCGGTCGTTGTGCAGGATGACCGGGTGCTGCTGGCATTGCGTCCCGACCAGGGTTTGCTTGGCGGGTTGTGGGAATTCCCGGCAATTGAAGTGGAGACACTCTCTGGAGATGACTGGGTGGGGACCATGGCGACACGCTATGGCATTGTGCTGCGGCAAGTGAGCCAGCTGGCTGAAATACAACATGCCTATACTCATTTCACCCTCACCGAGGTGGCCTGGGTCTGTGAATTGATTTCATCAGGCAATCAGCCCGGTCTGGAATGGGTTGCGCGGGACAGCTTGGGCACATACCCGATGGGTAAGGTTGACCGTGCGATTGCAAAAAAAATCCAGCGTCAAGAAAAATAAAAAATCCCGCGCCGATGTTGGCCGCGGGATTTTAATTTAATGGATGGTTAGACCTTGGTCATGGTCACAAAGACCATCGGTCTGCGCTTGGTTTCGTTATAAATGAATGTACGCACAACGTCTACTATGTCGCGTTCGACACTCATGCCGCCGGTGTGGATAACATCCACCACGCGTTTTTTCACGGCTGGTACCAGTACGCCTGCGTCATCTGCCGAGACAAACCCGCGGGTCAGAATTTCCGGATCGTCCAGCAGGCGATTGGAGAACTTGTCGATGCTCAGATTGACTACGAAGATGCCAGAGCGTGCCAACTGTTCGCGTTCGCGCATAACATCCGGGTCGGCGTCACCGATGGTGCCGCCCTCCACGATGACATAGCCACCTGGGATGCGTTCGCCCAGCTTGAGTTTGCCGTCGTGCAGTTCTACAACCTGGCCGTTTTCGGCGATGATAATTTTATCTGGGGCCAGGCCAATTTCTTCAGCCAGGGCGGCATGCCGGCGTAATTGGCGCAGCTCACCGTGGATGGGCATGAAGTATTTTGGACGCACCAAGTTGAGCATCAGTTTCTGCTCTTCCTGGCTGGCGTGTCCTGAGACATGCACGGGGGCGATGTTGTCATAAATTACATTCGCGCCCACTCGCAGCATGCGGTTGATGGTTTTGCTGACAGCTTCCTCATTGCCCGGGATGGGGTGAGAGGATAGGATAACTGTATCGTTGGGTAACAGGTCAAACTGACGGTTGGTCCCGGCCGAAAGCCTGCCAATGATGGAAGAAGGTTCGCCTTGCGACCCGGTGCACATTAACACGACCTGCGCAGCTGGCAGGGATAGTGCGGTTTCAATCGGGACCAGCGTATCATCGGGGACAGTCAGGTAGCCCAGCTTGCGGGCGATCTTGGCGTTATCCACCATGCTGGTGCCAACGAAGGCCAGTTTGCGGCGATATTTGACTGCTGCATCGGCCACCTGTTGCATGCGCGAAATCAGGGAGGCGAAGGTCGCAACAATCACCCGGCCGGGGGCATTTTGGATGGCCTGTTCAAAGGCTGGTCCAATCACCCGTTCGGATGGGGTCCAACCTGGGCGTTCGGCATTGGTAGAATCGCTCAACAGCAAATCCACGCCGCGAGTGGAGAGTTCGGTCAGCTTGGCGTAATCAGTCGGCCAGTTATCAACCGGGGTATGATCAAACTTATAATCGCCGGTGTGAACAACCAGGCCGGCCTTGGTGGTAATGCCCAGCCCAATTGCATCGGGGATGCTGTGACAAACATGGAAAAAGTCGACTTTGAAAGGCCCAATTTGCAGGCTAGAACCGGCTTGAACGGGACGCAGGTCGGCTTTGGAAGCCATGCCATTGCGGGCAAGTTTGACTTCCACCAATCCAAGTGTCAGGTTCGTGCCATAGACAGGTGCGGGAATGCGGGAGAGAACGTGTTGGATGGCACCAATATGGTCTTCATGCCCGTGGGTGATGATAATTCCGTCGACTTGATGGCTCTTGTCGTATAAATACTCAAAATCGGGAATGATGTAATCGACCCCGATCATGTCATTTTCAGGAAACATCAAACCAGCATCAACCACCAGTATGTGGTTATTAAACTCGTAGGCCATCATGTTCTTGCCCACTTCCCCGAGGCCCCCCAGGGGAATGATCTTTAATATATTACTCATGAATAATTTTTTATACCTCTTTTTAGTTAAAATTTAAATTTATCCGCTAATGCGGTCGGTTTCTGGTAATAAGTAAAAATACCCCGCAACTGCCGGGGTAGACGAGACAACTAATTGCTGAACACCGTTTAATTAACTGCCTAATGGCAGGAAAAGTCTACTCAAACTAAAATTAGTATAGCATAGTTAAATAGTTTGTCAACACAATTAAAAGTGGTCTGGACAAAATGGGGTACTTCGTTTCAAAACCCATATAATGAAACAGATCCAAGCCAATGCCAATTTACTGGGTTGTTAATGTCTTGCCTGGCGTTGGTAGCGCTCCATCTGCAGGTTGTACTTGAGCCGCAGGGCTTCAATTTCTTTTATAATCTTTTTGCGTTCATCATCCAGGGTGATGGTTACCAGTTTATCCTGCAACTCGCCGATATCTTTTAATACCTGAACTTCTTCTGGGAGGTAATCAGCATTTTTAAGGATGGAATACCCCAGGCGTACATCTTCGGGGGTGTTGAAATAATCATCCAGGTTCAGCTTTTTCCCTTTGTTTGCGAGGTTGTCAAATTCGCCACGCTGGATGGCATCGCGTATGATTTCATCGATTGATTTTGTCATGGTCAGTTTTATCTCAAGGGTTTGTAGGGTGTGATTTGAGAGGAGCGCATGAAAAGCATGGTGACAATAAAATTATATACGTTGCGTCCAGATTTTTTTATTTGAAAGAACCTGCTTTTTTACCTGAGATTTTTGGACAAATTGAACCGTAATTGTTGTATAATTGGGCCTGGTTTTTTAGTCGGGCAATTCCTTGGCGAGCTTGATTTTTATAGGCAAATGATGGATGATATGAGAAGGGTTTTGTTGACAAAGCTCGCATATCGCCTGAAGTGATACTCGGTTAGCTTGATGAAATGCGAAGCCTGGTGAAAAAAGTAATTATCAAATCATCTTATATTCAAAACTTAAGGAGGCAGTCATGAAATTAGTCGAAGTTGAAGGGATCGGCCCGGTGAATGCGGAGAAGTTGTCCGCGGCAGGGGTCAACAGCATTGAAGGTTTGCTCACGGCCGGAAGCACGCCCAAGGGACGCAAAGAAATTGCCGAAAAAACTGGCATCAGTGACACCTATATCCTCAAATGGGTTAATCGCGCTGACCTGTTCCGTGTAAAGGGTATTGGCTCTGAGTATGGCGATTTACTCGAGGCCTCTGGCGTGGATACCGTGGTGGAACTTGCCACCCGCAATGCCGAGAACCTGTATAAGAAACTGGTCGAAGTAAATGCTGAAAAGAATCTGGTCCGCCAGTTGCCTGGCCAAAATCAGGTAGCCGGATGGATTGAGAACGCAAAAACACTCCCTCGCGCGGTAAGTTACTAAATGGATGCGGCTGTCACCTCACCGGGTGGCAGCCTTTTTTTTACCTATTGGCGGTATTCAGCCTTGGCAAAGATGAATATTGAAGAATGTGTGTTCCGGCTATATTTTTTTACGCAGAATATGCAAAAGTGCTATACTTTGGTTCTCTGTAGCGGGCTCAGGTCGCTCGGATGAATATCTTAGTGTGACGAAGGATCATGGCATGGATTATTCAGCATATGCCCGCGTGGTAGCCGAAGACTTGGTTCGACTAAAACGTCGAATTGTCCTCTCGCGCATCCCTGAGAAGGTGCTGGATCATAATTTAATCATTGGTACCTGGAATATCCGGGCATTTGGGGAGATTTTTAGAAGCTGGGATGAAAACCCTGGTAATCCCAAACGAAATTTCCGTGCCATGGTTTACATTGCCGAAATTATTCGCCGTTTTGATGTCATTGCCATTCAGGAAGTCAAGCGTGATATCAGCGGTTTGCGCATGTTGTTGGATGAGTTGCTTGGTTCGAACTGGGGGTTGGTGATTAGCGATGTTTCAGGTGGTTCCAAAGGTAATTCTGAACGTTTGACTTATATTTACGATAAGCGCCGGGTGCAGCCCTCTGGGCTGGCCGGTGAAATTGTTCTGCCACTCACCGATGAGGGAAACCCTGCCCAGCAGTTTGACCGAACCCCTTATATCGTCGGTTTTCAGACGGCGAATGAGAAATTCTCTTTGCTGACAGCCCATATTCGCTATGGGAAGACCCCGGCTGATCGCCTGGGGGAAATTAGCACCCTTTCGCAATACATCGCTACAGAAATACGCCAGCGGGCAAAATCAGGACCAGAGGAAGGAAACCTGATTGTCCTGGGAGATTTCAATATCGATGAGCGTGGTGAGAACCCCCTCTTCAAGGCATTTATTTCCACCGGGTTGGTGGTGCCCGAACAGCTCCTCAACCTTAAATCAACTTATGACAGCAAGCCGAAATTCTATGACCAGGTAGCCTGGTTTATGGATGGGCTAAATCTGACCTATACCGGCCAGGCCGGTGTGATCGATTTTGCCGGTGCTGTTTACAAGGATTTGCCTTTATCGCAGATGTCTTACCGTCTATCCGACCATTTCCCACTGTGGACCGAGTTCCTGATTGATCGCAGTGAGGAGAAAATGGCTCGCATCCTGGGTATTGACCCAGGCATGCCCCAGCCTTTTGCGTCCATCCCGGATTAATCAACTCCAGGTGGCGCAATCCATTCCACTGATAATTTTTTTTTTATTTTTATCCCGAAGGAGAATTGACCATGCAAGATTTTGAAAAATTGGGTGTTTTTTACCTGGGCCGCGAATATGATATGCAGGCTAAAAAATTGCAAGACAACCTGCTTCTTTATGATTCACGAGACCTGGTTACGCATGCCGTTGCAGTTGGAATGACCGGTAGTGGCAAAACGGGTCTGTGCATTGACCTGATTGAAGAAGCTGCCATTGATGGGGTGCCTTCCATCCTGATCGATCCGAAGGGCGACCTTGCCAACCTGCTGCTCACTTTCCCCCAGCTGCGCCCCGAAGATTTCTTGCCCTGGGTCAACAGCGATGACGCTGCCCGCAAAGGTTTTTCTGTAGAGGATTTCTCTGCGCAGCAGGCGTCACTTTGGCAAAAAGGTCTTGCCGATTGGGGCCAGTCTGGTGATCGCATTCAGCGCTTGCGCGATGCTGCCGAATTTGCCATTTACACCCCTGGCAGCAGTGCCGGTATCCAGGTATCCATTCTCAAATCATTTTCTGCTCCCCCTGCTGAGATCATGGAAGATGGCGAACTGCTGCGCGAGCGTATCGCTACCACCGTGATCAGTCTGCTGGGATTGTTGAATATCGATGCAGACCCACTGCAGAGTCGTGAACATATCTTAATCTCCAGCATCATTGGCAATCTCTGGCAACAGGGTCAGGACCTGGACTTGGGCGCATTGATCGCACAAATCCAAAATCCTCCGGTTACCCGCATTGGCGTGTTGGAATTGGAGTCCTTCTACCCATCCAAGGATCGTTTTAGCCTGGTGATGGCTTTGAATAACCTGTTGGCCTCGCCCGGTTTCAGTACCTGGCTCGAAGGTGTCCCGCTCGATATTGGGCAAATTTTACATACGCAGAGCGGTAAACCACGCGTGGCGGTTTTCTCGGTGGCACATCTTTCCGATAATGAGCGCATGTTTTTTGTCTCAATGCTGTTGAACCAGGTTTTGGGATGGATGCGCACCCAGCCGGGTACTACCAGCCTGCGCGCCTTGCTGTATATGGATGAAATCTTTGGTTATTTTCCCCCCATTGCCAATCCACCTTCCAAGAAACCGCTTTTAACCCTGCTAAAACAGGCCCGCGCTTTTGGCGTGGGTGTGGTGCTCGCCACGCAAAACCCGGTTGACCTGGACTATAAAGGCCTGGCCAATACCGGTACCTGGTTTATCGGACGTTTGCAAACCGAACGTGACAAGGAACGGGTGATGGAAGGACTCGAAGGAGCCTCCGCCAGCGGTGGGGGCGGCTTTGATCGTAAAAAAATGGAGCAGCTCCTGGCAGGTCTTGGCAGCCGGGTTTTCCTGATGCACAATACACATGAGGACGAGCCAGTTGTCTTTCAGACACGGTGGAGTCTTTCTTACCTGCGCGGACCGCTGACACGGGTGCAGATCAAGGCATTGATGGATTCGAAAAAATCCGCCCCTGCAACGGCTTCTCCCTCTGCGAAAATTGCCGCACAGGCTGCGCCGGTTGCGGCAGCAGCCGCGGTTGCTTCATCAACGGCGGCTCCCGCCGTACAGGCGGGTGTGCAGCCAGTATTGCCTGCCGAAATCCAGCAGTTGTTTCTGCCATTGCGAGGCAGTGCTGTGGGAGTGATGTACAAACCGATGCTGATCGGTGGCGCGCGCGTGCGTTTTAGCGACACCAAATCCAAGGTGGATGCATCCCGTGATGTGGTAGCGATGACGCCAATTGTGGACCAGGTGGTGGCAGTGAACTGGGGCGATGGTGAGGAACCAAAATTTGGTCTGAATGATCTCGAGAAAAAACCCGAGCGGGGCCTGAGTTTCGATGGCTTACCGGCCTCAGCAATGAAGGCCAAGAGTTATGCAGAGTGGTCCAAGGATTTTGTCAGCTGGTTATATGGTGGCCAATCCTTGCAGATCTTGCTCAGCCCAAGTCTCGGGCAATATTCCAAACCTGGTGAAGAGGAACGAGAATTTCGCATTCGTTTGCAGCAAGCGGCCCGTGAAGAGCGTGATGGCCAGGTGGAAAACATGCGGAAAAAATATACGCCCAAGCGTGCCGCTCTGCAGGAAAAAATCCGCAAAGCAGAGCAGGCCGTGGAGCGCGAAGCTGCCCAGGCCAGCCAGGCCAAAGTATCAACCGCTCTATCGTTTGGCGCGACGTTATTGGGTGCTTTTGCTGGTCGGAAAATAGCCAGTGCCAGCACAATCAGCAAGGCTTCTACTGCCTTCAAGGGTGTCGGCCGTTCCATGCAGGAAGACGGTGATGTTGGGCGCGCCAAGGAGACGGTGGATAATTATAAAAAACAGTTGGAAGACCTGGATGCGGAATTTGAGGCAGAGGTTGAAGCTCAGAAAAACCGCACCGATCCGGCCACCGAGGCACTCGATTCAATCGAGATTAACCCGAAGAAAACCGATATCAATGTCCAGTTGGTTGCCCTGGCATGGGCACCCTTCCGGGTTGATGACCAGGGCCGTTCGGATCCCGCCTGGTAATTTGGGTTCCAAATTTGCGCCGGTTTGACACAACACCACGGAGTTTGAAATGACTGATCTGCTCTACCAAACAGATGCCTACTTACAAGAATTCGATGCCACCGTTCTCGCTGCCGATCTGGAAGCCCGCGTTGTCGTTCTCGACCGCTCCACTTTTTATCCGGGCGGGGGCGGCCAACCCTGTGATTTTGGGAAACTATTCGCAGCAGGGCAGGAGTATTCAGTGACAAAGGTAAAGAAACAGGGCGATGATGTCTTGCACACCCTGGCTGGCACTGACCCTCTACCTTCCGTGGGGGCAAGCGTCCACGGGGTGATCGATTGGGATCGTCGTCATAAACTTATGCGTACCCATACTGCCCTGCACATTTTATGTGGAACGGTCTTTCGCGATTATGGGGCTTTGGTGACAGGTGGTGACATGGAGCCCCTGGGTGGCCGCATGGATTTCGAATTTGAGCGTATGCAGGCCAGTCTTGTCCACGATATTGAAAATGCAGTCAACCAGGAAATTGCCAGTGCCCGGGCGATCAAGGTGAAAATCTTGCCTCGCGAAGAAGCATTTCAGATTCCTGATCTAATTCGTACCAAGATCAACCTGCTGCCCGAGGGAATTCCAATGGTGCGTACCGTTGAAATTGCTGGCCTGGATCTCCAGGCCGATGGCGGTACCCACGTGAATAACACAGCCGAGGTTGGGCGGGTTCGGGTGGTCGATTACAAATCCAAAGGCGCAATTAATAAGCGCATATATATTGCCATTGAGTAGTCGCTCGCATTAACCCATCCCACCAAATCTGCATTTCTGGAGACCAAGCCATGACCGCAAAAGTAATTCTCAACCCGTACTCAAATCGCTGGAATTCTCAAAAACGTTGGCCCGATGCAGAACGCGCGCTGCGGGAGGCAGGGGTTGATTTTGAGGTCGGTTTGTCCGAAGGACCCGGGCATATCGCCGAACTCACCCGACAGGCAATTCGGGCTGGGTTCTCCCCCATCATCGCAGCCGGCGGAGACGGAACGATTGGCGAAATTGTCAACGCCATGGCGCATGAGCTGGAGAACAGCGAGACGCTTGTCCCGCTGGGGATCTTGCCGATGGGCACTGGCAACGACCTGGCATATGCATTAAAGATCCCATTTGACCTGGCGGGAGCGGCGAAAGTCATCGCGGCTGGCAAAATACAACCCATGGATATGGGCAAGGTCAATGACCGCTATTTTGCTAATAACTGCGCCCTGGGATTGGAACCGTATGTCACCACCATCCAAGCAAAAATCACCTCGATAAAGGGTGTTGCCCGCTACTTGCTGGCCACCGTAATGGCCATTATGGACCGGCCATCCTGGCAGATTCGCATGGAGTGGGATGGCGGTGCTTTTGAGGGACCGATATCGCTTGTGTATGTTGGCAATGGCCCCCGTACTGGTGGCATGTTTTTCATGGGTCCGGATGCCGACCCATTTGATGGCAAGCTGACCGTTGTGTATGGCTATCGCGCTACACGGCGTGGCATGTTTGCGTTGCTGCCCAAAACATTAAAATCTGGGGCAGGTAACTACCTTGAAAGTGAAGGCATTATAGAAATGACGGTTACCCGTCTCAAAGTGCACCTGGAGAGCCCAACGCCAGTCCACACAGATGGCGAGATCATTTACACAGCCACCCAGGATGTGGAATACAGCATCCTGCCTGGGCGACTGCAAGTGTTTTTACCCTGAGATGTACACATTCTCCCCACTGACCTCACAGCGTTTCTCCGATTTTGAGATTCTTTTTGGTCCGCGAGGTGCGTGCGGTGGATGTTGGTGCATGTTTTACAAGCTTCCGCACAAAGACTTCCATCTCTTAAGTGGGGATGGCACTCACCAAATGCAAAAATCGCTGATTGAACAGGGTCTCATCCCTGGTATTTTGGCGTATGATGGGCAGAAGCCCGTTGGTTGGATTGCTGTTGAACCTCGCAGCGCTTATCCGCGTCTGGCCAGGTCGCGGGTGCTCAAGCCGGTTGACCAGGCTGAGGTCTGGTCGGTGACTTGTTTCTTTACTGCTCGGTCACACCGGCGGCAGGGATTAACCGTGGAACTATTGCGCGAGGCCGTCAGGTATGTGGCCTCGCAAGGTGGCAAAATTGTTGAAGGCTACCCGGTTGATCCCTGCGGTAAATCGGCTCCCGATGTGTTCGTCTTTACTGGCCTTCCTTCTGCTTTCATCAAGGCTGGTTTTAGCGAAGTGGCTCGTTTTTCACCCACCCGTCCAATTTTTCGCTGCGTGTTGACACAGTGAGCCGGGCTATGGCAAAGCTCATTCTCAGGAAGCACGAATTCACTACGCTGGTAAAATAGCCAAATGCGCATTGTAAGAAATTTTTTCACGACACTGTTTTTGGTCTCATTTGTAGTTTCCATGGTGGGGGGATTATTGTGGGCGAACCTGAATTTCGTACGTCAGGTGCCGGGTGGCTCGGATTTTGTGGTTGCCTGGAAATCCATGCGAAATTTTATGATGAGTTCTGATGCCCCTTACGGCGAAAACACGGTGGTGCAAATTCAAACCCAGATTTATGGACGTGCAGCACGCTCTGCGCAATATCCATATAACGTCAATATCCCGCTGTTTTTATTGATTTTATACCTGCCCCTGGCCTGGCTTAAGGATTTTGTCTTGGCGCGAGCCTTCTGGATGATCGTCCTGGAGTTGAGCCTTTTTGGTGTGGTTTTATTATCCCTGCGGCTTGCGCGTTGGAAGGTGCACTGGTCCATTGGGATTTTCTTGCTGATATTTGGGGTTTCTTGGCAGCCCTCTGTTTCCATGTTGATGACCGGTACATCGGTTATGGTGCAGGCATTTTTGTTTTTGCTTGCTTTTCGCAACTTGGAACTCGGTGCAGATGAATTGGCAGGCGCATTGATAGCGTTGACTTTCATAAACCTGGAAATCACCGGTTTTGTGCTGGTAACCTTGCTGGTGTGGATTATTTCCAACCAGCGTTGGCGGGTATTAGGCGGCATGTTGATGATGCTTATCCTGCTGATGATTTTGTCATTTATTCTTCTTCCCGGTTGGGTGCTGCCCTTCATGACGGCAACGATTGCCAACCTGCGGTCCGGGGTGGTGCCTTCCACCTATGGAATTGTTGAAAGCTGGCTGCCAGGTATTGGACTGCGCCTGGCTCAAATCCTATCTGTGGTTGCGCTGGCCATTCTTTTCCTCGAATGGTGGGCCGTGCGTGGGCAGGATGTGCGCTGGTTGTTCTGGACCGCCTGTCTTTCCGCGGCTATTGCGCCATTGCTGGGTATTCCTTTTTTCCCTCAATGGCTGGCTTTTACCTTGCCCAGTGTGTTGCTGGTGGTGGCGGTCATGGTCAAACGTTGGCGATTGCTGGGTTTTATCAGTGCTTTCGTTATGTTGATTGGGCTGTTTTCCGGGTTATGGCTAGCCCAGCGTTATGGTTTTACTTCCGTATTCTTATTGTTTTACCCGCTGCTGCTCACTGTGTTGTTATATTGGGTGCGCTGGGGTGCCATCCATCATACCCGCCTGTGGGTTGATGAAATCATGTTGAAAGGCTGAAATGCGTCGCAGGGATTTAATCGTTTTTTTCCTGGCAGGTCTGTGTTTTAATATCGCTGTTGCCTGGTTCCAGCTGGCACCAGGGTATATGGACGCGGATTATTATTTCGCGGGTGGTTTGCGCCTGGTACAGGGACACGGTTTTAGCGAGACCTATCTGTGGAATTATTTGGATAATCCCCAGCTGCTGCCTCATCCGTCGCACGGGTATTGGTACCCGCTGGCCTCGCTGTTAGCCGTTGCAGGCATGTTGGTGACCGGCAGCCAGACATTTGCGGCTGGTCGTATTGGCTTTATCCTGGTTGCGGCCCTGGTTGCGCCTGTCACCGCCCTGCTCGGATATAAAATTACCTCCCGGCGTGATGTTGCCGTTACCGCGGGTTTCCTGGCGGTTTTTTGTGGCTATAACGCTCCCTTTATGGCCACAACAGATAATTTTGGTATATTCATGTTGTTAGGTGGGCTGTTATTCTTTTTTATCACCGGTCAAAATAAGATTGCCCCATTTCTTCTTGGGGTGCTGGCTGGCATGATGAACCTGGCCCGGGTGGATGGCCTGCTTTGGTTGGCATTGGGTGCGGCAGGCCTGGTTTTGAGTGGTTGGGTTACCAGCCCGAGGCGAAGTTACTCGACCATCTTTCTTCAGTTGTGTTTGCTTGGATCAGGGTATCTCATTGTGATGGGCCCCTGGGTGCTGCGTAATCTATCGGTTTGGGGCACCCCCTTTACACCCGCCGGCAGCAATGTGCTTTGGATGACCCGTTATGATGAAACTTTTGCCTGGCCAGCAAGCCGCATCAATATGCAAAATTGGTTGGCTGCCGGTTGGCGCTCGGCCTTGGATGGCAGGTTAGAAGCGCTGCGCTTAAATTCGATCAACACCATTGCGGCCCAGTGCGCCTTCCTGTTATTTCCGTTTATTTTGATGGGTCTGTGGAAGCTACGCAAGGACATCCATATTCGTCTTGCTGCTTGTGGGTGGCTGGCGCTGTTCCTGGTGATGAGTATTATTTTCCCATTTGCGGGCTCACGGGGGAGTTTTTTCCATTCCACGGCCGCTCTACAGCCAGTTTGGTTCACCGCCGCGGTTGTTGGGGTGGACGCATTGGTGAATTGGGCACGGGCGCGTGGCCGTTTTACACCGGCAGCGCAGACGGTCTTTCGGGTCGCACTGGTGGTTATGATGGCTGTCTTGACGATTGGCCTTGCACAAATTGCGATCGTGAAAAATGATTGGAATCAATTTCATCGTGCTTACCATAATGTTGAAGATGTGCTGATCAGGTCCGGGGCTCAACCGCAGGATGTTGTGATCGTTGCGAATGCGCCCGGGTACTTCGTCACTACCGGCCGTTCCGCCATCATCGTCCCAGATGAAGACCTGGAATCGGTTCGTAAATTGGCAGGCAAATTTGGCGCTCGTTTTCTCGTTCTTGAAAAAACATATTACACTGACCCTATGATTACAGTGTATCAGAACCCAAACAGCCAGCCAGGCCTGGCCTACCTAGGGGACTACGATGAAATCCGTATCTTCCGAATTGAACCCTAAAGTAAATCTATCCCGGCGGGATTTAATCTTGCTGGCTGCACTGGTACTATTTTCTTTATGCATCTATATGCTTGCCTGTGTGCTTACATTTCGGCCAGGCTTTCCACTGGATGATGCCTGGATTCATCAGACTTATGCTCGCAACCTGGCCAGGTTAGGGGAGTGGTCGTTTATTCCCGGGCAGACTTCGGCAGGCTCCACGTCTCCTTTATGGACGGTTCTACTCTCGGTTGGCTTTTTCAGCGGTCTTTCCCCGCTGGTTTGGGCTTGTACCTTGGGTGCTGTGCTGCTATTCGGTATTTCTGTGCAGGTTGAAGTGATTATTCGGCGTACCATCCGCGCTTATCGTCCTGCCTTGCCTTGGGCGGGCGCAATGATTGCGTTGGAGTGGCACATGGCTTGGGCAGCCTTTTCTGGCATGGAAACCATCCTTTATATTTACCTGGTTATGCTCTTGATGGGTTTGCTCCTGACTGGGTCGCGCAATTATGTCTTCGCTGGAATTCTGGCAGGCGTTGCTGCGTGGGTACGCCCTGATGGGATTACTTTGCTAGCGCCGATTGGGCTGGCTATTCTGCTGGCCGAGGATGCGCCGGTGTTAAGATGGAACCGGTTCTTCCGCCTGGCGTTTGGTTTCGCGATATTTTTCTTTCCCTATATCCTGTTTAACCTGATGATCAGTGGTACACCCCTGCCCAATACTTTTTATGCCAAGCAAGCAGAATATGCTAACTGGCAGGTCACACCCTGGGGGCAGCGATCGCTTTATTTTTCGCTTCAATTTTTCCAGGGCATTAGCCTGATCCTGGCGCCTGGTTTTATCTTGAGCCTGGTTTATTCCATCCGCAGGCGTTCCTGGATCAACCTCTTTGTGACTGGCTGGATGACCGGTTATATTTATCTTTATTTATCACGTTTGCCGGTTTATCAGCATGGTCGTTACCTCATGCCTGCCCTGGGCGTTTTTCTGTTGTTGGGATTGTGCGGTTTTTTTGAGGGCTTCTTTAATGCAAGCGCCATGCTTCGCAAGGTGTTGGCTGTTGTTGTTGCCTTCGTACTACTGGCTACCTTTGGATTTGGGGTGTACACGTATGCCCGTGATGTCGCTTTTATTGAAAGCCAAATGGTTGATACCGCCACCTGGGTTGATGCCAATATTCCGGTTACCCAAAAAATTGCCGCGCATGATATTGGCGCACTGGGCTTTTTTTCCAGGCATCAAATCGTCGACCTGGCAGGTTTGATAACCCCAGAGATCATCCCTTTTATGAATGATGATCGGTCATTGATCGAGTATTTAAATTCTTCACAGGTTAATTACCTGGTTGCCTTTTCAGATTGGAAGCCGGTTCTCTCGGCTCATGCGAACCCCGTTTTCCGGGCGGAAATTGCCCCGGGTCTCATTGGGAACGCTGGAAATATGACAGTTTTTTCCTGGAATCTTCCATAAAAAAACATGCCCGCCTAAAAATTGCTACCACGTCATTCATGTGCTATACTCAAAAATATTCACAAGGATAGATCCCATGGAACCAATAACAGTTGTCATAGTAGAAGATCACCCGCTCTTTCGACAAGGTGTTGCAGATGCTTTATCAATCGATCCACGGCTGAGCGTTGTTGGACAGGCGGCATTCGGTGATAAAGGGCTGGATATGATTTTGTCCTTGCGGCCCAAAGTTGCCGTTGTTGATGTAAACCTGCCTGGGATGAATGGACAACAGATTACCCATGAGGTTACCTCCGAACGGATTCCCACCCGGATTATCCTGATGACCGCCTATGATGATGGAGAGCAGATGTTGCATGCCGCTATTGCTGGCGCGGCCGCCTTTTGTTCCAAGGATGTACAACCTGAAGAATTGACACGCATGGTTTTCGAAGTGGTCGCTGGGAATTACATCATGGGCGGCCAGACTATGGACCCGAAGGAATTTGAACATTGGTTGAGCCGTCAGCTTGACTCTGCGCGCCGGTCTTACAGTGAACCAGGCAGCCCATTCCATCCATTGTCCGATCGCGAAATGGAAGTTTTGGCGTTAGTAGTTGAGGGCAAAAGCAACAAGGAAATTGCCATTCTATTGGGCATCAGTCATCAAACAGTAAAAAACCACATTACCTCCATCTTGCGCAAGTTTGGGGTTGAAGATCGTACCCAGGCCGTTGTTTACGCGCTGAAGCGTGGCTGGGTAAAGTTGGATTACGAAACACGGTTTCAGGAGTAAATTATGCCACTTGCTGAAGAGCAACCAAATCCCCTCGATGAGGCCCGTAAAAGTATCCAAGTGGAATATGACGAGGCGGGGCGTGTTCTGCGTGAAATCACAATGACTCTCGAGCAAAGCCAGATTGAGTTCTCGAAGTTATCACAGCGCAATTCAACCATTACTGCTCGCTTGCAACAGGTAAAAGGCCAGGCCGATATCACTCAGGAAGAGTTGCGTTCGGTCTACGATTCTGCCTTGGATACCCAGCAGCGTCTGTTTGTGATGCGCGGTCAGCTTGATAAACTCAAGGGGGACCAGTCACACCAACAGCAGTACAAGGTATTGCTGGAGAAACTCCAGGTGTTGATCAACAAGCCAGCCGAACCGAGCAAGGGACCATCCAAAAGTGCTGCCGCCAGTATTGAAAGCATCATTCAGGCTCAGGAAGCTGAACGTCAGCGGTTATCACGACAAATGCATGATGGTCCCGCCCAGGCGTTGTCGAATTTTATTTTGCAAACCGAGATTGCCATGCGCTTGATGGATGTGGATAATGCCAGGGCGCGCGAAGAGTTAAATAATTTACGCGCATCTGCCTTGGGTACCTTCCAAAAAGTTCGTGGTTTTATTTTTGAGCTGCGTCCCATGATGTTGGATGACCTGGGTCTTTTCCCGACCATCAAACGTTATGCGGATACCTTTA
>CAIVSQ010000370.1 GCA_903908605.1 uncultured Anaerolineae bacterium
GGATGGAAAACAGATTTTGGAAGAAAGTGTGATCCGCAAAGCGGTTGCCGAACTCGAACAGGCTTGATTTTCCCGCCCATTGAAAACAGGCCCCACTCCGGAGCCTGTTTTTCTTTACCCTGCGATACAATTATTTATTCCAGCCCTACTCCACCATTTTGTCCGGCCGCCTACACGATCGCCAAGCCTGGCGGTCGCTCACTTATCATAAGAACTTTTTGGACAGCTCCGGGGAAATTATTTTGGCTGAACAGGGATGGGAGTTTCGCTGCGGCACTTTATGTAACTGTCAGAATAATGCCCGGTATAGGTATACCGTATGGGCAGCGTGGTGGTGTAGCGCACCTCGCCGGAAGCTCTGTAGAGGGTTTCTGAAAGTACCGTTCCTATGCTGTCCAGCGCCAGGCTGGCAGAGCCCAAATGATCGGACAGGAAATAGACCGGCTGACCGCAGGTTCTGGACGTGCAGATTCTCGATGCAATCCTTGCGCCTACAGCGAAGTAATATTTGGTCACCTGACTGCCCTTGACTTCATAAAATTCTCCAACAAACAGCACCTTCACGCCCGCTATCTCACTCTTGACGCGCCTTCCATATCCGGCGTAAACAATACTGGCATTCAAATCAGTGCCGCTGGCACTCACCATGCGATTTTCGGCGTCATATCACAGGGTGATGGTGGCGCCGCCAACCGTGCGCGAAACCTGGCTGCCATTGGCGTTGCCGATGAATTAGACTACGGCCCTTCCTTCATCCAACCATAAGGATAAGTGTTTTTCCCAATCGAAGAGGCGGTCTTCTTCTCTAAATTCATTAAAATCAATGTGCTTTCCGTCAAGTTTTTTCTCTGTTCAACCAAAAGATAAGCACTGTCTGGTGACCAAGCTGGGGCTGGTGTAAAATCTGGTATTTCGGTCGTAATTTGAATATTATCTCCGGAGAGGCAGTAATCGGTTATTTCTCCAGATTTAATATCTATCACCATCAGTCGCTCCTCCTTCAGAATATCTTTGTCATAAAAATCAAGCCAAAAAGCAATTTTTTGCGAATCCGGAGACCATTTCCAGGTACGGATTTGTGTTGTAACATCGGGAAACAATTTTAATAAATTAGTTAATCCTGTTACTGTTCCATCAAGGCTGGCACTGTAAAGTTCGTCTGCATTACGCCCCATGACTTTAACTGCAAAAAATTTCCAATCAGGTGACCATTGGGGAACTGCGACCAGGTTACCACCTATTCCTATTGGAATTATGGCAATTCTTTCCCTATTTTGAGCATCCCAGAGTACATCTCCAGTTGGAGCATCACCAAATGTAGCCGGGTAAACGACAAATCGAAAATCTGGGCTGTAAATTGTTCTACCAGAGAAACTCCAATCCCAAGCATCATTATTATAAATATCGGGAAAATTGGGGGTTAATATTTGCTGCTCATTCGTAAATGGGTTAACAACCAGAATAGATGCTGGCTGATGCCCTGAAAGGCTTAAAATAATATTCTCATCTCCAACCCAGCCACCCAAAGTAGCATTTTCTCTTAGTGACGCTAATTTTATTTTATATATATTCTCTCCGGAAAAAGATTGGACAATCAACTGAGAATTAGTGCCAATTTCCTGCAAGTATACTAACCACCTATAATTGGGAGAAATATCTATAAGCATTTTATTAGCATTATTCAAAGGTAGAGCTTCATCGTTTTTCTTGTCATACAAATAGGGAAGCTGGCGATTGCGGTCATATAAAACAAGAGAATTGTTTTGATCTTCATCTTGATTGGCATTATTAATTATTTGAATGCAGGACCGTGTCAGATGGTTCTGCATTCTGCGCTGAATGGGAACAAGAGTGGGGTCAAGTAATTTATACGTAACTTTGGGAGTAGCCGTAGACTGTTGAGGTTTTGTATATGTTAGGACCGTACTAGGTGTCTTTACTGAACTTGCTGGCGTTTGATTGGTTTGCATTTGACATGCAACAATATTAAAGATCAAGAAAATTATTAGAACAGTTGCAAATCCACAATAACGGAGCTCTTTTCGTACTAACATATAATACCTGCCTGACAACTGCCCTGGTTTTGTGTAAAAATCACAAAGGAACTGTTTTTATATACAACACCGTTTATATCTGTTACCCCTACGGGTCCGCTAAAACTTTTTGCCCACTCTGGATTGCCCCAATGATAAGGCAGTTGGTTATTATATTCCTGCCATTCGGGTTTCACATTCAGTAACACAGAATTTGCAAAATCATTGGCGCTCTGAAGTAATTCGTTGTGTAAATATTCCGTTTCTCCGCCTAAATTTGTTGTCTGAAATCCTGTTGGGTAATTTGTAGATTGGGGAAGAGTTTCATCGTCCAAACGATCTCTGGCTACTTGAGCATACTCACCCAGAAAATTGAACAACCCATTTGTACAATTACCACTATTACAATATGGACCATGCCCGCCGTAAGGTGATCTTGATGCGTCACCCCATAATTGTCTAGCCACAACCTCTTTCATCATTTGAAGCACAGTTGTTATCTTGCCAGCGAACAAAAAACGATTACTTTGTAAGCCATTCATTTCAAAGTACATCATCCAACCAAAAAACTCTTTTACAGATAAATAACCAAAAGCAACAGTCCATTGGTTGTATAAAGCAACCATTTTTTTGCCATTTTCTGTTAAAGGATTATCCACTATCTTATCTCCATGTGGAGTATCGCACTCGTCTTCTGGAGAACATCGATGCCCTGTCGGATCCGTAAACCTTACCGGATTATTCGCCATCGCAGCGTAGCGGTCAAGCCCTTGCACTCCGCCCGGCACAATCGAATCGGCCTGCGCAAAGCGACCGGTCGCGCTGTCGTACCACCGCGCATTGTAGAACATCAGGCCGAATGTATCGACTTCGCTCCTCTGGCCGGTGAACGTGTACTTTGTCAATTCATAAGCAGGCGTGGTGTTGAGATCGGGCTTGATCCAACTGTAGCGCATTTCTCCCCAGGGTTTGTAGCGCAGCTCGGATGTCTTGAGACCCGCGGCATCGGTCGTGATGCTGGTACTGCCCAAATGGTCAGACAGCAGATACTCCAGCGTCATGGATTGGGGGATCACATACCTGCGCATCGCGATCCGCGCTGCACCCGCAAAGTAATACTTGCTGATTTCGTTGCCCTTTATTTCATAATGCCCGCCAACATAGAGCGTGGTGACCCCGTTGACCGTGGCCTTCACCTGCCGCCCGTCGCCATCATACACAAAGGTCGCCATGACAACGCTGTTCTTCTTAACCTCCACCAACTGGTTCTCGGCGTTGTACTTTAGATTGAAGGGTTCCGCACCAATCATGCGTGTGATCTGGTTGCCGTTGGAATCATAGCCATAACTGTTGCCCCCCGCGCCCGTCACGGCA
>CAIVSQ010000371.1 GCA_903908605.1 uncultured Anaerolineae bacterium
AATCTCTGCGGGCACTTCATCGAGCAGCACATCGAAGCTGCGCGCGGCATCCCATTGATTGATTTCCGCCTGACCTGATTGGTTGTAGTGCAAGTAGATTTTCAAAATAGGGTCACGCAGCCATTCCCAAACAGTCTTGGCGCGGGATAGTCCCAACCAACCAGCCATCTCAGCATACCCACCCTGTACCGTGACTTGAGAGCGTGCTCTACCGCTTTTGGGATCCACCCAGCAGCGGTCACGCAAGATCGTTAATAACCAACCGGGACCGGTGCCCAAATGTGGCAGGATATGCTCCACAAAAAAGAGCGGTAGTACCAGCAAATCCCCAGGCGGCATAATGTGTAAGTGCAAACGCTCTGCCAGGGCTTCCAACTCTTTTTCCGGCAATTTGGAGGAGAACAAATCTCGCACAAGCCGATGAACGGTCAATGGCTGTGACCCTTTCCCGTTTTTGCTTGAACGTGCAAGCAATTCGTCAACCGGGGTTTCGCAGGCAGCGGTCAACACACCTGACGCACCCTGATATTGCTCGCTGTGTTCAGCAATCCAGCGTGTCAAGGCGCTGGTATCTGCGCCAGTCAACGGCAGAGTCATGGCTACGGTGTACTTGCGCGGCAAGCGCTTGGGGGTTGGGCTCTTTTCGTCCCAGAGCGGTTTTTCATCCACCAGGCTAACCAGGCCTTTCAACTTTTCCCAGGTTTCAGGACGGGCGATGCGATTCCAGAAAGTACGCTCGGTGGAACCGCTCAACGCTGCGATGGCTTTGCCTGTGAAACGCGCTTTGCGTTCACCGCTGCGGCCACCAGCGCTATATGCCGCCTGGCGGAATCCGATGTACATCCAACCTAGTTCAGGACCAAGTTCGCCCAGATGGCGAATGAAGTATGCGTTCAGAGCGATTACTTTTTCCGGACGAACAATTTGTTCGTAGGCTGACTCCCAAACACCTTCCACTTCCAGGGGTTCATTCTTGGTTGGGCGTTCTTTTTCCTGAGTATTATCCGGCTCTTGCTCGTCCGGTATCTCGGTCTCATCCACCACAAAACGCATTTCCACTTGCTGATTTAGCATGCCAGTCAGCAGGCGTGAAACGGTGCTCGATAAACGGTTTTCCAGCCACTCACAGGCGTAGGTGTTTTGCACACCGATCGTGACGATCCCATCCACAAATGATAGACAGTGTGTATTACGCACCCAGCTGTCAAAACTGGCGCGAGGCATCTCTGTTTGAAGCTGGCTCAATACTGCTTGCCAGGCTTGTTCAGGGTTCATGCTCGTCTTCCTTTTTGCGCGTTTTCACTTTGTTGCGTTCGCCAAAACTCCGGGGTGCGGCTGCCAAAGTTCAAGGCCAGGCCCACCGAACAGGTCGAGTTGCAGAAGAGTTGTTCCAGGGCGTCGTATTCTCTGTAGTTCATATGAACAACCTTCAACACCTGTACCAGTACCTGGTCATTGACCAAGAATACGCTCTGGACCGTCTTGTTTTGGGCAGAAGTTCTTCTGTGGGGACGTTGTGCGATTTCCAGCGTCTCCCGGCCTCGTTTAGCCAGAGCATCCATCAACTCCCCCGCAAGTTTCGGGGGTTCATGTTCACGACGATAGGCGCAGCTGGCGCGATATACGCTCAGATATATGCCGATCACATCGGCTGTGATTTCTCTGCATAGAAATTCGGTCATCTTGTTCACCTTCATTCCAGTTGCATTGTTTGTGTCAAACAATGTGCGGCTATTCTTTGACACAAACAATACCTACTTCAAAAAATCAGCGATACTTTGCTCGAGATCGTCATCACTGGGCAAATCATCCAACGAAAGGCTCTGAAAGCTGCCTGATCGCATGGCTGCTTTGATGAATGCGGCTCGTTTGCGGGCTGGAACGGCCTGGAAAGCCTGGATCAGGTCATCATCCTCGCCTGCCCGCAGGGTCAGCGGAGCCCGAATCAGCATGGTGCGTTTCGGTAGCTGTTTGCGCCCGGCCATTACTTCTCCTTTCCGGAGAGGGTCATCTTGTACAGTCCACGCGCTACCGACAAGATCGGGTCATCCGGAATATAGGCTTTGCCGTTGAAGCGGTATGGCAGGCTGTTCTTGAGCAAAATGGTTCCGCCGCCCACCAACAGGATTGCCGCGAAGCGTTTCCAGTAATTACCCCACTGTTTCTCGATCACACCAGTGACTTCGCGCTCCCAGATTGGCAGCGCGGTGGATAAATCGAGTTTGCCCTGGCGCAGTCGCAGATCGGATTCGCCCAGGGAGTACATCTTCTGGCTGTCTGCGATTTCGAGCAAGCGGCGCACCCCCGAAGTGGTGCCCAGAGTGAAGCGTTGGACGATGGCGCGGTTCTTGATGACAAGCATTTCCACGGTTCCAAAGCCAATCGAGATGACACCGACTTCTTCGGTAAAGGCGCGTTTGCGCTCCAGGATGAACTTGCCGTTTGGGTCGAGCAGGTAATCGAAGAGCGCGCCGGTGACTTGTGAGGCAATCTTGACATCTGCCACTTCAACGGAATAAGGCTGTCCGTCCGCATCCCAGGTGTGGGTTCCCAACAGCCAGCGGCGGACACTGTCACGGGTGGTGGCTGCCTGCTCACCACTGAGGGCTTCCTGGGGTAATCCAATCACCAGCGAAAGCGGTCCAGAAAACATCCCATAGCGTCGGGCGAATTGGGTCAGGCTGCCATCCAGCAGGCTCTCCATTTCTGGCGTGCCGTTGTTGCGTTCGGCGTCCAGGTTTTCGACCGGGCGGCCCCAATCGTGTGCGCCTGAGCCCACGTAAAACGAGCCGTGCGCATTCTGAATATTCAGGGGCGCTTTTTGCTTGTGCAAACCGAAGGTGCTCACAATTTGCTTGGTGCCATTGGTGGCAACCTGCGACAGGACTTCGATTCCGCCTGCTTGCCCGTACAATTTGATGGCGCCGTTCCCGGCGTCGAATCCGATATTTTCGTGTGGCATGAAATTCTCCTTCTTCTGGTGGATTATTTGTGGGCTTACATAATAAAGACTGGCAACCCAACGACTATTGAATACTGCTCACTTGTGCTTTGAAAACCAAATTCTCCATATTCGCCATATTTTCCATATTCCCGTCTTCGCCAGATTCGGCTTCGCGGCGCAGGGTATCCGTTATTTTCCGGCCAAGTGGATGGCCTTTCTCATCGCGCTGCACAGGGGTCAGATATCCCGTCCGCTCCCAGCGTTGGCTGAGTGCCACCGCCCACTCGCGTCCATGCCCAAAAGCATCTGCCACGGTCGCGGCTTGAAACCAGCCTGCTTGAGTAAGCAGAAAACGGGCTACCTGCAGGTCTTCGTCAGTCATCAGACTTTGACGTAATACGGCTTTTTCTGAAGGCATTTCGGGGATGCTAATAATGAAGGACTGCGCTTCCACAAGGCGGGCATTCCAGGTTAGCAGCAGGCGGCCCTTGATCTTGGTCAGCTTCTCCGCGCCGGGTCGACCCAGGATGACCTGTGAATCCCAATGCGTGGGGACGGGAAGAGCGATGCGGGTTGATAGGTTGGCTTTGATCAATGTCTGCACAGCCTGGGCATCCGGCTTCTGGGTGGCGATGATCGGGTGTAGACCAAATGCCCCACCGCGCGCAACCAGATTGATCAGCGCCGGTTGATCTGCTTCGGGGATAAAGGCGGCTTCGTCGATCACGAGCACCAATGGCGCTAATTTATCGGGTTGGCGGGCGTTGTATTCAGGCAAAGACGAGACCCCTGCCTGACGGAACAATCCGACCCGGCGCGTGATTTCCTGGATCAGTTCCTGCAAGGCCTGACCCAATTCTGAAACAACCCGGACATTGCGCTTACCGCTATACCGGCCAAACTCAACGTTGTCCTTGCCATCCCACAGGATCATTTTCGCTTGACCGCCATGGATCAGGGCCTGGATCACGCCATGAAGAAAGCGCGTCTTGCCCATACGTCGTGATCCACCCACCAGGACGGCATCCATATCCAGGATGGAAAGCCACAGAGGTCCTTTGTTGGTGGCGCCAATCGGGACATGCACTGGCGATGGTTGCTGGCTCAA
>CAIVSQ010000372.1 GCA_903908605.1 uncultured Anaerolineae bacterium
CCGGCTGAGCAGCCGGAAGCAACCGCGTAAAATGTTGGTTACTCGTCCCCCAAAAAGGGTGTGGTATTACTTGCTGACGATGGTGACGCTGCGCGGGCGGGCGGTTTCGGCGCGCGGGATGCGCAGAGTGAGGATGCCGTTCTCGAGGGCGGCCTCGGCTTTGTCAGCATCGAGCGGGGCGGGCAGGCGCAGGGCACGGCGGAAGCTGCCGGCGGGGAGTTCATTCAACAGGTAGTCGCCTTGTTGATTGCCAAACTTGCCTTCGATCGCGAGGCTGTCATCGATGATCTGGATGTTCAAGTCTTCGGCTTTCAGGCCAGGGACAAAGGCGGTCAGGGTGAAGTTTTCGCCGTCATCGCGGATGTCGACGGGCAGCGGGTGCGTGTCGGCCTGGGGCTGGGTGCGGGTGATCCAGCGGCGGGTAAGTGAAGCGGGGTTGGTGGTAACGAAGTAGGTCATGGTATTTTCTCCTTTTTTGTTTGTACGGTTAATTATCTATATCTTAGCGGGCGAGTGTATAAAGAAAGTTAAAAGAAAATCGAAAAAATATTAGAATCGCGGAACATTCCCCGCCTGGCTGCCGTCTACACCATGAAGACGTGAGTACGTGCCCGTTCAGCTGAGAAGAAAACTAGATCGAATATTTGGATGAAAATCCCGGAGGAAGTGATGAAAACAATTTACCTGGTAGTGGCATTTGTTGTGATGTTGGCCCTGGTGGGCTGCGGCAGTGTGCCGGCAGCGGTGAATCCAAACGGGGGCGTAGAGCAGGCACCGGTTGGCGGCCCAACAGATGGGCAACAGCCGGCTGCGCCGGTGGAACCGTCTCAACCGGTTGATGAAACCCGCCTGCAGGCTGAGGCCATGCTACAAGCCATGCCGACTCTTTCGGCCAGCGCCCAGAAGAAGTTGGTGGAACAGGCCAAAGCTGACCTGGGTACGCGCCTGGTGGCACCCCTTTCGGGTGGTACGACGCCTGAAGTTTCCTCGTTGGAACCCATTCAAGTCAGCCGGGCGATCTGGCCGGATGGCGGGATGGGCTGCCAGGGCGGCGGCGCGGGTAGTGGCGCAGGCCAGGCTCCTGGCATGGCGCCCGGTTACATCATCCTGTTTGAGGCAGGCGGGCAGACCTATGAATATCATGTCGGTACAGATAACCAGGTGGTTTACTGCCCCGAACCGGCTACTCCGTTGGTGATCACCAACAAACTGGTGGAACTTGCCAGACAGGATTTATCTGGGTGGCTCTCGGTGGATGTGGCTTTGATTGACCTGGTCAGTTTTAGCGAGATAACCTGGCCGGATACCAGCCTGGGCTGCCCGCTGCCTGACCTGGCGTATGCGCAGGTGGTGGTGCCAGGTTACCTGATGGTGTTTGATTATGCTGGTCAAAAGTATGAGTACCATGCTTCGCAACAAGGCCAGTACCTGCTGTGCGATGCTGAACAATCCCAACCCGGGATTAGCCAGCCAGGAAACACCCAACCTGGTGGCATTCCCCAGCCGGGTGCCACTCAACCTGGCGGAATTACCCAGCCGGGTGGCAATCCTCAACCAGGTGTTCAGAACCCGCCGGCTGACTCGCTGGCAGTTGCCCTGATCTCGAAAGCGGTGCAGGATTTATCGATGCGGCTGATGAAACCAACCACGGAGATTGCCCTGGTAGAGAGCCAGGAAATGCTTTGGCCAGATGCCAGCCTGGGCTGCCCGGATCCGAACCGTGCTTATGCCACCCTGCAGACGCCCGGTTACCTGTTGAAGTTGAGCGCAGGTGGGCAGGTGTATCAATACCATACCGATAAGCTGGATACCGTTGTCCTGTGCGAGCCAAAATTACCGCCCTATGACTTGCTGGATAGCCTGGTGAGCAAGGCGCAGTCTGACCTGGCGCAGCGTCTTTCTGTGCAGTTGGATGCAATCAGCCTGGGCGAGGCTACCGAGGTGGTCTGGCCGGATGCCAGCCTGGGTTGCCCGCAGCCGGGTATTGGTTACGCGGCGATGATGACGCCTGGTTACCGCATCCTGCTGGTTTCGGGAAACGCCACCTACGAGTATCACACTGACAAGCAGGAAAATGTGGTCTACTGCGAAACGGCCCAGCCGCTGCGATAAGAACCTGCATGATTGTAGATTGAGAAAACTTCATCCCGTCCGTTGTTCAGACGGGATGAAGTTTTATGGCGGGTATAATCACTGGCATGAATACGCCCAAGAAAATCATCGGTTTAATCGTGATTGGCGCGCTGGTTGGGCTGGGTATTTACCTGTTTACGACCATGCGCTCCTCGGCAACGCGCAGCCCACTGGTGTGGGCTTACCTGACCAACCCGGCCGAAAACCAGGGTTATGTGATTAAGTCAGGTACGCGCTGCGGCGCTGCACCTTTCATTTTCCCCACGGATGGCATGGTTGGTTACCTGTGGGACGATTCCTTCAAGGTGGGGCACCGCCATCAGGGGATTGATATTTTTGCTGGAACAGAGGTTGGTGTAACACCGGTCATTGCAGCTTACCCTGGTTATCTCACCCGGCTGGCGGACTGGCGCTCGAGTGTGATCATGCGTGTGCCTGATGATCCGCTGCAGCCTGGGCGGCAGATATGGTTGTATTACACGCACATGGCGGATGCCAACGGCAATTCGTTTGTAGCGCTGGAATTCCCGCCAGGGGCGAGTGAGATGTATGTGGAGGGGGGTACGCTGCTCGGTTACCAGGGTAACTATTCGGGTGACCCCAACAACCCGGTGGGGGTGCATTTGCACTTTTCGGTGGTGCGTGATGATGGCAGCGGCCATTTTTTGAACGAGCTGGAAATTAGCAACACGAATGATCCATCAGCCTACCTGGGGATGGAGTTGAATGCAAATACGAAACCGGATGGCATTCCGACTTGCCGGTGAGGTGCAGATTTTATTCGCCCACCGGGCGATGAGTGCCAGGATGAAAAAAACAAAATTCCCCGGGGTCACGGTGTGGCTGGCCGGGGTGATGGAAAAAAATGCGCGCCAGGGATTTCCCTGGCGCGCATTGGCTATTATATTTGAAACAGGTCGTGCTTGTTACTTGCCTTCGACCTTGGAGGCCAGCAGGGTGATGGGGTCGTATTGAGCTTCGACCTTGTCACCGACGACGAAATCTGCGAGGGTGGCGGCAGAGTCGCTGCGTTCGAGCTTGGTGTTGACATCGATGACCAGTACCAGGGCTGCGCCGCCGTTGTAGGGCAGGATGGTGAGGGTGCTGGCGGCGGTGTTGACGACCGAGACGATGCCATACATATCATGGCCCTGGTTGTCTTCATCCTCATCGTCTTCGCTTTCGGAGTTGGAATGAACTTCGGAGGCGAGGAAGGTGACGGGGTTGTAGTGCGATTCGACCTGGTCGCCGATGACGAAATCGGCCAGGGTGGCAATGCTGCCATCACGCTTGACTTCGGTGGTGACATTCACGGTGACGGTGACGTTGGCGGCGCCAGTGCCGGGGGTGATGGTGAGGGTACCGGCGGTGGCATCCACGGCGGCGACAGTGCCATAGACTTCGGCGTGGCTGCCGGGGGTGGAGATGTCAGAGATGGAGGTGGCGGTCATGGTGGCGGCATTGACCTGGCTGCGGAAGCGATCGCCAACCAGCAGTTTCTTGACGGGGACGATCTTGCCGTTGCGGCGAATGACGGTGGTCTTGTTGGCGCGGACTTTGACGAGCTTGCCGGCAGTGGTCAGCACGGTAATGGTCTTGGTAATGGGATTGACAGCGGAGATCTTGCCGCCAATGGTTTTGATCTTGACCTGGTCAGTCATAGCGGAAGCAGTCTTGATGGGCAGGACGGCGCTGAGGATGAAGAGGGCTACAGCTACGATGGACAGTAATTTTTTGAACATGGTTTTTCTCCTTGATTTTGTAATGTGAGTAAGAACACTGAATATGTCGTGTTACAGCCCGATTGGTTACGCCCGGTTTTAAAGTTGCACTTTGCATTTTTGTCAGGTCATTAGGATTGGCTTTGGTGCGTAACTTCCGCGTAACTTTCGTGGATTGGCCTCCGAGCGAATGAAGGGTAGAAAAATGAGATGGAAAGGCGAAACCAGCCGGGATGCAGGAGCCGAATCATGGTATACTAGCTTCCGCTCTCACACCCGTGGGAAGCACATTTTGCCTGGGACGGGCATCAAGCGTCCCTGAGCGGGTTAGAACCCCGCTAAACTTATCCAGGTCCAGCAATGGCGCTGCGCGCCGCTGGTTACCGGTATGGAGGAGAAAATAATGGCAGTTATCTCAATGAAGGCCCTCTTGGAAAGCGGTGTACATTTCGGACATCGCACCAACAAGTGGGACCCGCGCATGAAGCCGTATATCTTTACGGAGCGCAATGGCATTCACATCATCGATTTGCAGCAGACCGTGAAGGCCCTGAATGGTTCCTACAACATCGTGCGCGATTGTGTCATGAATGGCGGCACCGTGCTGTTTGTTGGCACCAAGCGCCAGGCCCAGGACACTGTGCGCGAAGAAGCTGTACGCGCCGGCATGCCCTATGTGACCGAACGCTGGCTGGGTGGTATGCTCACCAACTGGAACACTATGTTTGCCCGTATTTCGGAAATGGAACGCCTCGAACACCTGCGTGACGGTGGCGATATCAACCGACTGACCAAGAAGGAAGGCCTGTTGATTGAACGCGACATCACCCGCTTGAACACCCGTCTCGATGGTGTGCGCTCAATGAAGCGCCTGCCCGACCTGGTCTTCATTGTAGATGTTGGCCGTGAAGATTCCGCAGTGCGCGAATGCAACCTGCTGAAAATCCCGGTGGTGGCGTTGGTGGATACCAACTGCAACCCGCAGGATATCGACTATGTGATCCCGTCCAACGACGACGCCATTCGCGCCATCAAACTGCTGGTAGCCAAGGTTGCCGACGCAGTTCTGGAAGGCAAGGCCATGCGCAAGGATGATGAGCTGGCCGAAGAAAAAGCCGCTGCTATTGCTGTTTCAGCTGCTCCCGCCGTGCCCGCCTCCCGCCGCCCTGCCCGCACCGTTGATGCTGAAGAAGAAGGCGATGACGCCAACCTGTTGGGCAAGTCCACCCTGGCCAAGTTGGCCCGCACCACCGACCCGGATCTTGGCGCTGTCGAAGCCGCCTAATTGATGTTTTCGCAAGAGGTTTGAATGGAAATCACTACTGATATGATCAAAGAACTGCGCGCTGCCACAGGCGTAGGCATCCTGGACTGCCGCAAGGCGCTGACCGAAGCCGATGGCGATTACAAGAAGGCCGTCGATTATTTACGCGAGAAGGGCATGGCCACTGCGGCCAAGCGTGCCGATCGCCTGGCCTCCAATGGCACCGTTGAGATGTATTCGCACGGTGGTGGACGCGTGGGTGTGATGGTTGAAGTGAACTGCGAAACTGATTTCGTTGCCCGCTCTGAATCTTTCCGAGCCTTCGCGCACGAAATTGCCCTGCAGATTGCTGCTGCTGCCCCGAAGTATGTTTCTGACAAAGATATTCCCGAGTCTGAGTTGGTGCACGAAGGCGAAATTGCCAGGAAGCGCGCCATTGAAGAAGGCAAGCCTGAAGCAATGGTTTCCAAGATCGTGGAAGGTCGCCTGAACAAGTTCAAGGATGAAGTTTGCCTGCTGCGCCAGGTCTACATCCGTGATGAAAGTCTTACAATTGAAAAACTCTTGAATTCAACGATCGCCAGCACCGGCGAGAACGTTATTATCCGTCGCTTCCAGCGTTGGGAGCTCGGCGAGGGTTTGGGTGAGTAAATAAAAAAAGCCAACCGCGAGGTTGGCTTTTTTTTAGTAGGTGCACAGCCGGTATAACCAAGGAGAAAAAATGGCAGAACTGAAGTACAAGCGGATTTTGCTCAAGCTCAGCGGAGAAGCCATGGGCGGTGAAAATGGATATGGCATCAACGTCTCGGAAGCTGAGGCGATTGCCAAGCGCGTCAAGGACGTGCATGATATGGGCGTGGAAGTGGCCATTGTGATAGGGGCTGGCAACCTGTGGCGCGGTTCCCAGGGCCTGGATCGTGGCATGGATCGCGCGACAGCCGATTATATGGGTATGCTGGGCACGATGATGAACGCGCTGGCCTTGATGGATGCACTTGAGCGCGCTCATGTCTATACGCGTGTGATGTCCGCCATTGAAATGCGCGCGATTGCCGAGCCCTACATTCGCCGGCGTGCAATCCGACACCTGGAAAAGGGCCGTGTGGTGATTTTTGGGGCCGGAACCGGCAACCCATTTTTCTCGACCGATACCGCTGCTGCGCTGCGCGCGACCGAAATTGACGCGGCCGTGGTGATCAAGGCGACCAAGGTGGATGGGGTCTACGATGCGGACCCGAAGAAAAACCCGGAAGCCACCAAGTTTGAGGAGCTTTCGTATATCGAGGTGCTGAATCGCGGCCTGAAGGTAATGGATAGCACGGCCATCACGCACTGCATGGAACACAAGATCCCGATCCTGGTGTTGAACCTGTGGGATCAGACCGCGCTGACCCGTGCGCTGTACGGCGAGAAGATCGGCACGGTTGTGCGGTAAGGTGCAAGCAGGCACGCACATCACGGTTGGGCCTCCTATTTACAGGTAAGCTGGCAGAGGGAGCCGCCGTGACCGGCGGTAGGACTGTTTTGCCTGGTCAGAAAAACCAATTTGTTTGAAATCTTATAAAGGCCTCACCCGCCCTGCGTGGTGGGGCCTTTATTGTCCTGAAGGGCGGAAAAAGGGCTTGTTTGAGGCAGCTGGTATGCAGCCCCCGAGGGTTATAATCAGCCGCCGCCGGAGCCTGGGATTATTAAGGTGAAGGGCTTAAAAATTAGCATCACATTTTCGCCTGACTGGTCTGGCGATTGAACTCCACGTCATTCAAGATGATGTGCGCTGAAAACGTTTAATGACCAAGTTGGCAGTTTTTGAGAGTCTTTTGGAATGTTTTGCCAGCCGGATGGCCTGATAAATGAGCTATAAATGGCATGGAATTGACTGTAAGGATCGTGCATAGAAATGGTTTTGTTGTGGTTGCAAAATGACGGCTGGTTCTGGCGGTGCTGGTCCTGGCGGCGTACGACCTGTGTAGAAGGGCCCTTCATCAGTGGCGTAATTTAAGATTTTGGGGTATCCTTATAATGAATTGTAAAACTTCCAGGAGGCTACGGTGATCAAAGATCTTCTTAAAGACAGTGAGACCCACATGCAGAAATCCATTCATTCGCTCCTAGAGGATCTGACTGCCATTCGCACAGGTCGCGCCAACCCGGCGCTGGTGGAAAAATTGCAAATTGAATATTACGGCTCGCCGACATCCTTGATGCAGCTGGCTTCGATCAGTGTGCCTGAACCACGCACGTTGATGATCAAACCGTTTGATAAGACCACGCTGCGGGCGATTGAGAAATCGATCCTGGCATCCGATCTGAATCTGACGCCTAACAACGATGGGTTGGTGATCAGGCTGAACCTGCCTCCGCTCAACGAAGAGCGCCGGCGCGAACTGGTGAAGCGTTTGAATCACCGTGCTGAGGAAGCGCGGGTGGCGATGCGAAACATTCGACGTGA
>CAIVSQ010000373.1 GCA_903908605.1 uncultured Anaerolineae bacterium
ATCTCGGCACATTCGCCCGATATAAAAGGACAGGTTCTAGCTATCATCGTGCCACATGCCGGTCACCGTTATTCCGGATCGGTTGCTGGGCACGCATTTGCGACCGTCCAGGACCTCAGCCCGGATGTGGTGGCGGTTATTGCCCCCATGCATCATATTTATGCGCAACCGTTTCTCACTAGCGCGCATGCGGCATATCAAACTCCGCTCGGGCCGGTTTCAATTAACCAGTCGCTCACCCGTTTATTGGATGAAAAATTAATCGATCGCCTGGGCTATGGCCTGACCAGTGTGCTCAATGACCGCGAACATTCACTCGAGATCGAACTGCCCTTCTTGCAGCGGGCTCTCAAGCAGCCGTTCAGCTTGTTACCCGTGATGCTCAGGCAGCAAACCCGTGCCACCGCCCGCCAGATGGGTGAAGCCCTGGCCGAGACCTTGGTTGGCCGAAATTTTCTATTGGTGGCCTCCACCGATCTATCTCATTTCCATCGCCAGGCAACCGCAAATATGCTGGATCAGGCCATGTTGGCGCAAGTGGCTGCTTTTTCACCGGATGGGTTGTTTGATTTGGAAGAAAGTGGGGAAGGCGAAGCCTGTGGTTTGGGTGCACTGGCGGCTGTTCTGTGGGCAGCAAAAGCCCTCGGAGCCGATACTGTCAGGGTGTTAAACCATGCCACCTCTGGCGATATCACTGGAGACCATAGCAGTGTGGTCGGGTATGGCGCTGCCGTGGTGCTCAAAGGCAGCTGAAAATTTTATTCTCGCTGTAATATCCTGAAGGATATACCACCCAACACCAGCGGAATCCAGAAGGTGATGGCGCGGTACACCAGGGTGATGATGACCGAATTTTCCCAAGCTACGCTGAGAGAAGTAAGGCCCAGGGGCAGCAGGGTTTCGACCACGCCAATTCCGTACGGAGTAGGGGAAACAATCAGGAACAGGTAAGCCGAGGCAAAACCCGCCACGATCGTTCCAATTGAAAAAGGGATGTCAAACGCCAGGAAAACCATGGCCAGGATACAGGTTTGGATGGTCTTGGTTGCCAGTGAAAACAGGAAGGGATAAATAATGACCTGATGCTTGCTGCGTAATAACGAGAGACCTTCTGCAACTTCGGCACCGAATTCGTGCGCGGCCACTTCGTGAAAATATTCGCTGTGACGGAATGGCCATAATAGCAGGTTGATTTTATGTGCAATCCACCCCAAAATTCTCCCTAATTTTTCACCCGAGCGCGAGCCAATAACAATCAGTGAACCCAGGCTGAGTACGATCCCAAGCATGATGATGGATGCGGTGATTTCTCCGGGGTTTAGATCGTTGCGGCGAACATAGACCGCCAATCCCAGTCCCAGGATGACCAGAAAAGCAGCGTAATCGAGGAAAAGGTACAACGCACCTACTGCTGCCGCCAAACCGCGAGAATAACCTCGTTTTCCGGCATCATCCACGAAAACAGCCACCCCTCCAAATCCGCCGCTGGGGGCTACAACGTTGATAAAGCTGGTGGATGAGGATAACAGCACCATGTGCTTGAAGGATTCTCGAACATCCATCAACCGGTATAAGGTGTAATATCCACCCGCTTCGCAGGTGATGGCGGCCATAAGCAGTAAGATTGCCGCAACCATGTAGCGGAAGTCGCTGTGCTGCAGGGTGGCCCAGGTACTTTTTAATTCCCCGAGGCTGATGATGGCAATTGCTATGGTTACGAAGAAAAACAGGAAGACCAGTATCTTTCGCATTTCAGAGATTATACAGGAAAAACGAGCCAGTATTAATTGTTGTGCTTCCCAGTAAAGTGTGCATTAACCTGGCTGGCTGTTGTTCGGGGCATCCGGAAGGATATTTTCCACGTTACGTATGGCGGAAACGCTGTAACCAACCAGGCATGCACCGAACCCTGCCACCCCGCAAATTATGATCAGCAGGCTCATCCCGGACCCCGGCCCACTCCCAACCAGGTGACTCATTGCAGTAGAAAAATTGTTTGTTGTGCGCATGGCAGGTTCCAGGACAAAATCTGCCAGCGTACCGGCAATGATTGGCGCTAGCGGGCCAGTAAACCAGGCAATCATGCGCCGCGCTGAAAAAACACGCCCCTGGATATCCGCCGGCACTTTGGACTGCCAGATGGCCTGATTTGAGCCATCAATTAATGCTGTAAAGAGAGCTGCCAATATGGCTGCCGGGATCCAGAGGGCCAGGCTTTTTCCGAACCCGAGCAAAATTGTTCCCAGGCTGGCAATCGTCCAACCAAGCAAAACGCCGTATACCCGGCGCTTGAAACCTCCCCAGGCACTCATGATAATGGCACCAGCGATCCCTGCGCCTGCCAGGACTGATTGAACCGTTCCGAACACCATGCTGTTTTGACCACTACGGGCCAGGAGCATGGGGGCTAAAACTGAATATGCGATTCCCCCGAATAAATTACCAAAGAAAAATATAAACTGGAGACCCAACAGGCTGGGCCGGGCAAAGATGTACTTGAACCCAAAGGTCGCCTGGCTTACCAGGCTGCCCTGGTTTGCTTCATGACCTGCATCACTGGGCGGGGTAGCCGGGATGATGACCAGCAATAGCGCGCCAATGGCAACAAAAAACGTGGCGAAATCAAAAAACAATAAGCCGGTTAATCCGATCACCGGCATAAGGGCACCGGCCAGGGCCGGCGCTAGCACGCCCGGACCACTTTCCATCAATGCAGTCAGGCCGTTCGCACGTCCGAGTTGCTCCCTGGGGATCATGGTGCTGATGGCAGCCGAATATGCAGGCCACTGAAAGGTGTTGCCGATCCCGTTTAGCGCAGCGGCAACGTATAAATGCCAGAACTGCAGGTGCCCGCTGGCATACAGCAGGAAAATCCCAAAAGTGGCTGTCACCGCGGTCAGGTCGCTGATCATCATCATGATCTTGCGATTGTATCGATCGACCATAACCCCTGCCAATGGTGACATCAACAGGAAGGGTGCCAGGAAAAATACCTGCATCAGCCCCATTGCTGTAGCGCTCTGTGTTTGTTGATACATCCAGATGGTTAGGCCAAACTGGCTCATGGCGGAAGCAAGAATCGAAATGATTTGCCCGATCCAGATGACCAGGAAGGCAGTCATGCCGGTGGGGCGGCTGGGAAGCTTCATAAATGTGTTTCTCCTTGGGTTTCTCTGAAGCAAATATACATCCAATAATGGCAATTTGAGAAGTGGCTGGCTGGGTTCATGGCAAAAATATGCCAGAAAAACATCAGATTATCTTAGGTTGCGTTCGTGGTGAAGCGCTAGAATTATAATGAATTATCCCCTGCATTACTTTTGGGTGCCAAAACACCCAACCACTCCATCTGCAACTTTTTTGGGTGTATCTGCGTATGTTTATGCAGAACGACCGACAGGAGCAACCGTGAACGAAGAGATGACCTGGATACTCCAGGCTCAACAAGGGAACGACGAGGCATTTGCCCGGCTGGTGGAACAATACCAGACACCGGTGTTCAATATGTGCTACCGGATGTTGGGCGAAGCTGAGTCAGCCGAAGATGCCGCACAGGAGAGTTTTCTGCGCGCGTACCAGAACCTTACCCGCTATGACCGTCAGAGGCCTTTTGCCACGTGGTTGCTTTCCATCGCGGCTCATTACTGCATCGACCGTCTTCGAAAGCGTCGCTTCATTGTCTTTTCTTTGGACGCCGAACCGGATGACGATGAGGCCCCACTGGAACTGCCCGATAACAGTGCCATCAACCCGGAACATGAAGCTATCCGGCGAGAAGAGCAAAAGCAGATCCAATCTGTGCTGAATGGGTTGGATGCCACCGACCGGGCGGCGATCATCTTACGATACTGGTACGATTTCTCGGAAATTGAAATTGCCGAGAGCCTAAAACTAACTGTCAGCGCGGTTAAGAGCCGCCTGCACCGTGCGCGCAAGTCGGTTGCCAGGTTACTGGCGGCGGACTCTCCTGAAACTCAAGTAGAAAGGACACCCTATGGATCACCGGCTCTATGAAGAATGGCTACTCAATGATGAACGTTTGAACTCGGAACAAGACCGGGAATTGCGTGATCATTTGAGAAATTGCCCCAGTTGCTCCAGGCTGGCGCTGGCCAACCTGGCCTTGCGCTCATCCGCGGTGATTGCTCCGGCGCCCGGCTTTGCCCAGCGCTTCCAGGTTCGCCTGGCAGCCCAGCAAGCAATCGAACGCCGCCGCGCTAAGTTTGGGTTGTTGCTCTTGCTTGTTGTCGGCCTGGGTGGATTGCTATGGCTGCTCGTTCCTTATTTGCCTTACCTGGCACTCTCGCCGGACAGGTTGGCGAGTTTATGGATCAGTAAACTGGTCTCATTAACTCTGACCGCCCGTTCCCTGGGTGCTTTTGGCAAAACACTTCTCTCTGTTCTGGCCTCCACCATCCCCGCCAATCTTTGGGCGCTTGCCATGTTTACATTGAGTGGCATGGGCCTGATGAGTGCCTTGTCCATTCGCAGGTTGGGGAATATTCAGCAGTCTGCCCGCTAGGCCGAACTGCAAAGTAGAAAGAGGAGTTCATTATGAAAGTATTCTTTAAAATAACAACCATTCTCCTGCTGGCAGCCCTGGTGTTCTTGCCAATCCAGGCAGTAAGTGCCAGGGGGTTGGCAGAAGGCCCGATCTTTGGCAGTAATTACACCCTTAAAAGCGGTATGACGTTAAACCAGGACCTGGTTGTATTCGGTGGTTCCGTGCTGATTGAAAAAGATGCCACGGTCAACGGTGCCATCGTGATATTTGGCGGCAGCCTTACCCAAGACGGCCTGGTGAATAAGGATGTGGTTGTGATGGGTGGCGCTGTCAGTCTTGCGTCGAATGCACATATCAAGGGCAATTTGGTGACATTTGGAGCCACGCTCAGCCGTGATGAAGGTGCACGCGTGGATGGTGATGTATTAAACAACCAGGCAACCGGTATAACTCCGAGCGTACCTGGCATTCCAAGTGTGCCTACTGTTCCGGTCGTAAATGGTCAGTCTGATAACCCGGTCTGGAACGCACTTGGCATTCTTGGGCAGTCCCTCATGCTGGCTTTGTTGGCCGTCTTGATCGCCATGTTCCTGCCCAGGCAGATGCGCAAGGTGGCCGATGGCGTGGTTGCCCAGCCCTTAATGTCCTTTGGAATGGGTCTGCTGGCACTGATCGCTTTTATTGTGATCATTGTTGCGCTTGCGCTCTTCAGCTTGTTGATCATTACGCTGTTGGTTACAGTCCCATTGATCATTGTGATTTCGATTGTGTTCTCCGCGGCCTGTGTACTTGGGTGGCTGGCCCTGGGTCTCGAAGTTGGTGTGCGTATTTCCCAGATGACCAAGCGCGAATGGCCCTTGCCGTTGGCAGCTGGTGTGGGTATGTTTGGCCTGAACCTGGTTGCCCAGGGAATTGGTTTCATCCCATGTATTGGTGGTTTGTTATCAGGTTTGCTGTTGTTAGCCGGGCTTGGCGCCGTACTGATGACCCGTTTTGGAACTCATACTCCCTCGATTGTTCAGGTTTCCAGCGAGCCGGCTGTTGCGCCCGCTGTAGAAAGTTAAGTTCGGGTCCCTGTCCCCCGTTCCTGCTCCCGCCCTTCCGAGGGCGGGAGTTTTTTTGCATAAAACCCTGGTTGAGAAGCCGGGTTTTGCAGGGATGATATAATTCTCACTCCCAGGGCAGAAAACTGCAATGTCGTAATTTCCCCAGACCTGGAACACAAAGAGGCCCGTATGAAAAACAATCCCTACGACACCCCTATTCACCCTGAACCGATGCCAATGGTGCGTATTTATGGCACGCACCGTGAAATGGGCCGTCAAATTGGCGAATCACGCCGTGAAAGTGTGCGTCGCAGTGTTGATAACGCCCGGAAATTATTGGCAGATGCTTATGAAGAACTTGAGCTGACCTGGGATGGTGCCCAGATACAGGCGCGCAAATACCTGCCCTTTGCCCAGGAAAGATATCCGCAATATGTTGAAGAAATGATCGGAATCGCCGAAGGGGCCAATTTGCCATTCGAAGAAATCTCGGTCTTGAATGCCATGGAGGCCGTCACGATGGATGCGCTTCACTTGATCAGCTGTACAAGTATGGCAGTGAATGACGCTCACACCGCCGATGGGCATATTTTGGCAGCCCATAATGAAGATTGGATCCCGGAAGACGAGGATGATGTGTATATCGTCCATGCTCGCCCGGACAATGAGCCGCCTTTCCTGGCGATGAATTACGGTGGGCTGCTACCCAATGTGGGTTTTAACGCCTATGGTATTGCCCAGTTGATTGATTCGGTTCATCCGGAAGATTCGCGCATAGGCATCCCGCGCCTGGTGGTTTCGCGGGCTGTGCTTGCCGCTAAAAACCCCTCGGATGCCATCAAGCGTGCTGTGGTTTCGCATCGTGCCGCCGGGTATAACCACCTGATTGCCCATGACAGTGGTGAAATATATTCAGTGGAAGTGTCAGCTCGCCGGTTTGATGTGTTATACGCCATGGATGGTTATATGGCGCACGCCAACCATTACCTCTCACCACACATGCAAGAAATTGAGTATGAGCCAGAACAATTAATCCCATCACGCGTACAGTATCACCGCGCGATGCGGCTCTTGCGTAAAACTGATAAACATACCATCAAGACCTTACAGGCAATTCAAAAAGACCACGTCGATTTCCCCAACTCCATCTGCAACCACGCCATTGACGGTCCAGAATTGGACCGTGAAAAAACCATCAACGCCCTGGTGATTGATCTCACTGCGCGGGAAATGCACATCGCCTGGGGTAACCCATGCCAAAATCAGTACCATACTTTTCATTTGGACGAATAATCATCCTCATTAAGCAAGCGGGGGCTCTCGCCAAGGGGTACTGGCAACGGTTATTATGTGTATTCACAAGATGATATGCACACTGGTTGTGCGTTATTCTGATCTGTCTCAAAGTAATAAGCCTGGTTTCTCGGTCAAAATCTAATTTATTGTCTGGTCAGGCACCATTTCGATTCCAATTTCTGCGATCACCCCGCCTTATATTGGCGGTATTCTTCTGAATTGAACTCACTGGCGTCGAACTTCGTTTATCAGAATTCTCCGCGGGGTATAATCAGGCATGCTATCTCTTCCAAGCAACAATCCCGGTATGTCATGAAAAATCGAGCGTCTGGATTTTTCATCATCCCGTATTTGCGTCGCGATTTGGGGATTCAGCTGCTGACGCTTTACCTGCTGCTTGTGATTCCCGCGCTCACTGCCATTCTGATCTTTGATGTCATCACTGGCCGCCAGATTCAAGCCGAAGTGAAAGCAAGTGATCTGGCACTGACCCGCGCTATTGCCAAGGAAACGGATCAGCGTCTGCAAAGCGCGCTCCAGGCTGTCGAAAATTTGGCAAATTACCCGGCTGTAATTGCTTCTGACCCGCAAAGGATGGAAGCAATTTTTTCAATTGCCAGTAGTGCCCGCCCGGATGTCAACCTGATCTACCGGCTGACATCCGACGGCCGGATGTTATATCATTACCCACCCGGTCCAAGCAGTACCGTCGGTACGGACTTCTCATTCCGGGAATATTTTAAACGCGCCCGGGTTAGCAATGGACCATTAATGTCCGAAGGGCGTATTTCCCCTACAACCGGTCAACCAGTGGCGACTGCGCTAATGCCAATTCGCTCAGAAACAGGTGAATTCCAAGGACTGGTGGCCGCCAATATTCGCCTGGATAGCCTGAGCGTTACCCTGCGTGAGATTTTAGCCGAACACACTCAGGAAGAAATTTTTCAAATCTTTATTATTGATCATGTCGGCCAAATTATTGCCCATCCAAATGCCAATGAATTGCTTAGAAGACTCGCCGAACAAGCGCCAGGGTTGGTCAACGTTGGGCAAAGCAGCGATAATATCAGTCTGATTGCCGATGACGGGTTGGGTGTTGAAACTTTGTACACCTATACTGGCATCCCTGGCACGGGTTGGGGGGTTGTGGCCAGCCGGCCGACCGCAGCTGCCTTTTCCAAGCAAATTACTTTTCATCGCATCACACTGGCAGCCTGTGCAGGTTTTGCGGTAATCGGTGGTTTATTCTGGTTGTTGTTGGCGCGCGCGGTCATTTTGCCCGTTGAAAAACTCTCTGTTATCAGCCAGAAAATTGGAGCGGATGAACCTGTTGAAGCGGATGACCGGCGTTTTCTCGAACGTTCATCTTTTCGCCCGGATCAAATTGGAAATTTAATTGCCAGCTTGCTGCGAATGGAAAGCTCAATCCGTGAACGTATGAATGAGCAGTCCACGCTGCTCGAAACCAGCCAGGCGGTGGTCTCTTCACTTGATTCGCAAGTGGTGCTCAATCGCATCTTGGAACAGGTTGAACGCTTGATGAAGGTGGAAAAAGTAGTGCTCTTGGCCCTGGATGAAAAAGAAGGTGTCTTTCGTGCTCGCGCCAGCCGGGGACTCTCACAAGGGTACACGGACCAAATGTTAATTCAGCCGGATGAACCTTATTCTGTTACCATGCGCGCCATTCGCTCAGGCGAACCGATGCAAATCAGCGATACCGAATCAGATTTAACCTACAGCCCGCGAGCTAGAGCTGAAGGGTATCGATCCATGCTGGCTGTTCCACTAAAGACTCAATACACGCCACCATCCGCCCTGATTGTATATCGCCCTGATCCACATGAATATAGTCAATCTGAGATGCAGCTGCTGGTCAGTTTTGCCAATCACGCTACCATGGCGATTGAAAATGCTGCCTTGTTTGCCCGTTCAGATGCGCGGCTAAAGGAACAGACCCGGCGTATTGAAGCGCTCGTTCAATCCATGCAGGATGGATTGATTCTAGGTAATTTGCATGGTGACGTAATGTACGCCAATCGACGCATCACTGAACTGGCCGGGTTAGTGCCCAATGAAGTCGGCCGAATGCCAGTGCAGCAGGTTATTCAGCTGATTCTGGTTCATGCAAACGACCCCATCACAGCCAGGAAGGAAATGGATCGGGCATTGGAAGCGCTCGATACTGTTAGTGTGGAGTTTAACCTGCAAATCAATGGGCGAACCTTGTTTTTGCGGGCTCAAACTTTCAATGTGACCGACCCGCAGGATATTTCTTTAGGTAAAGGGATCATCTTGAAGAATATAACTGCGGATAGAGAATTGGATCGGATGAAATCGAGCCTGATTTCCACCGTCAGCCATGAGTTACGCACGCCATTAGCATCGATCAAAGGCTACGCTACCACGCTGTTGGCTGAGGATGTGGAATGGGATCGCGACTCACAACGCGAATTCTTGGAGATCATCTCGAGCGAATCGGATCACCTCAGCGAGTTGGTTAATAACCTGCTCGATCTTTCACGAATTGAATCGCAAAACTTGCGCATCGATCTGGTGGAATGCAGCCTTGTAGATCTGGTTGAGAGTGCCATCCAACGGGCGCATTTAACTTTCAGGAATCGCTTGTTGGTGTCGATTGCCCCCAATCTGCCTGATCTTTATGCTGATCCGCCGCGTTTTGAAACCATTTTGCGTAATCTACTAGAAAATGCGGTCAAATATGCTGGTGATGCGGCAGAAATACGGCTAAACGTTTTTCAAAGCGGGCAAAACTTTGTTTTTCAAATAGAAGATAACGGTCCGGGAATTCCGGTTGAACAAAGCCAACGCGTGTTCGAATCCTTTTACAGGGTGGATAACAGTTTGTCTCGTGCGGTGCGCGGCGTAGGGCTGGGACTGGCCATTTG
>CAIVSQ010000374.1 GCA_903908605.1 uncultured Anaerolineae bacterium
AATTTCTGCTTCGGAACGGCAGAAAAAGTCCGTGAAAAGGTGGATGCGTTTTTTGCCAGTTTGGTTCATCGCATTGCGGAGGTCAAGCAACGCTGCCAGAGAGAACTGCAAGCCCTGGCTGACCGCTTGTTTGGCGAGATTTTCCCAAAGGATGATGCCGTCCAAAATGTAGATTTCACCTTCAATACCTTCGCCAATCAGGTGACAGGAGAGGGTTGAAAAACAGGGTGAATAGCGCCTAAACGGGCAATCTGTTGGAAAATGTCAGCCAATAAAATGGCATCAGGTTTTTCCGTAAGCATTTTTATTGTTTCAGCAGCATAGCGGCAGCCACGATAGTGCGATTTCAAGTCCAAGATGCTGAAATCTGGATTGAGCAGTTGAAAAGGGGCTAATAGCGCAGAACTGAGATTGACCATGAAGAACGACAGGTTTGCGGCATTTGTGACAGCGGTCTCTTTGACATTCATAAAATCCTCCAGTCCCCAATACTGTTTAGAGTCTCTGAAATTAAACTCAATCTGGAATCTCAGACGATAAAATTGGACGATTTTGGCGAACGACAATTCCAGATCGGTGCTAAACAGAATGGCGTGAGATTGGGCGTTTGTCTCAATATTCGTTTTTACCAGGATCACCACATTCAAAGCGAAAGCGAACTCTTTGTTGTAGAACTGCCCTTGATAAATATCCGTGCGCAGATTGTCCGCAACCGAAGTATCTTTCAGGTATTTTTCCTCCAGCTTGCGCACGTCGATTTTGGGACCATACTTGGGTTTCGGACCGCGACCCGTGGGCTCTCCTTCAAAGGCGAGATAAAGCGCCGCATTGCAACGCAGTTTGGAAATCAGGTGCAGATTGGCTTGTCTGACCATGAATGCGCTGGGATAGTTGCCAAAATGCCCATCCATCGTCACATATTTCAACGAAAGGTTGCTTCCAACCGTTTCTAAAACGCTTTTCAAGGCTTTCTGGATGCGTAATAGCTCAGGATTGAGAATCGCTGCCCGTTTATCTTTGTTCTTGCTGCCCTTGGGACGTCCACGCTTTTTCTTTTCTCCCGTTTCCTTGACCTTGACCTTTTTTGCTTCCGCTTTCGCCTTGCTGGCTGCTTTTTCTTCTACGCTTTTGACGATTTGCGTGATTTGCAGCGGATAGGACTGTTCTTCGCGTACATTTACCAGGGATAGGGCAAAAAATGAGAGACCAGGAATGACCTGTTGCTGAATGCCGGAGAAGAAACGATCCAACCCATGCGTTTCTTTGCCTGCTTTCCCCAGAACCACTTCATCCCCAGCAATGAGGTACTCCTCTTCCCCCTTCAATAAGCGTTTCTGGAAAAACATCCATTGGATCGCTTTCCAGGGAAGTTCGCTGTGATACAACCGCTGAATAGTTCGGTAACTTCCGCCTTTTTCTGTCCAACGCGATAATCCCAACATGCTGATTCGTCCACTGATTACCAGCATCCCATAGATCACCTGGCTCAACTGGCGAAAGGTCGTTTTCTCTAAAAGAGGTGCAATGTTTTGTAAAAGTGCTAAAATCTCTGGCATGGGCTTCTTCGATGAGGTTTGGTTGTGAGAGACTACAACTTTACTCGATTTAGCCCATTTTATTCACCTATTTTTGGCGAAGGTATTGTACTTGTAAGACTACTGTCAATAGCCGGGCGATCTTTACCACCCAAAGTCGGGTCATGTTTACCAGCATAGTCGGGTGGATGTTTACCACCACGTAGTCGGGTCATGTTTACCACTCCATAGTCGGATGGGTGTTTACCACTCAATACAATTAGGTCAGGATTTTACACGCGTCAATGCCTCCTTTCTGCGAGCCGCCTGGCGGTACGAACCTCCCTGGATCGTAATGGTGTGAGCGTGGTGTGTCAGACGATCTAGGGCGGCAGAGGAGAGCAGTTCATCCTCAAAGACCGTGCCCCACTCCTCCATGGCCC
>CAIVSQ010000375.1 GCA_903908605.1 uncultured Anaerolineae bacterium
CCAAATGCAAGTCCCACGCCCGGCTCATCCAAGTAGGGGAGACAGGTTTCCAGGCTGCCATCATCCAACCTGGTGTCATCATCAAGCACACAAAGCACGTCGCCCTTGGCCATCCTTTCCCCGCTGATCAATTTTACCATTTTGGGATTTTGATGGTTTTCTGGTGGGGGTAGTGTTATGGTGTGGATGGTCTTGCCAGGATGTTTTGTTGCAAGGTTTGCGCAAATCCTTCGACCCTCTTCATCATCCTCGTCCAGTAACCACACGAATTCCAGTGGAAACTTTGTAATTAGCAACAGGTTCTTTTCCAATCCTTCGGCCAGGGTGGGGTCTCCGCTGAGGATGGGTTGCAGGATACTGACGAGTTGAATAGGTCTTTTTTGTGTTGGAAGCGGTCTTTGAAAAAAAAATACGACAAGTAAGTGTCTTGCTAGCCGTTCGAGCAAAATGATAAGCAGCATGATCGTGAGAAGAAATTTAAATGAGAACATCCGGTTATTTTTCCTTCGCTGGAGGCGTTGTCGATGATAAAAGATTTCTCAATCTTTGTCTCTGAGATAGCAATAATTTTCGAAAGAGGCGGGGGGCGAATTGATAAAATAGAATTGGAATGCCTTCCCAATTCAGCCAGGTGATTTCATTTTGCCCTTGTTCAAAGGCCTTGATAATTTTTTCTGAGATGTGCAAAGGGTTGGCTATGGGTAATAAATTTGATGTCTTTCGAAATTGGCTTGTCAAACTAGTTGCCATGATGGGTGGGTATGCCAGGCAGATCCTTGTGCTCGATCCGAGCTCCACCTGTAAACATTCTGCCAGCGAGCGCAACCCGGTTTTTGAGGCGGAGTATACGCTGTTAAAGGGTTGCGGGAAACGTCCCGCGTTACTGAGAATAAAGATCACAGCCTGGGTGGGTGCTTGCCCGGCGCAAAACATGCGGGTCATCAGCGCGGGGGAGAGCAAATTGGTGGTCATGGCTGCTTGAATCTCGCTCTCAGGCTGCGCGCCGAAATCCCCATTTGGCAGGCATGCTGCATTATTGATCAACAAACCTGGTGCGCCAACTGTGTTATTCAATAGATTGCAAAAATTCTCCACAGCTGGCAAGTCTGCCAGGTCGAGTAGATGCGTTTCTACGCTGCTGATGACCTGGATTTCGGCCTGGACTTGTGCGAGCCGGGAGGCATTCCGTCCGGTCAGGATGATATGCCATCCGCGGCGGGCCAGGGCGAATGCAAGACCACGACCCAACCCGCCACTAGCACCCGTAATCAGGGCAGTATTTTTCATGTTTAATATGTGAGTGCCAGCGCGCCGATACTGAGCCCAGCGCCTGTCCCGAGTAATAGCACCTTGTCTCCCCGCTTGATTCGTCCAGTTTCGACAGCTTCGGTCAGGGCAATCGGTATTGATGCGGCGATACAATTTCCTCTTTCCTGGATGTGCACAAAAACCTTTTCGGATTGAAAACCAAAGTGAGATGTCAGCAATTTAAGGCCGTGTCCGCTGGCCTGATGGGGGATGACCTGGTCATAATCTTCATTGTTCCAACCAGATTGCTCTGAAAATTCCTTCAAGAATGGTGGGAGTAACCGCGCAGCTTTTTTGAAAACGCCCGGGCCATCCATATCAAACATATTCATCTCTGGTGTTGTGGTTGGGTCATTGGGATGATGTAGGGTGCCGCCTCCCACGAACTGGGTGAGATCAGCACCACTGCTGTAAGTGCTGAACCTGGAATGGTGAATGCAGCTGGTTTCACCTGGTTTGGCAAGAGTGATCACAGCTGCTGCCGCCCCATCTCCAAATAAAACCGCGCTTTCCCACTGCTTGGGATTGCGCGAAAAAGTTGCCAGCTCACTACTGAAAATTAAAATATTCCGGTAGACTCCAGCTGATACCAGCTGTGCTGCGGTCTGCAATGCAAACACAAACCCCAGACAGGTTGCATTCAGGTCAAAGCATGCGCTCTTTCCATCCGGAGCCCCAAGTTCGCGCTGCACAAAGGCGGCCGTGCAAGGGATTGCCTGCCGGACACTGGCAGAAGCTCCTACAATCGCATCCAAATCGGAAGGCTGCAGACCTGCCATTTTTAGCGCTTGCTGGGCAGCGGCTGTGGCCATTTGGGTAACAGTCTCACCGTTCGCGTAGCGGCGTGAGCTGACCCCGGTTACCCTTTCCACCCAACCCGCTGGAATATCCAGTTTTTTCTCGAGTTCTGCGCTGGTGACTACCTGGGCAGGTAGGTACTTTCCCAGTCCCGCAATTTTGACAGCTAGAGGTTTGGCGTTCATGGTCGATCCTTGGAAAATAAGGAATATTGTTTCGACAATTATGACATAAAATAGAAGGAATTCGAACCTGTGGTAATGAGGTTTTTCATGAATCAATGGTTGGAAAAATTAGTTATTTTGCTAATTATGATCTACTTCCTGGATCGTGCCTGGAAGATGGTTTGTATTTATCTCTTTTTCAAGAGACAAAAACCTTATATGCCACCCGACTGGCCAAGACTGAGCCTGG
>CAIVSQ010000376.1 GCA_903908605.1 uncultured Anaerolineae bacterium
CGCCAACCAGCTTCTCCAGCGAACTCACCCGATAAAAAGCCCCCAGCCTGTTACAATAAGGATATGCAGATACCATCCATAAAAACAATCTTGCTTCATAAAGATGAGGATATCCTCATTGTAAATAAACCGGCCAATTTATCGGTTTTGCCCGAAGGCTGGGAACCAGACGCTCCCTATCTATTTAAAGCTCTGCAAGAAATCTACCCCGAACTGCTGGTGGTGCACCGCCTGGATAAAATTACCAGCGGTGTAATGGTCTTTGCCCGCAACCCCGAGGCCCACCGCGTCCTCAACATGCAGTTTGAGAAACATGAGACCCAAAAAAGTTATCACGCCATTTGCACAGGCCTCCCCCGTTGGGATGAACACATTGCCCGCCACAAATTAAGGATCAACGTCGGTCACAGCCACCGCACCGTGGTGGATAACGGTCACGGGAAACCGGCCGAAACCCATTTCAAAGTATTAAAGCGCTTTGCTGAAGCAGCCCTGCTAGAAGCGGTGCCGGCCACTGGCCGCACACACCAAATCAGGGTCCATGCCTACGCCCTGGGTCACCCCCTGCTGGGAGATAACCTCTACAGCGCCCCGCCCACCGAGCTGATCCAGCGCCCTGCGCTGCACGCTCATACCCTCACCATCACCCATCCCGTCAGCGCGGAAAGAATGAGCTTCACAGCACCTTACCCAGCCGACATTCGCGATGTAATCGAAAATATTAGAGCCGGTCACTGACCGGCTCTAATATTTTTATCAGCCTATCTTGCGGGCTTCCATATAAAAGCGTTTCTCATGGGCTTCACCCATCGAGAAAGTTTTGCGAGGCAAGGCCCCATCCAATATCACGGTTTTAAATAAATCCGACTTGTGCATACCCGGCAGGTAAATACCGGCATTGCCAGCTTGCCCACCCAGGCGGGTGGTCACATCCGCCCCATGGACATAATCGATCTTTTCGGCCCCACCCGCTTTCAGGAAAGCATCCAAAAAGGCCTGGATGGTCCCTACTGGCAGGTTGGAAGATGGGTTGTCAATTTCAATCAATCCAAAAGCCTGGCCACCACCAATCAAACCGATCACCTGCCGTGCAGCCTCTGCACCATCAACTCGCTGGGTCATTTCGGCCGCATCTGCCACCGGAGTGTAATGAAAATTTGCGCCGAAATGCGCGCGCAAAGCGGGCAGAAAATCCTGTTTCAGACCAAATAACACCCGGTGGATCGGCTCAAAAGCCAGGGCTTCATCGTGGACATTTTCAATCTCCACCAGGGCATAGCGGGCAGGGTGCGCCTCCCAATCAGCGCGATCAACCGTCAGCTTCACTTTTTCCCAGATGGCCTTTGCGGTGGCAAGCGAGTGGTTGCCATCGCCCATCGCAAACAACAGCACCGGCCGGTCGGCAACGCCATACTTATCGGCAAAAACCTGCGGTTGCGCCAGGCTGCGCAAAGCAGCCAGCACGCCATCTTCCAGGGCCGGCCCCACGTGGTAGCCTGCCAGGTGACCGCTGCCCAACATCAGCTCAAAGTCATACAGCTTTTCCATCGAAGCGCTGGCCGCCTGCAGGGGTTCGATCACCGTGCGCTCCACATCGTCAATCAGCACCAGGATATGCGGGAACTCAAGCAAGGCACCCTCGCGGATCTTCATACGGGGTGGCAGGCGTTCAACAATCGTACCTTCGGTGGCGCGGATCAGGCTGGAGGAGCCTTTGGTGTAATCGTAATGATCCAGGTCCAGTGCCAGCATCAAACCCCTGCGGGTGTGACCACCCACCGTGCGCTCCACATACACCATGCCTTCACGAGCTTCAAGAATGCCCCGCTCAAGCACAGATAGCATTGAGGCCTGGATTTTCTTGATACGCTCGGGCTCATCCTCCGCCTCAAGATAGACTTCCGGCAGCGTCAGATGCAGGGTGGAAGCCGAATCGCCCACAATCTGCTCCACCTTATGCCAATACTCCGGCTCCGAGGTGAACTGATCACAGGCAATCACAGCCCACTTGCCCAGATCGGTGCCAGCCTTGGGCAGATAAATATTGGGAATTTGCACACCGATATCATCAAAGGTTTTCATACATTCTCCTGGAAAAGAAAGAACGACCTGGTCCAACCCGGCGGCTAATACGCCAACCAACGGGCGATCCCAGGTCGCCTTAATATCAACTTATTTCGCGTTTTTTGCGAACTCGATCATTTTCTCGGCCACTTCCACCCCAATTCGTCCCTGGGCTTCCTTGGTAGCCGCGCCAATGTGCGGTGAACCAATCACATTGGGGTGCTGAACGAGTTTCCAATTTGTGGGCGGTTCCTCAGCAAAGACATCCAGCGCAGCGCCGGCAACTTTGCCACTGTTGAGCGCTTCAAGCAGTGCTTCTTCATCCACAATACCACCACGCCCACAGTTGATGATGCGCACGCCCTTCTTCATCTTCTCAAATTGGGCCTTGCCGATCATGCCAGTTGATTCCTTGGTTTTGGGCAGGTGCAGGCTAATGTAATCACTCTTCTCAAGCAGTTCATCCAGGTTGGTTACGATCGTGACACCTTCGACTGTCTTCACATACGGATCGAAGGCCAGCACGGTCATGCCCAATGCCCGCACACGTGATGAAACCGCCTTACCGATATTGCCAACCCCAATCAGGCCCAGGGTTTTTCCGCCAATTTCATCGCCTTCAAAGGCTTTCTTTTCCCATTTTTCGGCTTTCATGGTGGCAGTGGCCTGGTAAATGGAACGTGCCAGGGCAAACATATACCCAATTGTCAGCTCGGCAACCGAGTTGGAACTGGCCAGCGGGGTGTTCATCACGGTTACACCCTTGGAACGGGCGAATTCAACGTCAATGGTATCCAGGCCAACGCCACCACGAATAATCACCTTCAGGTCCGGGCATACTTCCAACAACGGCTGTCGCACCTTGGTGCGGCTGCGCACAACCATGCCATCATAAGCCGGTAGGACAGTCATTAACTGCTCAGGGGTAATATCATCGCGAACATCCACGGTCAGGCCCGCGGCACGCATTTGCTCAATACACTCAGCTTCGGTTTTGTCACAAACTAAAATTTTCATCAGGATCTCCTCTATTTCTTGAGTAATTCACACGAAGGGGGCGAACCCCACATTGGATGGACATTTATTTCATCTGTATGGATTTTACCAACCGGGTATGCCAGTGTCAACGTACAGCTGTCACACTATTATCACACCATTTGTGATAAATGCCACTGGACGATAATAAGAGGAGGTGATAAAAATAAAGTCAGAAGCCCTCAACAGGGTCTTGTAAATTGCCAATATCACCCAACGTTTTGAAAATTCAAGACTTTTATTTTATCAAGGAGTAAGGACACATGACTGAACACAACCGCGCTCACAACTTCAATGCTGGCCCGTCCATCCTGCCGTTACCGGTCCTGGAACAGGCTCAAAAAGAATTGATCGACTTCAAGGGAACAGGCATGTCGGTAATGGAAATCAGCCACCGCTCGAAAGAGTTCGAGGCTGTCATCGCCGAAGCGGAACAAGACCTGCGCACCCTGATGGGCATTCCTTCAAACTATAAAGTGCTCTTCCTGCAAGGTGGCGCCACCCTGCAGTTCGCCATGGTCCCCATGAACCTGCGCCCCGCCGGCGCCTCAGCCGATTATATTGTGACCGGTTCCTGGAGCAAAAGCGCCTACAAGGAAGCGCAAAAATTCGGAGCCACCAAAAGCGTTTTCAGCGCCGAAGCCGATAACTTCAACCACCTGCCCAAGCAGGAAGACCTCAAACTGGATCCCCAGGCCGCTTACCTGTATTTCACCTCCAACGAAACCATCCACGGGGTGGAATTCAACTCTGACCCCGTCCCCCCCAGCGGTGTACCGCTGATCGTGGATACCTCCTCGGACTTCATCAGCCGCCCGATGGACGTCTCCAAATACGGCCTCATTTACGCCGGTGCCCAAAAGAACGCTGGCCCCGCCGGTGTGGTTGTAACCATCATCCGCGAAGACCTGCTCGAACGCGTTCCCGCCAACCTGCCCACCATGATGGATTACAAGGTACAGGTAGCCGGTGGTTCCATGCACAATACCCCGCCCTGCTTCTCCATTTACATGGTCGGCTTGGTCTTCAAGTGGGCCCTGGGCCTCGGCGGCCTGTCCGAAGTACAGCGCCGCAATGAAACCAAAGCCAATGTGATTTACCAGACCATAGATGAAAGTGGCGGTTTCTACAAGGGACATGCCCAGGCCGATTGCCGTTCCAAAATGAACATCACCTTCCGGCTGCCCAACGAAGAGCTCGAAAACACCTTCGCCTCCGAAGCCAAGAAGTTGAACATGATCGGCCTGAAAGGTCATCGCTCGGTCGGTGGTCTGCGCGCCTCCACCTACAACGCCCTGCCGCTCGAATCCGCTCAGGCCCTCGCTGGGTTCATGAAGGAATTCCAGCGCAAGCACGGTTAGTCCGAATATATCCTCTGTGCAATGCAAACCCGGCCCGTTCAAAGGGCCGGGTTTTTGTTTGCGACTACCCACCCCAGCCCTTCTGATGTCTTCATCTCAGTAAAAAAACAACATACTGCTCCGCAATTACGACCGTGACGGGTATAATAATCACATGTCTGACGAATTTGAATTCTTTTTTCCTGAGCTTGACCCCGCCGAGGAAGGCAACCTCCCAGTACCACCAGAGGAGATGCGTTTTAAAGAAGTGAGGGTGGAACCCGTGCTGGATAACGGCCCCATCCGCTTGCGGGTGTATGTGGAAACCAGCCCTTTTACCCAGCGGCCTTACCTGGAAGTTACCCTTTTCAATCAGCAGGGTGATGAAATTTCATCAGCCAGCGTAATTGAGCCCATGCAGCGCAAAAACGTGTTTACCCTGCACGTCCGTGGGGGTCAGAAAAGCGGGAAATTCAGCCTGCAGGCCCGACTGTTTTACCCTGAGAAACCCGATTCTGACTCACGTGAAATTAAGTTTGAGATCTAAATTCAGCCGGAGCCATTCGCCTTCCACCGGCATTGCAGTCACGCGCAATGCTTATTTTGTTTTGCTCAGCCTTGTGCTTCTCACCCTCAGCAGTTGCGTCCGCACGGCTGACTCACCCCCGGCCAACCCCACCCTTAACCCGGCAGCCCAGTCTATCCTCCCCACCAACACGCTGCCCGCCCCCACTGCAACCATTGCACCCACCCCCACACAGTTGACCGTCACCAACCGCAGCCACGTAGTTTGTTCACCCCTGGCAATTCAACCCCTGCATAAATTCAGATCCATTGTTACCCAACCCTTCATCATGCCACGCATAATGGATGACGGCTCATACAAAGACAGCGGTCACCACGGATTGGATGTGGGTTTCATCGTTCGCGATAATATTACCTTCACCGGTACGCCGGTACTTTCAGCGCTCGAAGGCAAGATCGCCTCCGTGATTCAAGACCGGCCACCCTATGGCGATATGATCATGGTGGAAACCGCTTACGAAAAAATCCCGCCCAAGCTAATCAAGCTGCACGACATTCAACCCGGCCAATCACTTTACACGCTCTATGGACACCTGCAAAACATGCAGACGCTTAAAATCGGTGATACCGTCAAATGCGGGCAGCTGCTCGCAGAAGCCGGCCTGACCGGCACAACCGGGGGACCTCACCTGCACTTTGAAACCCGCTGGGGACCGGCAGGGGCCATCTTTCCACGCATGGGGTTTTACCTGGGGGGTGTCACCCCAGAAGAAATGGAATACTATACACTCTGGCGTATGAGCGGCAAGTTTAAACTGTTTGACCCCTTTGATCTTATAGATTCATAGCGCTTTGTTCTTTTCAAGAATGCAAGGCCTGCCTTCCCTTTCCATCTAACAGTGTACAATAAAGCAAATGAACCGCCCTTTCAGATTCCCTGCTGTTTTATTGGTCATTGGCCTGCTTCTCAGCGCATGCAGTAACGCGCTTGAACCGACCGTCAATAGCCCGTCGATCCCCAGCAGCGTCACACCCTCTCCATCCTCCCAACCCACCAGCACAAGCACCCCCACCCAAACCACCACGCCCCAGCCAGGCGACCTGACCCAGACCTTCCTGCTTTCGATGGAAGACAACGGCTACAACCACCTCTTTGCCTATTCACCCACACGCGGCGAGCCAGTGCGCCTGACCAACGGATTGTGGGATGATGTCAGCCCGGTATTCAATAGCGATGGTAGCCGGGTGGTTTTCGCCTCCAACCGCAATGCCTATTGGGATATTTATATACTCAACCTGGTGGATGGGCAGGTTTCACGCGTCACCGACACACCTGACTTTGATGGCAACCCCTCCTGGTCTCCAGACGACCAGTGGATCATCTATGAAACCATGGTCGGCGACCAAATAGAAATCGGCATCCTCTCCACTTCCAACCCCGGGCAAACCATCCGCCTGACCGATCACCCCGCCCTCGACCAGAGCCCGGTCTGGTCTCCGCAAGGACGCGAAGTAGCCTTTGTCTCCAATCGCAGCGGAGAAAACGAAATCTGGCTGGTCAAGTTGGATACACCCGATGAAAGCCGCTTCATCAACCTCAGCCAATCCCCCCTGAGTGACGATACCCGCCCAGCCTGGTCGCCCGATGGCAGCAAGCTGGCCTGGGCTGGTCACCGCAGTGGCGAACCCGAGATGATCCTGACCTGGGATGGCACCCAGCCAGATAGCGCCCCCCGCCAGGTTGGCCTGGGCGACTGGCCCATCTGGAGCGCTACTGGCACAGAAATCGCCACCCGCCTCACACGCGCCAACCATCAATACCTGGTAGCCTACAGCCAGGATGGCACCCTTGCACTGCCGCCCGCCCCACTCGGCGACTTGCGCGGGCTGGATTGGCATCTCGAACGTTTCACCAATTTCCGCAACGTCTTTTACAAGCAGACCGAACTGACCCTCACACCCGCCTGGCAATTACAAACCGAAATTCTCACCGATGTCCCCGGGCAGCGCGCTGGCATCGTTAAACTTCAGGATGTCGACGCGCCCCAACCCTTCCTGCATGACGCCACCAACGAATCCTTCATCGCCCTGCGCCAACGCGTCATCCTCGATACCGGTTGGGATGCTCTGGCCAGCCTGGAAGATGCCTACACCCCGCTCAGCACCACTCTCGACCCGGGCCGCGGACGTGATTGGCTCTTTACCGGGCGAGCTTTTACCATCAACCCACTCACCATGAATGCAGGCTGGATGGTGGTCATGCGCGAGGATCTGGACGGCAGCACCTACTGGCGTGTGTTTTTACGGGCCGTGGCCCAGGATGGTTCGCAAGGTGAACCACTGCGCCAGCTTCCCTGGGATTTAAGCGCACGCTACAGCCTCGACCCCGCCGCCTACGACCAGGGCGGCGCTTACGCCACCAGCATCCCCACTGGCTTTTGGGTGGACCTGACTGCCCTCGCCCACAAATACAGCTGGGAGCGCCCAGCTGCCATGGATAACTGGCGTTCGTATTTCAAGGGCACCCAGTTCAATGAATTCATCATGACCGGCGGTCAAGATTGGCACTCCGCCATGTTGGAACTCTACCCCGCCGATATTTTCATCACCCCCACGGTAGTCATCCCGCCCACCCGCACCGCCACCGCCACCCCCAAGGGCTACCGCTACAAGACCCCCACCCCCACGCCTACAATGACGCCCACCATGCGCCCGACCTTCACCCCATCGCCATGAAGACCCGCCCGCATACACCAACCCTGCCTGTAGCGCTGCTCCTGGCAGCCTTTGTTCTGGCCGCCTGCTCCACAGCCGTAGGCCCACAGGAAAGCCCCGCCCTGGCCCCTACAGCCACCCACGCCCCCATCCTGATCCTGCCCACCCCGCTCCCCGTGGCAGAAATAACCCAATCAGCCTGCCCCAACCCTGAATGTGTCTTTGCACGTGCCACCAGTGCACCGGTCGAGCCTCTACGCCTGAGCCTGCCCACCCCTGGCGATGAGCCCCTATCCGCCTGGCGTCCACCACAATATCCGGTACCGCTGGCCATCGGCGAATTTGACCATTTTTACTTTGCACGCCCAATCTCGGCCGATGTGGTCAACTGGCCTGTGGCCAATTACCGCTATGGCGGCATTAACCTAACCCCCGAAATTACCCATACCGGCGTGGATATCCCCACCCTGGCCGGCACGCCAGTGCTGGCAGCTGGGCCCGGCGTGGTCACCTGGGCAGGCTGGGGCTTGTTCAGCGGTGCCCCCGAAAACCAAAAAGACCCCTACGGCATCGCCGTCTCCATCCGCCATGATTTTGGTTATGGCGGCGAACCAATCTACACAGTCTACGCCCACCTGCGCGATGTAAATGTAACCGTCGGGCAATGGGTGAATACCGGCGAAAAAATCGGCGAGGTCGGCGATACCGGCTACACCACCGGCCCGCACCTGCATTTTGAATTACGGCTCGGCAAAGACTCATACTACTTCACCCGCAACCCCGAACTCTGGCTGGCCCCTCCCCAGGGCTGGGGTGTGCTGGCAGGCACGGTTCTCAACGCCAACCGTGAACGGGCACACAGCCGCAACGTAAACATCCGCTCCCTCGAAAATAATCAGGAATGGACCGTCATCACCTATGGCCCCGAAGCCATCAACCCGGATGAGTATTACAATGAAAATATGGTCATCAGTGACTTACCTGCCGGCGATTATGAAGTCAAAATAACCTTCTCCGAAGACCTGACCGACAAAACAAAAATCACCATCAAGCCCGGCCGGGTAACCTATTTCCTTTATCGCGCCACCTACGGGTTTACCAGCACCGAACCACCCGTGGTCGTCACCCCCACACCAGCAACCACTCCCTAAATCCCAACCAACCAACTCAGAACCCGCCTTTACTGGATGGCCATATAAATATACAACCTGGAATCTGGGTGCCCAGGAATAAAATCCTCTGTGTAAACTTCCATATTAAAATTAGATTCCGCCCAGGCAAGCCCTTCGCGATTACTATAAATGTCGTACATGCTATCTTTAAGCGTATCGAGCGGGCCGTTGTGGGTAAATACAGCGTACTTATTCGCCGGCACCTCGCGGTAAACCATGCCGGCTGGAATTTCACCATCATCAGCCACTTCCACACCAGCCACATACTCAAATTCGCCTTCGAATGAACCCTCGGGCGCATTCATGCACAACCCATAGCTCACCCCCGGGTGAATGCCGCGCGGTTCATGCATCCGCGCCAGAAAACGATCCCATAATTTAGGTATCTCACCATTCTGGTTACGCCCCACATATGCGCAGCCAACAACCTTAAAAGCAGGTTTGAATACAATTTTTGATTCCATCGTATGCTCCTAAGTAGAAATAAAGTTTGAAACAGACTGTATAACCAGGCTCACAACCGATGCCCGCCGCAAAACATGAGTCAAACCTGGCCTGTCTCATTTCAGGTCTTGACGCACTGAACATTTGTGCTACACTATATTATACTTACTTTTCAACCTTTAACCTTGTCCTGGAGAGAAATCATGGCGCGCAAATCACAAGAACCAGTCCCTGTTCAAAAGCAGGGTGACGATGCAAAAAAAGCTGTTCTCGATAAAGCCGTTGGCGATATCATCAAGCGCTATGGAGACGGCTCCATCATGCGCCTGGGCGAAGCTCACAGCATGGTGGTCGATGCCATTCCAACCGGTTCCCTCTCCCTCGATCTCGCCCTGGGTGTCGGCGGTATCCCACGCGGACGTATTGCTGAAATTTATGGCCCTGAATCCTCCGGGAAAACCACCCTCTGCCAGCACATCGTTGCCGAAGCCCAAAAGCTGGGTGGCACCGCTGCCTACATCGATATGGAACATGCCCTCGACCCTGCCTACGCAGCCAAATGCGGTGTGGATATCGACAACTTGCTGGTTTCTCAACCCGATACCGGTGAACAAGCCCTCGAAATTACCGAAACCCTGGTGCGCTCCGGCGCCGTTGACCTGGTCATCGTCGACTCGGTCGCAGCCCTGGTTCCGCGCTCCGAGCTCGAAGGTGACATGGGCGATGCCACCATGGGTGTGCAGGCTCGTTTAATGTCTCAAGCCCTGCGCAAACTCTCCGGCGTAATCAACCAGACCAAGACCTCTGTCGTTTTCACCAACCAACTGCGCCAGAAAATCGGCGTCATGTTCGGCAACCCCGAAACCACCACCGGCGGCCAGGCCCTTAAGTTTTACGCCTCCGTCCGCCTCGATGTTCGCCGTATCCAGGCCATCAAGCTCGGTGAAGAAGTGATCGGCAACCGCACCCGTGTGCGCGTTGTCAAAAACAAGGTCGCCCCACCCTTCCGCACCGCCGAATTTGACATCATGTTCAACGAAGGCATTTCCAAGGTCGGTGACATACTCGACCTGGCCACCAAGTTGGAAGTCGTTACCAAGCGCGGCGCGTTCTTCTCTTATGGCGACATCCGCATCGGCCAGGGACGTGAGAATTCGAAGGAATTCCTGCGACAGAACCACGACCTTACCAATGAAATTGAAACTGTCATCCGGCAAAAAGCCCTCGGCGGCGAACTCGCCCTGCCTATCAACATCAGCGGAGAAGAAACCGTTGGCGGAGACGAGTAAACGCTTTCATTATATAAAACGGCAATACGCAATACACTTGTTGTATTGCGTATTGTTCTTATTCCTGGGGGCATGCGCGCCAGCAATCACAGCCACGCCCTTCGTAGCCCCGCGCGGCGAACGCTTCACCACCACCCCAGCAGCCACCCAGGTAATACCAGCCACCACCCCCTCCGGGACACCCGCCCCCCAGCCCAGCCCCACCAGCCTGCCGACGGATCTTCCGCTGCCATCTCCCCAGGCCACCGTCACCCCACAACAGCCTCCAACGGCCGAACCAACCCAGCCGCAGCCCACCATCGACCCCGGCAGCCCCACCCCAAAAACCTGCCTGGACTCGCTGCACTTCCTCGATGATCTCACCTATAAAGATTACACCCCGGTTACCCCCGGGCAGGCCATCCAGAAACAATGGAGTGTGCAAAACAACGGCACCTGTGACTGGGACGCCAATTACCGCCTGAAATTATTCGAAGGCTACCCACCACTGGGCTCCACCGGCGAGCAAGCACTTTACCCCGCCCGCGCCGGCAGCCAGGCCACCATCACCATTAACTTCATCGCCCCGCAGGAATCGGGCACCTACCAGACCGCCTGGCAGGCGGTCAACCCTCAGGGCGAAATCTTTGGCGAAATCATCTTCATGGTAATCGTCGTCCAGTAAACAACAGGCCCGGGAAATCCCGGGCCTGTTGTTTACTATTATTTCAATGGCCGGGGCAAAACGCCAATGCACCCGCCAAATAAAAACAGAATTTCCCAAAATACCCCTGTTCTCGTTTACAATTCCACCCATGTTTGAATTTAATTTACTCGCCAAGCAAGGCCGCGCACGGCGGGGGGTTTTCAATACCCCGCATGGTGAGCTGCAAACCCCTGTCTTTGCACCGGTTGGCACCCAGGCAACCGTAAAAACCCTCACGCCAGATCATGTCCGCGAACTGGGCGCATCACTGGTACTGTCCAATACCTACCATCTCTACCTGCGTCCCGGTGATGAGTTGGTAGCCGAAATGGGCGGCCTGCACAAGTTCATGCAGTGGCACGGTCCCATGCTGACAGATTCGGGCGGTTTCCAGGTTTTCTCACTGGCCCTGACCCGCAAAATCGATGAGGACGGCGTAACCTTCAAGAGCCACATCGATGGCTCCACCCACCGCTTCACCCCCGAAAAATCCATCGCCATCCAGGAAAACCTGGGCGCCGACATCATCATGGCCTTCGATGAATGTTCCGACCCCAACGACCGCGCCTATACCATTAAAGCCATGCAGCGCACCCACCGCTGGGCCGAGCGTTCCCTGCTTGCCCACACCCGCGCCGACCAGGCTCTCTTCGGCATTGTCCAGGGCGGGGTCGACCCGCAACTTCGCGCCACCTCAGCCGAATTCATCTCAGCCATGCCCTTCCCTGGTATCGCCATCGGTGGGCTTTCGGTCGGTGAAACCAAGCAAGAGATGCACGATACACTTGATATTGTCTGCCCCCTGCTGCCCGAAAACAAACCCCGCTATCTGATGGGTGTTGGCACCCCCGAAGACCTGATCAATGGCATCGCGCGTGGTGTGGATATCTTCGATTGTGTCCTGCCCACCCGCCTGGCACGTCACCACGCCGCCTTCTCCTCCACCGGCCGGCTCAACTTGATGAATGCCACCTTCAAACACGATCAGCGCCCCATCGACGAACAGTGTGATTGTTACACCTGCCGGACATTTACGCGCGCTTACATCCGCCACCTCATCAACGCCCGTGAACTGCTGGCAGGCACATTGATCTCCATTCACAACCTGCGCGCCCTCATCCGCCTGGTGGAAGACATCCGCGGCTACATCGCCGAAGGCAGTTTTGAAAGCCGCATCCCCGCCCTGCTGGAACAGTGGGACAATAACGCCCAACGTAAAAAATCAGGTAATTAATATTTACCCACCCCACACAATTGGAGACCATCCATGAATCTTTTTCAAGCGCTATTGTTGGGCATCATCCAGGGTCTGACCGAATTTATACCGGTTTCTTCCACCGCGCACTTATTAATCGCCGAACATTTTCTCAACATTTCCCCCACCGAAGCGGCCACCCTCTCCTTCAGCGTGCTGGTGCAGCTTGGCACAATTGTTTCGCTGGCCATTTACTTCTGGAAAGATCTGCTCACCATCGTAGTAGATACACTTAAAAACCTGGGCGGACTGCGCAACTTTAACAGCCTGGCACCAAATGCCAAATTGGGCTGGTATATCGTCATCGCCACCATCCCTGCCTTGCTGGCGGGTGTACTTCTCAAAGACCTGGTCGAAGCCCTCTTCAAAATGCCGCTAATCGAAGCCTCCATCCGCCTGCTCACCGCCGCCCTGCTCCTGACCCTGGCAGAATCCCTCGGCAAGCGCACCCGTTCATTAAACTCCATGACCTGGCTGGACGCGCTGCTGATCGGCCTCATGCAGGTCCTGGCGGTTTTTCCTGGCGCATCCCGCAGCGGCACCACCATCAGTGGTGGCATGTACCGCGGTTTTGACCGCCCCGCAGCCGCCCGCTTTGCCTTCCTGATGTCCGTACCGGTTATGCTGGCAGCCGGCGCCTACGAAACTCTTGGCTTGCTCAAAATGCCAAATCTGGGTGCCTTCTTGCCGCTCATCGCGGTCGGCTTCGTCACCGCAGCACTGGTTGGCTGGCTGGCAATCCGCTGGCTGCTGAACTATCTCAACAAGCATTCGCTCTACGTTTTCGCTGCTTATTGTGCCGCACTTGGTCTGATCTGCCTGGCTTTTGAATTCCTGGGTTAATCTCTTATTCGCGCCGCTCCCACCGGCGCGCCTGTTGGCCATGAAAACAAAGTTACTGTTGTTCTGCCTGCTCTGGCTTTCGGCCTGCAGCGCGCCTGTCCCCACCGTCGCGCCGCAGATTATCCGTGTGCAGGCCTCGGCATTCACCACGCCCTGGCTGGCACAAGCCTATGACTGCGCTGACCAGCTACAGCTGACCCTGCTCGCCGTCAATGATCCCGCCCAGGCAGATCTCAGCCTGCGCTTTGGCGAGGCTCCTTCGCTGCAGACCCCCGCCTACCAAATTGATCAGGATGAACTGCTGGTGGTTACCGGCGCAAGCAACCCCCTACCCGAATTTTCCAACACCGATGTTCAGGCCTGGTTCGCAGCACCCGGCACCCAGGATGGCAGCCTGTGGGTTTACCCATCCGGGCAAGACGCACAGCAAGTCTTTGTGCGTGAAGTATTGCAGGGAAAAGCCGTCAGTTCCGTGGCCTGGATCGCGACCAGTCCACGTCAGATGATCAGCGCTCTTCAAAAAGACCCGCGCGCGCTCGGCATCCTCTCAAAAAAATGGCAGGATGACAGCCTGCGTGTGCTTTACAGCCTGCCGGGTGTCCCGGTCCTGGCCGTCACAAAATCGAATCCCCAGGGTGGCTTGCAGGCATTACTGGCTTGCCTGCAACAGTAAAAAGGAGGCGCTATGCACCTGGTAATTCCCATCGATATCCCCGGTCCTGGTCTTGTTTATGCGATCGGCGGAGGTCTGTTGGCCTTGGTCTTCATCAGCCTGTTGATCACCCTGCTCGAATTTCTGGTCTTATGGCGTCTGGGCTGGGGAAAATGGTACTACTCCCTCCTGGCCGCCTTCTTAAC
>CAIVSQ010000377.1 GCA_903908605.1 uncultured Anaerolineae bacterium
GGTCCTTGAGGTAGAGTTGCATTTTTTGGGCGGTTTTCTTCCCGATACCAGGAACTCGGCTTAATAAATCTGGTTCCTCGGAAAAAACCGCTCGTTGGACGGCGTCAAGGGTCATGGTAGACAAGACCGAAAGGGCTAGTTTTGGCCCGACACCATCAACACCCAGTAAGGTCAGGAAAAGCTGACGGTCGCCAGGTGTTTCGAAACCAAATAATGAAAGGTCATTTTCTCTTACGACCAGGTGGGTGTGGATTAACACTATTTCGCCCTGGCTATATTTGTTAAGGAGTGGTTTGGGGACATACACACGAAGGCCCACGCCGCCTATTTCAACAACAAGAGCGGTATCTTCGATTTGGATTATTTCACCACGCAGAGAGGCTATCATATTGCATACCGCCTGGTATTGAGGTGGGTTATTGCGATTGCCAATGCGTCGGCAGCGTCATCTGGTTTGGGGATTTTATCCAATGAGAGGATCATTTTTACCATTTCCTGCATTTGTTTTTTATCAGCGGATCCATACCCAGTTACAGCTTGTTTAACTTCATTGGGGGTGTATTCAGAGATTTGCAAACCAGATTGTGCTAAAGCTAGAAGAATCACTCCGCGAGCCTGCCCGACATCAATGGCTGTTGTGACATTTCGCGAAAAAAATAACTTTTCTACTGCACATGTTTCAGGATGATGACGTTCCAGTAATTCTCTTACCTCGTTGTACAGTTGAATTAAGCGAACTGGTCCAGAATCTGTTTTCGGCGTGCTGATAATGCCATAATCAATAACCAGAAGATTCCCATCTTCCAATTCTCGAACCAGTCCGTATCCCGTTGTGGCAATTCCAGGATCAATGCCTAGCGCTAGCATAAAGCTCCAATTAAATGTGTAGTACGAAAGTGGTCCCCCCAATCAGGCTTGCTGGTTAAGGGTTTACTATTCACTTTAGTAACAGCCACCGATCTAATTTCTACCAAAGGAATTTGCGTCGAAGGAAGTGTTCATGCTTAACGGAATAAACCGCATTGCGCAGGCGTGATGTCCTGCGCTCTTGCGGTTTATTCCCTGAAAAATGAAATTACGATTATTCTTCTTCGAGAGCAGCCAGGGCTTCTTCTGAAATCTTGAGATTGTGAAACACGTTTTGGACATCATCCATCTCTTCAATGGCTTCAACAACTCGTAGCACCTGAAGGGTGTCATCTACGTCAAGTTCCAAATCTTGTTTTGCAATCAGCCTGAGGCCGCCTTCATCAGGGGAAACTTTGGCACCACGAAGCGCATCACTAATGGTTTTGAACGCTTCAACAGGCGCAATAATTTCGATGTGGTCACCATCTTCCTGAACATCATCAGCGCCAGCTTCGATGCCTAATTCGAAGGCTTTATCATAAGATAGCTGGCTGGCTGGGAAGGAAAAGTAGGATTTGCGCTCAAATTGCCAACCTACAGCACCTGCTTCAGCCATGGTGCCACCATTCTTGCTGAAGACATGGCGGATATCGGCGACTGTTCGATTGCGGTTATCTGTGACACAATCAACCATGATGGCAGACCCGTGGGGGCCATAACCTTCCATTGTTATTTCTTCAAAAGCGCTTGCATCTTTATCTTCGCCAGCACCACGCTTAATGGCGCGCTCGATGCTATCTTTTGGCATATTAACAGCGCGCGCTTTTTCTACTGCGAGGGCGAGTCGGAAGTTAGAACCAACATCTCCACCACCGCTTCGAGCGGTCATCACAATTTCTCTGGCAATGCGCGTAAATACCTGCCCGCGCTTGGCATCTGCCGCACCTTTTTTGCGGCGAATTGTAGCCCAATGGCTGTGTCCGGACATAATCTATTCTCCTTCAAAGTTCCCGATAGAGGGGAAAATAATAACAGTAGTCGTTTATATTTTGAAATTTAGCCTGTGAATTATAACACATCAACGAAGTGATTTTACGCGCCGCTTTGCGAATGTGGCAGGCGCACGGCGTTTTTTGTACTACAGCAATTACTCCACCATTTATCTTTGATTTTTGTAAATCAATGTTCGATGCCAAGGGATAATTTTGCTTTTTCCAACAAATTATCGTAATGCGCTTCCAGCCCAGGGTTGGTTCCGCGTACTCCATTTATGACATCAGAAGTCCATTTAACGTAGCGTTGGCGGCGCTCGATCGACCATAAACTGGGCGGGGATTGGATCACGTCTCGCAAATTGCAGCATTTATCTGATAATTTTATTAATTTGGCCCGATTTGATAGGTGAGGAGCATGCTCTACCTGTAAACGTTTGCGCACTTGCTTGTGCAGGGATTTATCATCGGTTACTTCCTGGACAACTGATAGGACATCCAAACCGAATATTTCGATAATTTCGTCTGTTGTGGTTTGTGTGTCTTCAAGGGTATCGTGAAGAATTGCAGCGATCAGGGTAGTTGCATCGCGAACATGACCGACTTCCCAAAGTAGGGTGACAACATCAAGTGGGTGATTAATATACGGGGAACGGGTAAGGTCTTTTCTGCGTTGGTCGCGATGCTTTTGCGCAGAAAATTGAATGGCTTTTAACAAAAGACCTGTTTTTTCTTCAAAAATAATTGTCATAAATTTTTCCGTGTAGGTGTTTGGGGTTAGAAGGAGTTTTGTTGATAGATTATTTTTTGCAAAATGAGAAGGACAAATATTTCACGTTGTAACCATGGAATGGCTGCTCGATTATCACCCATGGCCATGTTGGCCTTCATAATCTGTTGATTAATTTCAATAGCTTGTTCTGGCTTGACCCAAACTGGCTGAAAGCCTAATTCAGCTTCGTATTTATCGAGCACCTGACTGTGAAGCAGGGTTTCGATTTGGCACCAATAATAATGGGATACCATGCGGAAGACTGAAAAATCTTGTTCCACCGGTTTGTCGTATTCTATTATTTTGCCAAAGGCCGGCCCAAACCGGGCAAGCTGCGCGCCGCATTCTTCGTTGAGTTCCCGGGCGAGGGCGGCAGGATGACTCTCCTTTTTTTCAACACCACCGCCCGGGAACTTATAATCACCATTTTTTGCCGAATGAATTAATAGCAATTCATTTTCACGGACAACGATTGCCCGGACAGCGCTGCGATGGATGGTTTTACCCCCGATGGGAATGCCGGGGACGCGAAAGATCGTATCCAGCAATTTCATGCGCTGTTAAGGCAGAAGGTAATATTATGATGCAAGTTTTGAACGCTCGATATCTGCACGGGAACGCATTTGTTTGCGCAGATCGTGAATGTCGTTATCAATAAAAAATAATGCCCCAGTATAAAAGATGAAGCACAGGATCCATGCGGAAATACAAATCCACAGGATGGCAGTGTGTAAATCATAGGCATCCGCAATGATACCTGCGAGGAGTGGGGCTGCTGCAGCCCCAGCGTTCTCGATAAAATATTCAACCGACTGGGCTGTGGAGCGTACTTCTGGCATTGTTATGTCATATACGGTTGAAATTACATTGGGCGAAGAGAGGGGCATAAAAATGGCGGTCAGGCACATCAGGACGAAAAATGTGTTTTTATCTTGAATTGGGGTTTGCAACGCCAGGAACAGGAAGATAGCCCCCAGTAAAACACCCGCGCTGGAAACAATAATGCGACCCTTGAGTGTGCGTTTGAATAGCCAATCTCCCAAGCTGCCACCCACAAAGTAGCCGGCTGCGAGAATGAGGATGACAGGAGCCATTGTCATCAGAACGCCGTTTTGATCATAGCCACGCTCTTCGGCTAGGTAGGTAAAAAACCAGTAGGTAATCACATTCCATGGGAAAACGCCAGCAAAGCCTTGTAAAAAGACAAACCACATGGTGCGCTTTTTAAATACATCTTTGGCGGCTTCTTTTGAAAACTTATATTGCCCGATTTCTGCCATGCCATCAAACTCGGGCTCAGATTGACCACGCGGTAGGTCGCGGACACCGAAGAAGATCAGAATTGAAAGAATGACA
>CAIVSQ010000378.1 GCA_903908605.1 uncultured Anaerolineae bacterium
CCGTGGGCGATGCAAAGTGATTCAGTGCGAAGAGCAGATCGCCACGCTGCCGAAGTACAAGTGCGGCAGCTCTCGATGACAGTAAAGGGGCCATGCGCAAACCCGCGCTCTTGTAATTCACGGGTGTGGCGATCTGCTCGTTGGTCATAGCTGGCATACTGCTTACCTGTCATCGCGAACCCGCGCTCTTGAACCCGAAATAGGCCCTGGTTCTTGTAGGGTCGCGGGTGTGGCGATCTGCTCGTCGGTCATAGCTGGCATAACGCCCGTGGGCGACGCAAAGTGATTCAGTGCGAAGAGCAGATCGCCACGCTGCCGCCCTACAATAGCCAGGGCCTACCTCGGAGTACAAGTGCGGCAGCTCGCGCATCGTCCCAGCTCCATCGGGAATGACGCCAAAGGGGGTAGACGCGAACCCGCGCTCTTGATCCCAAAATAGGCCCTGGTTCTTGTAGGGTCGCGGCCAGGATGGATAGAGATACCAGTATAGCCCGCGCGCGAAGAATTTATTTTTTCGTGAATATTTTCGAGGAAAAACACCTCGAAAATATTCACTTGCGGGAAAATCCGACCGCGGCGCGGCGGGATTAACTTCCGCTGACCTGTTGTCCTTTCAATATAGTCACCTACTCGTTTTAAACCGCTTCTCAGTTCACGCAAGTCCTTGCAGACAAAACCGTAGTAGCGGATTTATCCGCTGCTCTTGATCTGCGGCAATCATCCTGGGTGCGCGCGAAAAAACACCCTGCTGGGGAACGCCCATCCGCTGCACAGTAGAAGTTCAAAAAATCCACGCCATTAAACCCAAAGAGCCAGCGCTGCCGTGGCAATGCTGGCTCTCTTCATTTAATAACCGAACTCAGGGCTGCGGACCGGTGGTACCGTAGGGGCTCTGGTCGATGATTTCGGGGACCCCGTCGCCATCGGCGTCGGACCAGCCGAACATATCGTAGGTGATCCAGTCGTCGATCAAGGTGCCATCCGCGAGGGTGATGGATTTGCGCGGCCAGGTATCAAACATGCCCAGCAGGTGACTGAATTCGTGATTGAAGTCCATCAGCAGCACACCGCGCAGATCGTCACCGCTGTAGAGCGACCAGATATTGATGCTGCCGTCGTAATAGGCACCGCAGCCCTGCAGGGCAATGCCACCGCCCAGGTCGAGCACACCCTTCCAGTTGGCTTTCCCAACCGTGTTATCCGCATCCAGGTCAACTTGCATGATGATGTCGAATTGAGCCGGGTCCACCCCGCTGGCGGACCGGATCTTGTCCGCGCTGAGCAGCTTGCCGCGCTCGGGAACCGGCAAATAAACGCCCTGGGCCTGCAGATGCATCAACCCACTGGGCTGACCCTGGCTATGCGCAAAGTTATCGTAGAGCAGATTCATTTCATCAGCCACCTGCGGGACCAGCGCAAGCGCTTCGTCGCGGTTGACAGTCAGGTTGCCATAGTCGACAAACGCCACCAGGATGCGGTAGTTACCCGAGGGCCGGCAGACGACGAAATAGGTCTCGCGGCTTTTGGTGGTCACACCGGCGTAGTCGCCACCGCTAAACTCATGATGACCATCGTCGTATAGATCGAGATAGTGCAGCTTGCCGCGGTAATACACCGCGCTGATCCAGCGGGCAATATCCGGCCGCGCGACCGAATCGAAGCGGTAAACCGAGGGCAGCGGCACGTCGATATCGTAAAGTTCTTTATAGAGTTGGGCAAAACGGGCCTGGGCACTGGCGCGATCGAGGGCTGGCGGCAGCTGGGTATAGGCTGCGACCCCGGTCACGGTGATGCGCACGCTGGCTGTGGCAATTTGTTTCTCGTTGCTGATAGCCGTGGCCACCAGCGAGTATTCGCCTCCGCCCGCCTGGGGTGACCAGGCGATCTGACCGCTGAACGGCAGGCTGGACTGCGGATTATCCAGCTGGGCAGGGATATCGATGCCATTGGCAGAAAAGGTGATCGCGAAGGGTGCGCTGCCGGTCACCTCCACCTGGACGGGCACGACCGGCTTGCCATCCGCCCCCAGCGTGGCCGCCACCGAACCTCCATCGGCCAGGTTGACGAAGTGAATCTGCATATCGCCGCCAGCGTTGGTCACCGGCGCAGGCAGCGTGGCAGCGGCGGCCGGACCGACCTGCACATTCAGCACCGCGCTGGCCAGGTTCTTGTTCACATCCATGATCTCCACCCGCAGCACGTGCGCGCCGGCGGCCGGGTTTTGCCACTGCAGGCTGTTAGTCAGCTGGGCATCCACGCTGGAGGTCAGGTTAACCGAAGTGGTCACCGTTTCATCCACCAGCAGGATTGCCTCGAGGAAGGGTCCGCCCGCAGCGACGAATTGCACATCCACCGGCGCTCCACCCGCCAGCTGGGCGCCATCGGCCGGGCTGGTAACCACTACCGAGAGGACCCCAGGCGACAGCACGGCCGGGCTGACGGCTGAACCGGCGGGTGTGCTGGCAGCCTGGGGCAGCCCGGTCGGCGAGGAGCCAACTTTTTTCTGAACAGGCAAATTACAACCCGCCAGCAGCAGCACGAGAATGATCAGACTGTATCCACGCATTTTTTTCAGGTTCATAGTCGTTTGGCCTTGTTGAACGAAGTAGCAGGAGAGGGTTTAGCGCCAGTGTAAAAATCAATGCAATTCTGCAGGTTTGTTTGGCAAACGTATTATATTATTTTTCCACCTAAAAAACCTTTCAAAGGGTTAAGGTTATATAAATAAATCACAGTAACACCGGGCGCTGACGGCAAATACGTCCCCCTGGACCAACAGAATAACCCTATAAAGGATGCGAAGTGGATGGAATCTTACCAGCAACCTCGAGCGACTTTACAGTAGCCTATCAAGCCCACCCATAGAAGAGATTTGGCCCAATAACCAAATATAATGGAAGAGTATCTCACCCTATCCATACAAACCACAACTCGGCCAAAACGCTTAAATCGAGTGGCATCGCGTAACAGGCCTCTTCATATCGAGAACAACTGGAAATTGCCCCCATGTCAGTGATCCTATTGCGAGACCGTTTAGTGCTCAAAGCCTGCCTGCTTCTGGCACTGTTGGGTTTGATGATCAGCCTGCCAGTAAATGTCACAGGATTCGCCAAGGGACTTCCGGCCCAGACCATTGTCACACCAGGGCCCGATTTACCCACAATTATCCAGGAAGACCCAGCCACGCTCATCAGGCAAGTCTTTATCAAAAAAATGGCAGATGCTGGCCTGCCCACCGACCCCCGCCAGGTGGTCATGATCCTGGATGTCAATATCCTCAACCCATACGCTGTGATCGGTTATTTTATCGCTGACCCATCCCAACTTCCCGATACCTTTTCACCACAGATCGCGCTGGCATTTTTCAACGGTAAAACCTGGGAAGCCAGCACACGCGAATTGGACCGGGAAAATTTCAACATCTTACTCGATAAATTTCCCAGCAGCCTGTTACCTGGCGACACAAAAATAATCAGCGCTTACTACCCGGCCCGCGACGGGCTGCAAGTAGCCGCTACTTATTCCGGTCATTACCTTCCCTGGCAAAACGGGGTGGCACATACCGTCACCCAACGTCCAGGTGGCTGCGGCTCACATTGTGTTGGAAGTTTCGGCGAGTTCGCCTGGGATTTCTCCATGGCTAATGGGGCTGAAGTATGGGCTACTCGAATTGGCACCGTAAAATTAGTGCAGGAAAACAACAGCGTAGGAACTTTTTCATGGAACACAAGTTGGGGTATGTACTGCACACCCAGTAACACTCCCCCCAACTACGTGGTCATTTACCATGATTCTGGTGCCTCGCTGTACCTGCACCTCAAGCAATACAGTGTGCCCGACGCAGTGGTGGCGAATGCCCCAATCGGCCAGGGCGACGTGGTAGGTGGAGCAGGCAACGTCGGCTACGTTTGCTCGAGCACAAACTCCTCCACATCTGGCACCCACCTGCATTACCAGGTGCAAAGCCAATCGGCCAGTTATTGGGCTCAATCGGGAAGTGTAGATTTTGCCGAATGGGATGAACAGGGTTCTTCACCAACCAGTGGAAATCAACGCAGCGGCGGCGGTGGCACCAATAACCCGCCCGCTGGATATACGAAATGCGCCGATGAGAATGGACGCTGCGCTTTCAGCGGTACTGCCGATGTGGTCTACGGCGCGCTCAACAGCTTCACCTCTCCGCGCTCGTTTAGCGACGGCGTGGACTGCAACAACAGCGTCTTCGGCGACCCAATCAGCGGAACGGGCAAATCCTGCTATTACAAATCGACCGGCGGCGGTTCAAGCGACAGCTGGTCCTCCAGCTTTTACGACACGATCGACCGCTGGAACGACAACAACAACTCGGGCAATTACCGCTGCTCCGAGACCATCTCCAGCACCTTCCTGGACCAGAACTACGGCACCGGCACGCGCTGCGGCATGGATCCGGATACCTGGGTGGGCGAATACAGCGGCAGCCGCAATTTCGGCGCTGGCAATTACGTCTTTTACGTCGAGCATGATGACGGTCTGAAGTTGTGGATCAACGGCAGCAACAAGGCCGACCGCTCCGGTTCCGGCTCGACCTACGTCTGCCCGGCCATCTACCTGAACGGCTCCACCCCGCTCAAGGTGATGCTGCGCGAGGACGGCGGCGACGCACGCGTCAAGGTCAGCTGGTCAACCGACACCTCACCCTGCAACGCACCCGGGTCCTTTGGCAAAAGCGGCCCAGGCAACGGAGCCGGCAGCGTCTCCACCAGCCCAACCCTGAGCTGGAATTCAAGCAGCGGCGCCAGCGAGTATAAATACTGCATCGACACCACCAACAACGCCAACTGCGACAGCGGCTGGCAAAGCACCGGCAGTTCCACCAGCGTAGCCCTGGGCGGGCTGAGCAGCGCCACGACCTATTACTGGCAGGTGCTCTCCACCAACAGCCGCATCGAAACGGTGGCCGATGGCGGTACGTGGTGGTCCTTCAGCACCCAGCCGGTCTACGCCGCCCAGTTCGTCTCGCAATCGGTGCCCACCAGCATGCTGACCGGCCGCACCTACTCCGTCTCAGTGACCTTCCGCAACAACGGCAGCGAGACCTGGACAGCGGCATCCTATTACAACCTGGGCTCGCAAAACCCGACCGATAACAGCACCTGGGGCACCAGCCGGGCCATTCTGCCCGCCGCAGCCGCCATCGCCCCCGGCCAGAACGCCACCTACAGCTTCAACGTGGTCGCCCCGGTCAGCGCTGGCAACTACAACTTCCAATGGCGCATGGTGCGCGATTACATCACCTGGTTCGGAGACAGCTCCACCAACCAGGCCGTGACCGTCTCCGCCGCGCCCACCATCCCGGCCACCCCCGGCGGGCTGACAGCCAGCGACGGAACGGATTACGCCACCATCCAGCTCAGCTGGAACGCTGCCAGCGGGGCCAGCTACTATGAAATCTTCCGCAGCTCGGCCAACAGCCTGCCGGCCAACCCACACAAAACCGGGCTGACAGGGCTTTCGCTCAACGACACCCTGCTGCTGGATAATGTTAAATACTATTACTGGGTGAGGGCCTGCAACGCCAACGGCTGCAGCCCGGTTAGCGCCGCCGAGAGTGGTTCGCTGAAGGTCAATATCGGCGACGATATCGCCCTGCCGCTCACCCCCATCCTGGTCCAGGCAACTTCGCTCTCGCTCAGCACGCTCGAAGCGACCCAGGGCATCTTTGACCCGCTGCTGACCAGCTGCAACCGTGGCCAGGGTTACGCCACCATCTGGCTGCGCATCTCCACCCCCACCGCCCGCTGGCTGGTGGTCGATACGATCGGTTCGGATTACGACACCATGCTGGCGGTCTGGTCGGGCACACCCGGCAACCTGCAGCCGGTCGGCACCTGCAACGATGACCTGGGCGGCGGCAGCTACCAATCGCGCGTGGCGGTGCCCCTGGCAGCCGGCGGCAGTTACTACGTCGAAGTGTCGCAATTCCAGAGCGCTCCCGGTGCGCCGAGTAACGATCTTTCCAAGCCGGCCGTTTTTGCGGCTTCTGGTGGCGCGCTGCGGCTGAACATCCGCTGGGCCAGTTCACTGCTGGTCAAGTCGGCCGGCGCCTATGACGGCTTTGTGATTGAATCAAGCGAAACCAGCAGCCAGGGCGGCATCCCGGACAGCACTTCGGCGGTTTTCAAGCTGGGCGATACCGCCACACGCCGCCAGCTCCGCGCGATCCTGGCCTTCAACACCGCCGCCCTGCCCGATAACGCCGTGATCCTGTCTGCCACGCTCAAGATCCGCCAGGCCAGCCTGCCGCTCGGCAGCAACCCGTTTGGCGTGCTGGGTCCCATTCTGGTGGATGCACGTACCGGACCGTTCGGCCTGCTGGGGCTGACCCAGACCGATTTCCAGGCGGCCGCCACGCTCGGCAAGGTGGCCAGCTTCGCGGTGCGGCCCTCACTGGTGGGCCAATGGTACAGCGCGCCCCTGCTGGGAGCCGGCCTGCCAACCCTCAACAAAACCGGCTGGAGCGAGTTCCGCCTGGCCTACCGGCTGGACGATAACAATGACGCGCTCAACAACCAGCTCTCCTTCAACAGCGGCACCACTCCCGACCTGGCCCCGCAGCTGGTGATCACGTATTACGTACCGTAAATAATGCGCGCGGGGTGTCCCCCCTGTGGGGGGGGGCACTCCGCGCGGGGTGGCGTTTTTTTTGTAGCCGGGGAATTTTTCCACTAAAACGCAAACAGATTGTATAATTCACACGCGGGGATGTGCTGAGTTTCAACCTTACGCGAGAAACAGTCAATTAATCCCTTGCAAATGGTGGTTTTATTTTTCGTAACCCAGCCTCAAAGATCTTGGGAATGACTATTTCTATAGATAAAAAAAATGTTTTAGTCGCAATATCGCCAAACGTCAAGGCATTGGATCGATTAAAAGATGAACGCTGGTACCATATTCCATTCGATAAGGCCCCCAAGAACTTCCCCCCCCAGGTTATTGGCGTTTTACCAAGGTCATGTTTTTGGCAAAAAGGCCGCCTACCAGATTCGCTATTTTGGCGAAGTAAGTCAATGCGACATTGTGCCCCGGCGAGTATTGTTCCCGAACGATGTGACCAAGCCAGAGAAAGCAGAAAATCTATACTACCGGCTGGAATTATCGGCCCTTGAAGAGCGGGCGGTTCCAATCCCAAGTTATCGACCACGCCGGCTTGTATTTGTGCCGACGACAATAAAAAAAATTTGAACAAGCCCAACAAATCAATGATCTTTTTGATGGCAGCCCATTGGAAGATGAAGTTTGGAATTCGTTAAAAAACTCTGTAATGCCTGCCGAACGACAATGGAGATTGTCAATCGAGCGCAAGATTTATTTTCTGGATTTTGCCGTCTTCTGCAAAGAGGGTGATCTGGCAATCGAGACCGACGGCTACACAACCCACTATGATTCAATACGCAAAATAGATGAAGATACCTGGCGGCAGAACGAAATCATTAACGACCGGTGGCATCTTCTGCGTTATACCACCAACCAGGTCAAAGAAAACCCGGCCGCCTATATGGCCCAAATTCAAACAAAAGTCAGGCAGCTAGGTGGAATAAAATCAGCCGAAGAAGCCACCGGCCGAAAAATTGGGGAACAATTGTCAGAATACCAGGCAGACGAGGACGAATACTTTAATGACCTGGATTAGGGTGAAGGCAAGGATAGAATATTGTCCAGGTGCTAGCACCCTGGACAATATTCTATGATCGGATCGAGGTGGGGCAAGATATTTACAGTAAGCAGGTACCAATTGCAATAAGTAGAAAAATAGCTGAATTCAGTGCCGCTCCATAAGATTCATCGCGAGCCGGCTGTTTTAGTTTTACAACCAAGTCAGCTACTACGAATTGTCAATTTTCCTATGCTAAAACCTGGTAGTTTGCCACCGGCGGGCTGCCTCATTACCGAAGAACAAGTCGGTAGTTGAACGACGACAGACAGTATTTGTTCTAATCGCCCTGTTAGTTCTCTCAAAGTTTTCCGAGACGGCTGCCATCCGAATTACATGCCCACAAACTCGTAATAATTAAGAGCCCCCCCACCGCCACCTTCCACCCTTTCCCATCCCACTTAGACCTGATTTTCTGCTAAAATGAAGACACCAAACCCTTTTCTCTGAGGAAACAACATGAAAAAAACAACCCTGCTCCTCTTCCTCTGCCTGCTGCTGGCTGGCTGTGCGCCGCGTGCTTACAGCGACCCGTTTGCCTACTGTGCCGCCGTTGGGCAGGTGGATGCGCCCGATGCGCGTTACACCGGCGAACGTCTGCCCGATGCGCTCTTCCTGGGCTACCTCAAAACCGCCGGGCTGGACCCTGCTGCCGACTTCCCGCCTTCATTTAAAGAGATGACCAGCTGGCGCTGTATGGGCGGGCAGGTCTATGCCTGCAACGTCGGCGCTAACATCCCCTGTGATAGCAAGGCCGATACCAGCCAGCAGCCCAGCCAGCCCATGCGCGATTACTGCGCCCAGAACCCCGGCGCGGAGGTCATCCCCATGTTCGTCACCGGTCACAACATCATCTACAACTGGAGCTGTGATAAGACCGAGCCCCGCCTGGGCCAGGCCTTTGATACGGTTGACGCGGCTGGCTACCAGGCCAGCTTCTGGCAGTTGGTGCCAGCCACCCCCTAAACCACCCTCATGCAAAGCCTGAGCGCCTACCTCCCCCAGGATCGCATCCGCGCGCTGGCCCAGGGCCAGTCCCTGCCAGACCGCGCGCACGGCACCGCTCTGTTTGCGGATATTTCTGGATTCACCTCGCTGACTGAGTCACTGCGCGAGGTGCTCGGGCCACGGCGCGGGGCCGAGGAGCTTTCGCGCCGCCTGGAGGCCGTCTACACCGCCCTGATCGCCGAGATCGAACGGCATGGCGGCAGCGTGATCGACTTTGCCGGTGATTCGCTGCTGTGCTGGTTCGATGCCAGCCTGGCCGAGACCGGCGATCTGGCCTACCCCATTTCGCCCACCCCGCTGCTGGCCGCCGCCTGCGGGCTGGCCCTGCAGCGCGCCATGCGCGCCTTTGCACGCATCCCCCTGCCCAACCAGGAAAGTATTGCCCTGCACATCAAGGTCGCCATCACCAGCGGGCCGGCCCGCCGCTTCGTGGTCGGCGACCCCTCTGTGCATCTGGTGGATATGCTGGCGGGCGCCACCATCACGCGCTCGGCCACCGCCGGCGAGCTGACCGGCCGGGGCGAGATCCTGATCGATGAAGACACCGCCGCCGCGCTTGGGGCCGGGGCCGTGCTGGGCGAATGGCGCAGCAACCCGGCCGGCACCCAGCGCTTTGCCGTGCTGAGCGGGCTGACCACCCAGGTGGAAACACCGCTGGCCATGCCGGCCCTGCACGCCTATCTTTCGGCCCAGGACTTGTTACCCTGGCTCTTCCCGGCCCTGGTGGAGCGCGAACAGACCGGCCAGGCCGATTTCCTGACCGAGTTCCGCCCCTGTGCGACCCTCTTTATGCGCTTCACCGGCATCGATTACGACGACGAAAACGCCGGCGCCCGCCTGGACGCCTTCATCCGCCTGGCCGAGCAGATCGTCAGCCGCCACGACGGCACGCTGCTGCAGGCCATCAGCGGCGATAAGGGCAGCTACGCCTACATCAACTTTGGCGTGCTGAAGACGCACGAGGATGACGAGCGCCGGGCGGTGATGACCGCCGTTGAGCTGCGCGCCGCCAGTGCCACCCTGGGCTTCCTCGACCCGCTGCAGATCGGCATCACCCAGGGCACCCTGCGCACCGGCGCCTATGGCGGCCAGTCACGCAAGAGCTTCAGCGCCCTGGGCGACGAGGTCAACCTGGCTGCCCGGCTGATGACCAACGCTGCCCCCGGCGAGATCCTGATCAGCGGCGCGGTCCACCAGGCCGTCGAGCACGATTTCGTCATCGAACCGCGCCCCCCGCTGACGGTCAAGGGCAAGGCCGAGCCACTGCCGGTCTTCGCCATCAGTGCCCAGCGCCGCCGCCGCGCCATCCGCCTGCAGGAACCGGCCTACACCCTGCCGATGGTCGGGCGCCAGGCCGAGCTGCAAAGTATCGAGCAAAAGCTGGCCCTGGCCCTGACCGGGCAATCCCAAATTATCGCCATCGTGGCCGAGCCGGGCATGGGCAAATCACGCCTGGTGGCCGAGATCATCCGCGCCGCCCACCGCCAGGGCTTCATCGGCTACGGCGGTTCCTGCCAGTCAGACGGCATCTACTCACCGTACCACGCCTGGAAAAACATCTGGACGGCCTTCTTTGGGCTGGACCCGGAGCTGCCGACCCGCAAGCAGCTGCGCCTGCTGGAGGGCGAGCTGGATGACCGCGCCCCGACCCGCGTGGAGGCCCTGCCGCTGCTCAGCCCGCTGCTGGATATCGACATCCCCGAGAATGATTTCACCCGCGGGCTGGAGCCCAAGACGCGCCAGTCGGCCCTGCACGCCCTGCTGGAAGACTGCCTGAAATCGGCCGCGCGCGAGACGCCGCTGCTGGTGGTGATCGAAGACCTGCACTGGCTGGACGCGGTTTCGCAGGACCTGCTCGAGGAGCTGGCCCAGGCCCTCAACAATCTGCCGGTTTGTTTTGTGCTGGCCCACCGCCCGCCCCAGGCCGGGCTGCAGCGTATTTCACACCTCGAGAGCCTGCCGCACTACAGCCGGATAGAGCTGCACGAGTTGAGCCAGCCCGAATGCGAGCAGGCCATCCGCGCCAAGCTGGCCCAGCTGTACCCGGCCCGCGCCGGAGCCCTGCCCGCCCGTTTGGTGGAAAAGCTGACTCTGCGCTCGCAGGGCAACCCCTTTTACCTGGAGGAGCTGCTCAACTACCTGCGCGACCGCGGCCTCGACCCGCGCGACCCGGCCGACCTTGAGAAGATTGAGCTGCCTGGCAGCCTGCACACCCTGGTGCTCAGCCGCATCGATCAGCTCAGCGAACGCGAAAAGACCACCCTGCGCGTGGCCAGTGTAATCGGGCGCCTGTTCCGGGCCGACTGGCTGGCCGGTTATTACCCCTCACTCGGGCAGGTGGAGCATGTCAAGTTTGACCTGGAACGGCTGCGTGGGCTGGATATCACCCCGCTCGATACGCCCGAACCGGAGCTTTCGTACCTATTCAAACACATTGTGCTGCACGAGGTGACTTACGAGAGCCTGCCCTTTGGGCTGCGCTCACAGCTGCACGAACAACTGGCGCGTTTCCTCGAGCGCGAGCTGACGGCCGGTCACCTGCAAGAAGCCGCGCTGCTCGATACGCTCGTCACCCACTATGGCCGCAGCGAAAACCACACCAAGCAGCGCGAATACCTGCGCAAAGCCGGCGAAGCAGCCGAGAAATCCTTCTCTAACGAGGCCGCCCTGGCTTATTACAACCAGCTCCTGCCCCTGCTGAGCGCGCCCACCGAGCAGATCGCCATCCTGCTGCAGCGCGGCGCGGTCCAGCAGCTGCTCGGCCACTGGGACCTGGCCGAGACCGATTATCTCAGCGCGCTCGCGGTTGCCCAGACCGGCCGCCTGCAGGCCACCGCCGCGGATGCCCAGTTTGCCCTCGGTCGCTTGTTCCGCCTGCGCGGTGATTTTGGCCAGGCGCTGGCCTGGCTGGATCAGGCGCGCGCCTGCCGCAGTCAGCTGGCCGACCGGGCCGGGATGGGCCGCATCCAGGTCGAAATCGGCACCGGCTATTTTCAAAAATCTGATTACGCCCGCGCGCGCACCGCTCTGGAAGAGGGCCTGGCCCTGGCCCGCGAAACCGGCGACCAACCCGGCACCGCCATGGCGCTCAACTACCTCGGCAACGTGGCCTTCAGCCTGGGCGAATATCCCGCCGCACAAACCCTGCTGGCCGATGGGCTGGCCCTGCAGCGTGCATTAAAAGACAAGCGCGGCATCGCCATGTCATTGATCAGCCTGGGCAACCTGGCGGTCGTGCAGGGTGACTACGCCACCGCCCGCACCTGGCTGCAAGAGTGCCTGGCCCTGCGCCGCGAAACCGGTGACAAGTTGGCCATCGCCCACGCGCTCAGTTCACTGGGCGTGCTGGCCATCTCGCTGGATGATTACGCCGCGGGCATGCAGTACGAGCTGGAGAGTTCCTCGATCAAGCTGGAGATCGGCAACCGCACCGGCTATATCACCTCGCTCTCCAACCTGGGCATCGCCGCCCTGGCGCTCGGGCAGTACCCGCAGGCACAATCCTATTTTCACGATTGTGCCCAGTTGAGCGAAGAGCTGGGCGACCATTCCACCCTGGGTTACGCCTACCTGGGCCTGGGCATGGTGACTCTGGTCAGCGGCTCGCTGCAAACCGAGGGCGTCGACGCCGTCCGCGAGCTGATCGGCCGCAGCCTGCGCCTGCGCCAGGAGATCGGCGAACTGCTGCCGCTCACCTCCAGCCTGGTGGGCATGTCCCTGCTGGCCGCCCAAAGCGGAGCCGCCCGTCTCTCCGCGCAGCTGCTCGGCGCAGTCGAGAGCGGCCTCAAGACCATTCAGACGGTGATGGAACCCGAGATGCGCGCCTTCCACACCCAGGCCGCCACCACCGCCCGCGCCGCCCTGGGCGAGCCCGCCTACCAGGCCGCCTGGTCCGAGGGCGAAAAACTATCCCTCGAACAAGCCACCACCCTGGCCCTCTCAACCCACCCCTGGCCCAAAGCCAACACTTAATAAAATAAAAGGTGTATTTTTTCGTGGAAATACACCACGAAAAAATACACCTGCAGGGAAACCCAACACCTTGCACTCCGAGGCAGGCCCTGGCTCTTGTTGGGCATCGGCGTGACGATCTCGCGTCCAATGAGTGAGATTGCCACGCTCGCTGAGGAACGCTCGCTCGCAATGACGGACAATGGGCAGACGGAGACGAACTCCTGTCATCTCGCGCTGCCTGTCATTCCCGATAGAACTGGGACGATGTGCGAGCACGCGCCTTTGGTTCCGAGGTAGGCCCTGGCTCTTGTTGGGCATCGGCGTGGCAATCTCACCCTCATGGCTCGAGTGTCCCCGCTGCCTGTCATTCCCGATAGAACTGGGACGATGTGCGAGCACGCGCCTTTGGTCCCGAGGTAGGCCCTGGCTCTTGTAGGGTCGCGTGCGTGGCAATCTGCCCTTTGCACTAAATCCCTTTGAATTTCAGCCGAGATCGCCATGGGCTAGCAGCAGTAGGTCCCCTGCAAGTGATTTTTATCGCGCGCGGACATTGCGCCAGCGATGACAGACGAGCAGATCGCCACACCCGCAGCCCCACAAAATCTGGGGCCTACCCGGAGTACAAGTGCGCGGGTTCGCGCATGGCCCCAGCATTATCGGGGATGACATTTAATTGGATGTTATTAGTAGCTACCTGTCATTGCGAGATTCGCACATACAGCCGGGGGCTGTACTTGATGGAAAAATGACAATTTTGTTATCAGTAGTAGGTTCCATCCAACAGGACCGGTGAGGTGATATTCGGCAAGGGTGAATTGATCGACATGGATCGAATTCCGCTGCCTGGCAGGGCAAACAGGATGGTATTCATATCCACATTGGCATTCGCCTCCTGCAATGCGGCTCGCAGCGTGCAGGGACCCGAGGCTGTGGCGCAAACGCCATCCCCTGGGTGCGCATCCGAGCCTTCATTGACCAATGTCACCGTAAAAGTAGGGCCTGCGCCTCCCGCGAAGACCCGCCCACCCGGAAAAACCAACCCGCCCAGCAAGACCAGGGCGCACAACGCACGAATTACCCTTTGCGTATTCATTCCAATCTCCTCCTTGCATAGAATAAAGCTTAAAACGAAAGGGAAAGCACCCGCTGCCCCAACCGGAACATGGCCAATCCCTGGTCTTTGTATCAATAACGGCAATAAAACTTCCCGCGAATAGCAGATCATTGCTGATTGTTTTTTTGAATGGATAGGATAATTTGCTAATCGTAGTACGCCTGGCCGCACTCAACAAGATAAAACCCTCGAACAATGGCAAATATCATCACTTAAACACAATAAGCCCAAGTCCATCACCCCACCTTACCAGTAATAATAGCCCGCGAAAAATAGTTTATCATGATTCCAGCGTTGTTTGTAAACTGTAGGGTTTACCTCCAATTACACAAAAGCCAGTAACGCAATCCTCCGTCCCCCGTCCGCATTCCCCGTCCCCGGTCCTCCGTCCCCCGTCTGCTCTCTCACGACAACCGAATCACCCCACGCTCCAATGCGGTGGTGACGGCGGCGGTGCGGTCTGAGACGCCCAGCTTGTTACAGATCTGGATCAGGTGTGATTTGACGGTGGCCTTGCTGATGAACAGGCTTTCGGCAATTTCCTGGTTGGTGGAGCCGCGCGCAACCAGCAGCAGCACTTCAATCTCGCGCGATGAGAGCATATCATCCCCGCCCGAGCGGACCTTGCCCATCAGCCGGGCCGCCACCGAGGAGGCCAGCACCGTCTCGCCGCGCGCAGTGGCCCGCACCGCGCGAAAGAGCTCCTCGCGCGGCACATCCTTTAACAGGTAGCCGGTCGCGCCTGCATCCACAGCCCGGACGATATCGCCATCGGTATCGAAGGTGGTCAGCACCAGCACGTGCAGATCTGGCAGCTGCTCGCGGATGGCGGTGATCGCTTCAACCCCATCCATCTCGGGCATACGCAAATCCATCAGCACCACGTCGGGATGCAAGATCAGGGTTTGCACCAGCGCCTGGCGTCCATTTTCCACCTCGGCCACAATCTCAAAATCGGGCTGGGTCTCAAGCAGTTGACGGATGCCCGCCCGCACAATGGTGTGATCGTCAGCGATCAGGATCGTGATTGGTTTCATACAGATTCCTTTGATGAAAGGCGGCCGATTAGCGGACCGGGATGGAGACGGCGATGGTGGTGCCCTGACCGGGTTCGCTTTCGATGGTCAACTCGCCGCCCAGGCGTTCGGCCTGCTCACGGACCGAGGGCAGCCCAAACCCGCCGGCCACACTGGCAGCGGGCAGGGATTCGGGCTGAAAGCCCCGGCCGTTATCGCGCACATCCAGCGCCACCAGGCTGTCCAGGTAGGTCAGGGTCAGCGCAACCTGGCTGGCGCGGGCATGCTTGCGGATGTTGTTGAGCGCCTCACGGGCGGTGCGCAGCAGGGCCGTCTCGATATCGGGGTGCAGGCTTTGTGAACTGCCGGTGACGGTGAAGCTGGCAGGGATGCCGTTCTGACCGGACCAGTGCCGGGTCATCTTGTCAATGGCAGCCGCCAGCGTCTCGCCGCTCTGCAGGTCCGGGCGCAGGGCCCAGGTCATCTGGCGGGCCGCCGCCAGGTTATCACGAGCCACCTGGCGGGCCTGGTCCAGCAGCGGCTGCACATCACCAGGCGATTTATCCAATTTCTCTTCGGCCATCTCCAGCTTGGTGACAATGCTGATAAACCCCTGGGTCAAGACATCGTGGATTTCACCCGCCAGGCGCTGACGTTCCTGCATGATGCCAGTTTCGCGCGCCTGTTCGATCAACTTGAGGTTTTCGAGCGAGAGACCCAGCTGCTCGGCAATCGTCAGGTAGTTCTGGATATCGGCACGGGAAAAGCCGTCTTGCTGCCGGGATGCCACCAGCAGCGCTTGCCCGGCCGAAAGCAGGATCAGCAGGTGTGACCGCCAGGGCAGGTCAGCAGGCCTGGCGACGCTGAACGTCTCCAGCCCGGCCGGCAGCGGGCCGATCGAGGCGGGCAATTTTGCCAGATGCGGCGATCGCCAGCTCGTGCCTGCCTCCAGTTCACCGGCATTGTTGACCAGCGCAACCAGCTCGATGGCCGGGCCCGCCAGCTGTTCGCCAATCGCCTGTACGGCCGCCTTGCGGTCGGCTCCTTTGAGCGCCTGGCTGGTGCGGTAGACCGCCTCACGGTTGGTCAGAATCAGCCCGCCCCAGCCACCACCCAGCCAGCCCGCCAGGATCGTCAGGGCGATCGCCACCCACTCATCCGGGGCGGTCGGCGGTGATAAGAGCGCATCCGAGACCAGCGTGGCGGCCGCCACCAGCAGCCCAATGATCAGCCCGTGCAAGCGGGGAGCGGCCCGCAGGCGCAGGGCCAGCCAGGTGGTGGCAAAAAGCGTCAGAGCCACAGAGGTCAACGAACCGAACACACGCCCAAACACCTCGCTGAAGGTGGCAATCTCGGCCTGGGTCGGGATGTTGCCCAGCATGGCTTCACTGGCGGCGTAGATGGCGATCGAGAGAAAGACCGAGGCACTGATCAGCACCAGCACCAGCAGCGTAACCGCCAGGATCCACAACCAGTGCAGCGAGGAAAGCGCAGCGCGTATCTTCATGTTTAAAGTATACCCACAAATTCATTGACCGTCATGGCTCAGCCTCACTACAGGTGAAAACCGATCAGGTTCCAATACTGGGCCCAGGCAATCACCACCAGGGCAGCCACGGCACTGAGTGTAAAGAAAACCCGCAGCCAGGTTTTCCACCAGCGGTTGCGCCAGGCCAGCCCGGCCAGCACCGGCAGAGAGATGGTCAAATATGCCGGCAGCGAAACCGCGTTGAGCGCGTTGATGATGGCCGGGCTGATGCCCCACACAAAATTGGGGAAGCCGGCGATGCTGTTGAAGGCGTACAAATTGCCGATCACCCCAGAGACCACCAGTGCCAGCCACTGCGTCAGCAGCCCGGCCCACACCAGCGCCGCCAGCTCCATTTTGGATAGCGGGGCCCGGGCCTGTTGTTTGCGAAGTTTGCGCACCAACCAGATCAGCGGCATTAAGAGGAAGATCAGCAGCCCAAAGCTCAGCAAGATCACCGCCGCCACCGCAATGGAACCGATCTGGAAATGGGCCGCTTCGTACCAGGCCAATTTCTTGAAGGTGCTGTGATAGCCCTGGCCCGAGATCATGCGCACAACACTGCCTTTTTCATCCGTCACAAACGCCACCACACCGCCGCCGTCCACCCGTTCAAAATGGAGCGGCGAGACCTCAATCCACTGCGTGGCACCCTCAAAACCGCCCATCACACTGCTGTGATCGCCCATGCCGGTCGATTCAATCGTCAGCGTGCCATCGTTGTTGGCCTTAATTTCGACCAGCTGCGAGAAGAAGTACATCGACTTGGTAAAGGTGGAGATATCGGCCTGCAAGGGTCTGAAGGTGCCCGTGAACATCTGGGCGCGTTCACGGTAACCCGTCATACCAACCGGGCTGGTCTTGCCAGCGGGATAATAGTGATTGAGGTAATCGCCGATCAAATTCAGGCGCAGGTTGCTATCACCCGAGTTGTAGCTGATGAAAATGCCGGTGTTGTACTGCGGCAGCAGCACCAGGCGGGTGCGTGTGCCGACCCCATCGCCATCGCGCAGCAAGGCGCGCTGGCCGTTTTTGAAATCTTCAAACAAGCCATAGGTGATGCCGGGCATACCCTCCGCCGGACTGAATTGCTGGGTGAGCATACTCGCCACCGCTGGCGCGGTCAGGATGCGCCCGTCCTGGTACTGGCCCTGGTTGAGCAGCGCCAGCATAAAATGATTCATATCGGCGGCAGTCGTGCGCAGCCCGCCCTGCGGAACGTAGCTGATATAGAAAAACGGCTCGGGCTGGTTGTTGCCCTGCTCATAGGAATAACCTGTAGCCAGGGTGTCGCGCTGGGCGGCGGTCAGGTCCTGGTTAAAGGTGCTGTGCGTCATCCCCAGCGGTGTAAAGATCTTCTCGAGCATGATCTGCTCAAAGGGCCGGCCGGATATTTCCTGGGTCAGGTAACCGGCCAGGTTGGCGGCATAATCACCATAGGTCAGGTACTTCCCGGCCGGCAGGATCTGGTTGGGCTTGTAGGTGGCCAGCATTTCACCCAGCGGTTTCAATTCATCGGCCCGCAGCGCCGCCACGCCAATCATGCGCGTCTCAAAGCCATCGGTGTGCGTCAACAGGTTGGCAAAGGTGAGCGGGTCATCGAAGCGGGTGTTGAGGGTGAAGTCCTTGAAATACGGGCGGATATCGGCCTGCAGGTCGAGCTTGCCCTGCTCGCTGAGCTGCAGCAGCCCGACCGCGGTGAATAACTTGCCCAGCGAGGCGGTCGTCAGCAGGCTGTCTTCGCTGAACGGCCTTTGCTGCTCGATATCAGCATAGCCATAGCCCTTCGAGAAGAAGACCTTGCCATCCTTCACCACGCTGATGACCACACCCGGGATGTGGTACAGATCCATCTGTTCGGCCAGGTAGCCATCAAAAAAGGCCTCCATCTCGGCCGGGTCCACCGGTCCATCCAGGGCACCACTCTGCGCCAGGGCCGGCTGGGCATTCAGCAAAAGCAGCGATAACAATAAAAACAAAGCGATAATTTTTGAGAAAAGACGAGATTGCATGGTGAGCTCCTATGACGAGTGAATACTGATAGGATATCAAACAACCCCCGCAAAGGTATCCACCGATCGGTTGAAGTTTTTGCACCATAGGGTTGATTGTGTGGGGTGAGGGTGGAGGTGGGATGGGTTATTGGTGCGGTAATTGACACTGCGAATAAAGTTGACTATGCGCATATCGATATAATTCGAGTTAGCCGGCTGACACAATATAATGAAGAGCCCAGCCCTCAAGATCAATGCTCGCACAGTACAGTGGATTGCACTTGCATTGTTCCAGGTCAGTTTCTCTCATTTCGGTGCTGATTTTTATTCAACATCAAAAAAAAAGCGACATCCATCCTTGCAAAAAGTGACATTTAAGTATTGCCCTTACACCCGAAAGCATCTACAATTATGTAGTGCATTCCGCATACAAGAGGAAGGGTTAAATGGAAACAGAATTGCCTAAGACTTTCCAGATGCGTTTCGACCTAAAAAATGAACAGGATCAAAAAATCGCTCACTTTCTACAGCTCTATCCCTGGTCTCGCACGCAGAAAGTGAAGGAAATCCTTCTTGCCTATATTGAAAGCCAGGAAACTGAAAAGCAATCTACTCCACCCGGGGGAAACCAATGAACGTTTTTGACCTGCGAAACAGCCTTGTTGAAGATTATTCATCCTACATCAGCAGCTTTATCCGCATCAGGGATAAAAAGATCCGCGAATATGTTGAAGAGCAATTAAAAAACGGCTTATTATGGCCCGAATCGCTCATCCAGCTCAACCCGGCCTTTGAGCCTGGCCACTGGGTCGATGAACTTGTCCAGGAAGGCTTGCTGCATAAAACCTGCGGGGATATCTTCCGGCGTAAAGATGAAAAGAATCCGGGTGGAAGCCGTTTTCGCTTCCACCGGCATCAGGAAGATGCCATCCGTGTAGCCCAGGCTGGCAATAACTACGTACTCACCACCGGCACAGGCTCGGGCAAATCGTTATCCTATATCGTTCCGATTGTGGATTTTGTCCTCAAGCACGGCAGCGGGCGCGGCATCCAGGCCATCATCGTTTACCCAATGAATGCCCTGGCCAACAGCCAGTTAAATGAATTAAAGAAGTTCCTCAGCCTGGGTTTCCCCGATCGAAAAAGCCCGGTTACTTTTGCGCGCTACACCGGGCAGGAAAACGACGAGGAAAAAAACCGGATCATGGCCAACCCACCGGACATCCTGCTGACCAACTATGTCATGCTCGAATTGATCCTGACCCGCCCAGGTGAGCGCAAGACCCTGATCAATGCCGCCCAGGGGCTGCGCTTCCTGGTATTGGATGAGCTGCATACTTATCGTGGAAGGCAGGGGGCAGATGTTTCCATGTTGGTGCGGCGGGTGCGCAATATCCTCAACACGACCCGGCTGCAGTGCGTCGGTACCTCGGCTACGCTTTCGAGCGCGGGTGGTCTGGAGCAGCAGAAACGCGATGTGGCTGAGGTCGCGACCAAACTATTTGGCGATACCGTCCGGCCCGAAAATATTATCGGTGAAACCTTAAAACGCTCTACCAAAGAACTGGATTTCACCCAGCCCCAAAACCTGGAAGCACTGACGCTGCGCCTGCAGGCCAGTGACCCAATCCCCAACAACTTTGAAGAATTTATTAGCGAGCCGCTGGCAGGCTGGATCGAGGCCACCCTCGGACTGCGCAGAGATGAAGAAACCGGCAAACTGATCAGAGCCATCCCGCGCAGCCTGCTAAGCAGGTATGGCAGCGAGCTGGGCAATGGAAAAGAAGGAGCCGCCAGACTGCTCAGCACAACAACAGGCGTACCTGAAGAAATCTGCTACCAGCGACTCATCCAAACCCTCATGACCGGCTACGACGTCCGCAACCCAGAGACCGGTTTCCCGGTCTTTGCCTTTCGCCTGCACCAGTTCATCAGCCGTGGCGATACGGTCTATGCCTCGCTGGAGGCAGAAGATGAACGCTATGCAACGGTCAACGGGCAAAAATTTGTTCCAAATGATAGAAGTAAGATCTTGCTGCCGCTGGTCTTTTGCCGTGAGTGTGGCCAGGAATATTACGTGGTGCGGAAGTTCAAAAACGCTGCTGCTCGTCCACAGCAAGATGGTACTGCGGCCAACTGGACAGCATTTGGCCCCCAGGAATTTGATGACAATGCCGAGGATGATAGCAGCGAAAAAGGCTATCTCTACCTGAATACACTTGAGCCCTGGCTGCCAGAGAATATGCTTGAGAAAATCCCGGAAGAGTGGCTGGAAGAACGAAATGGGAATATGAGTGTGATCGCCAGCCAGCGCAAAAACCTGCCGGCGCCGTTCAAAATCAATCCCCTCGGGCAGCTAGCAGAGACAGGCATCGAGGTGCAGTTCATCCCCGGTAAATTCCGCTTCTGCCTAAGCTGCGGGGTCTCTTATAACCCACGCCAGGGCTCTGAATTTTCCAAACTAACTCAACTCAGCTCAGGCGGTCGCAGCACCGATACCACCGTGCTGAGCCTGTCATTAATCCGTAACTTGCGGGCAGACCGAACGTTGGTGGAAAAAGCCCGAAAATTGCTCAGCTTTACAGACAACCGCCAGGACGCTTCGCTGCAAGCCGGGCATTTCAATGATTTTGTCGAGATCGCCATCTTACGCTCTGGCATCTATAAGGCAATTTTAAAAGCCGGTGAGGCAGGGATTACTCACGAAGTCCTGACCCAACGCATCTTTGATGCGCTCAAATTGGACTTTGCTTTGTATGCCATCGACCCGGATGTGCGCTTTGCTCAAAAAGCCGAAACCGAACGCGCCCTGCGTGAAATGCTCGGCTACCGCATCTACCGCGACCTCAAACACGGTTGGCGGATCACCTCTCCCAACCTGGAACAATCTGGACTGCTTGAAATTCAATATATTTCCCTGGATGAAGTCTGCGACGCACAGGATATCTGGCAGGATGCCCATCCGGCCCTGGCAGGAGCCAGCCCGCAAACTCGTCAAAATATCAGCAAGGTACTGCTGGATTTTATGCGCCGGGAGCTGGCCATCAAGGTCGATCACCTGAACCAGAATTACCAGGAAGGTATAAAACTCCTTAGCAACCAAAAACTAAAAGAACCCTGGAAAATTGACGAAATTGAGAAATTCGAGCATGCTTCCATTTTGTTCCCTCGCAAAAAAGGACATGCGCGCGGTGAAGATTACCTTGGCAATGTTTTCCTTTCCGGGCAGGGTGGCTACGGCCAGTTCTTACGGCGTCGCAAGAATTTTCCCGATTTCCAAGCCAAACTAACCGTTGAAGATGCCCAGGAAATGATCCGTCAAATCCTGGAGGCCTTGCGCGTGGGCGGACTGGTGGAAATTGTGCAGGAAGCCAAAAAAGAAGATGAAGTGCCTGGTTACCAGGTCCCCGCTTCGGTGATGATCTGGAAAGCCGGCGACGGTCGAAAAGCCTTCCATGACCAGATCCGCGTGCCACGCCAGCCGGAAGAAGGCGGGCGTACCAACCAGTATTTTGTCGATTTTTACCGCTCCATCAGTAGTGACATGTATGGGTTATCAGCCCACGAGCACACCGCCCAGGTGCCGGCCAACATCCGCCAGGAACGTGAAGACCTCTTCAAAGAGGCCAAGCTCCCCATCATGTACTGCTCCCCGACCATGGAGCTGGGTGTCGATATCTCCGAGCTGAATGCCGTCAACATGCGCAATGTCCCGCCCACCCCGGCCAACTATGCCCAGCGCAGCGGTCGTGCCGGGCGCAGCGGCCAGCCAGCCCTGGTCTTTACCTACTGCACCATGGGCAGCCCACATGACCAGTATTACTTCAAACGTCAAAACCTGATGGTCGCGGGCGCAGTGACACCCCCCCGCCTTGACCTGGTTAATGAAGATCTGGTAAAAGCACACGTCCATTCCATCTGGCTGGCTGAGTCGGGGCTGGACCTGCAGCGCTCGCTCAAAGACCTGCTCGATCTCTCCGGCGATGACCCGTCCCTGGAGGTGCTTGATTCGGTCAAGGATGCGCTCAATTCAGATGGGATCCGCGCAAAAGCCCGCTTGCGCGCGCAAAGCGTACTAAAAACCATCGAGGTGGAGCTGGCCAGAACCGATTGGTACAGGGATACCTGGCTGGAAGCTACCCTGAACCACGTCCCGCTCGATTTCGACCAGGCCTGCAAGCGTTGGCGCACCCTTTATCGCGCCGCCAAGGGACAGCAAAAGACCCAGCAGCGCATCATCGACGATATGTCGCGCTCGGCCGATGACCGTAACCTGGCCAGGCGTTTGCGCAACGAAGCCGAGAGCCAGATCGAACTGCTGACCGATTCAGAGAACCTGATTCAGTCCGATTTCTATTCCTACCGCTATTTTGCCAGCGAAGGCTTCCTGCCCGGTTACAGCTTTCCGCGTCTGCCGCTTTCTGCCTTTATCCCCGGCCGGCGCATCAAAGACAAAGACGAATTCCTGTCACGCTCGCGCTTCCTGGCCATCTCTGAGTTCGGGCCGCGCTCGATCATCTATCACGAAGGCTCACGCTATATCATCAACAAGGTCAACCTGCCGGTTTCGGAAAGTGGTGATGGACTGGTCACCAACCGCGCCAAGCAGTGCCCGGTCTGCGGTTATTTCCATGTTATCAGCGATGGCGATGGCCCTGACCGCTGCCAGCGCTGCGATGCCCTGCTCGATATCCCCCTGGTGTCCCTCTTCCGCCTGCAAAATGTCTCCACCAAACGCCGTGACCGAATCAGCTCTGACGAGGAAGAACGCATGCGCCAGGGCTTTGAACTGCGCACCGCCTTCCGTTTCCAGGATAACCAGGCCGGTGAGCCCGCCGCTCAATCGGCCAAACTAATGAAGGATGATCAAGAGCTTGCCACGCTGACCTATGCCAGCGCAGCCTCGCTCTGGCGCATTAACATGGGCTGGAAGCGCCGAAAAGACCCCACCCAATTTGGGTTTATGCTCGATATTGAGCGCGGCTACTGGGCCAAGGAAAACGACAAGACCGACGAAGGGGATGACCCGATGTCAACCCGCACCATGAAGGTCATTCCCTTTGTGGAAGACACCAAGAACTGCCTGATCTTTGAACCGCACAGCCAGCTGCCACTCGAACAAATGGCCAGCCTGCAAGCTGCGCTCAAGTCAGCCATCCAGGTAGCCTACCAGCTTGAAGATAATGAGCTCTCTGCAGAACCGCTGCCCTCCACTGATGATCGCAAACTGATCCTGTTCTACGAGTCAGCCGAGGGCGGGGCTGGCGTGCTGCGCAGGTTAATGGATGACTCTAGCGCCTTCGCCAGTGTCGCCCAGACGGCCCTGGAGCTGTGCCACTTTAACCCGCTCACCGGCGAAGATTTACGCAAGGCCGAAAATGCCGTCGAAGACTGCGAGGCTGCCTGTTACAACTGTCTGATGAGCTACTTCAACCAGATGGAACACCGCCTGCTAGATCGCCAAATCATCAAGGACGTGCTGATTGAATTGAGCGGTACCCAGGCAAAAATTTCACCATCGGCCCTCTCGCGCGCCGAGCATCTCAAGCGGCTGCGCGCCCAGTGCCAGTCTGACCTGGAACGTAATTGGCTCGATTTTATCGAAAATCGCAGCCTCAGCCTGCCCTCACACGCTCAAAAACTGATCGAGAGCTGCGCCACCCGCCCAGACTTCTTATATGAAAAAGACTGCCTGGCCATCTACGTCGACGGCCCGCATCATTTATACCCAGAGCGTGCTCAACGCGATGCCGCCCAGACCCGTTGCCTCGATGATATCGGCTACAGCTACCTGCGCTTTGGGTTGCAGGATGATTGGGAGCAGGTAATCAAAAAAGCACCGCATGTGTTTGGGAATAGCGGGCAGGCTTAAATATTTTTAGACCACCAGATCGTTCACCACAAAGGTCATGAAGAACCACCAAGAAAACCTTTGTGCCTCTTTGTGTCCTTCGTGGTGACTCGTTTTTAACACAGGGCAGATACGCGTACCGGTGCTACAATATTATTCAGAGGAAATTGATCCATGTTAACAGCCGGGCAGTTGGAAAAAGAAGAACGTTTGGTTGCCGAACTGGAGGTCATGGGGATCCGTTACCTATCCCGCCTGACGGCCACCCAGGTCAGGCACCTGCGATCTCCACAGCAAATGTTGACCGATCTGGTAAAACAGCCCAGCAGCCGCGTCCGCACGGCTGTGATTGCCATTTTTCTTTTACATCCTGATTTCTGCGAAGCCCTGCCAGGCGCACTGGATGGTTTATCACCGCAAGATCAGCAAACACTCAAGTTCTTTTACACCGCGGCAGTCTATTTGCAGCGCAAACATGATGCCCGGCTGCAGTTATATGTGGGAGATCGTTGGCGTCAGCTTCCAGATCTATTCCAGCAGGAATTTTCCTTCCAACCGCAGGCTTCCCCAGATGAGCTGCTCCGCCAGCTCGGCATAAAACAACGCGAGCAAACCGGCATCGTGGCCAATTGGGCGGGTACTTACGAAAACGTGGCTCATCATTTACTGCGCAGTTGGGAATTGGGGCAAAAATGGAGCCAGTAACTTCCGCCATCCTGAAAAATTTTCTCAGCCAGCTCGGAGAACGCCTTCCCGCGCCAGCCTCGCTTTACCTTTTGGGCGGCAGCGCCCTGGGGATGGGTGGGCAGATCGCATCAATAAAATTCTCAAGGGCTACCTTATGCCAGATGCGCGTAAACCAAACGAACTGTTTTGTTGAGACCGATTTTGAGCATAAGTTCAAAGCATAATCATTAATTTTCAGTTGGGAAGAGGTCCGAATACATGGCTAATTTTTCAGTAGGTTCCCTGGTAAAAGCGCGCGGACGCGAATGGGTGGTATTGCCCGAATCGGATGATGAGCTCCTGGTCGTGCGCCCGCTTGGTGGGACGGATGATGAAATAGCCGGTATTTATCTGCCGCTCGAAACGGTCACTTCGGCCCAGTTTGACCTGCCAGACCCCTCCAAAGTCGGTGATTACCGCTCGGCGCGCTTGCTTCGTGACGCCGTCCGCCTTGGCTTTCGCTCCAGCGCCGGGCCGTTCCGTTCCTTTGCGCGCCTGGCCTTTGAACCTCGCCCTTACCAGTTGGTGCCGCTCATGATCGCCCTCAAACTCGACCCTGTTCGCCTGATGATCTCGGATGATGTCGGTATCGGCAAAACCATCGAGGCCGGTCTGATCGCCCGCGAGCTGCTGGACCGCGGCGAAGTGGAGCGCTTTGCGATCTTGTGCCCGCCGCAGCTTGCCGAGCAGTGGCAGGCCGAACTGCGCGAAAAGTTCAACATCGAAGCCGAGTTGGTTCTGCCTGGCACAGCCGCCCGCCTGGAACGTGGTTTGAGCCTGGGCGAATCCCTGTTTGAACGCCACCCCTTTGTGGTCGTCTCGCTGGATTTTATCAAAACAGATCGCCGGCGCGACGAATTCCTGCGCACCTGCCCCGAATTGATCATCGTGGATGAAGCCCACACCTGCGCCAGCCAGAACGAAAAAGGCGGCAAACAGCAGCGCCACCAGCTAATTCGCGGCCTGGCCCAAAATCCCAACCGGCACATCATCCTGGTGACCGCCACCCCGCACAGCGGCAAGGAAGAAGCCTTCCGCTCGCTGCTAACCATTTTGGATGAGGATTTTGAAAACCTGCCGGATGACCTCTCTGGCGCTGGCAATGAACGCCACCGCCGCAACCTGGCCCAACACTTCATCCAGCGCCGCCGGGCGGATATCCGTCACTTCATGGAAGCCGATACCCCCTTCCCGGATCGTGAAGAAAGCGAAAGCACCTACAAACTCTCACCCGAATACAAAAAACTCTTCGAGCGCGTATTGGATTACGCCCGCGAGACAGTCCGCGATACCAGCGGTGGCCAATTTCATCAACGCGTGCGCTGGTGGTCGGCCCTGGCCCTGCTCAGGTCGCTGGCCTCCAGTCCGGCCGCAGCCGCCGAAACCCTGCGCAACCGCGCCGAGCCAAAAGGGGACGATAACGCGGATGAACAAAGCGACCGCCTGCAGGTTATCGACGAGATTGGCCAGCGCAACATCATGGACCTGGTGACCGATTCTGGCGCGGAAGGGATTGATGTGGCCCCCGGCGGCAACCTGGGCGAGAACGAAGACCAGGGCAGCCGGCGCTTGCTGCTAGACCTGGCTCGCATGGCCGATGGGCTGCTGGGCCAAAAAGATGAAAAGCTCAACAAAGTCATCGAGCTGCTCAAGGATTTTCTGCAGCAAGGCTACCGCCCGATCCTCTTCTGCCGCTACATCCCGACTGCCGAGTATGTCGCCGCCGAGCTGCGCAAGCAGTTGAAAGGCGTGGAAGTGGCCGCCGTCACCGGTCTGCTGCCGCCCTCCGAGCGCGAAGAGCGCGTACTGCAGCTCTCCGCCGCCGAAAAGCGCGTGCTGGTTTGCACCGACTGCCTGAGCGAAGGCATCAACCTGCAGGCTCATTTTGACGCCGTCATCCATTATGATCTTTCCTGGAACCCCACCCGCCACGAGCAGCGCGAAGGCCGGGTCGATCGCTACGGCCAGCAAAAAAGCAAGGTACGCGTGCTGACGTATTATGGCACCGACAACCAGATCGATGGCATCGTGCTGGATGTGTTGCTGCGCAAACACAAGGCCATTCGCAACTCGCTCGGTATTTCGGTCCCAGTGCCTGTCGATACCGAGAAGGTGGTCGAAGCCATCTTCGAGGGCTTGCTGCTGCGCTCCCGGCCAACGGCAATGGATAATTTCTTACCCGGCTTTGAAGATTACATGAAGCCGATCCGTAATGATCTGTATGGCAAGTGGGAAGCTGTATCCGAGCGTGAGAAGCGCTCTCGCACCGTCTTTGCCCAGGAATCGATCAAGCCCGATGAAGTTGCCGCAGAACTGCGCGCGGTCCAGGGTGCGGTTGGCTCTGGTGTCGATGTCTCGCGCTTTGTAAAAGAAACTCTCCAGGTCCTGGGTGCCAGTGTCGGCGGCAGTGATGAGGTGCTGGCTGCCAACCTTACCGACCTGCCCCTGGCCTTAAAAGAACGCTTATTAAACAACAATCTAAAGTCTCAGAACCTGAGCCTTAAGTTTGCACTGCCGATTGGCGAAAAGCAAATCCTCCTGACGCGCACCCACCCCTTCGTAGATAACCTGGCCAGTTTCATGCTGGAAAGTGCCATCGACCCGCTGGGTAACCAGGCCACAGCCCGCCGCTGCGGTGCCATGCGCACAACCAGGGTCCAAAAACGAACAACCCTGCTGCTGCTGCGTTTTCGTTATCACATCATCACCAACCGCGCTGACGTGGAAAAACCCTTGCTGGCTGAAGATGTGAAGGTGGTGGCTTTTCGGGGTGCGCCCGATAGTGCCGAGTGGCTGGATGCGCAGGCTGCCGAGGAATTGCTGGGGGCCAGCTCCGATCAAAACATGACCGAAGCCAACAAGGTTGAGGCTGTAACCAAGATCCTGGCTGGCTTCGACTCTCTCCGCCCACAGCTGGATGGAATTGCCCTGCAGCACGCTGACGAGCTATTGGCCGCCCACCAGCGTGTGCGCCGAGCATCAAAAACCCGCAGCGCCCAATCCCGCGTCGAGCCCCAGCTGCCCCCCGATGTAATCGGAATTTATGTGTATCTGCCAAAAGTGTGAAAGATGAAAAACAAACCAGCCGAATGTCGCTTTTACTTTGTAGATGAAGCCGGAGATACAACTCTCTTTGGGCAGCGTGGCAAGGTTTTAATTGGCGAGGAAGGTTGTTCACGTTTTTTTATTTTGGGCGTTCTGGATATTCCTGACCCGCTTTCGCTTGAACTGGAATTGAACACTTTACGCCAGGCTTTGCTGGCTGACCCTTATTTCAAAAAAGTGCCATCCATGCAACCAGAAGCGCGCAAAACTGCTCTGATGTTCCACGCCAAAGACGATGTGCCAGAAGTGCGGCGCGAGGTGTTTGCCTTGCTGCAAAAGCACGAACTTCGATTTTTGGCAGTTGTACGCGACAAACAAAAAGTTTTGGAATATGTCCGGAAGCGCAATATGCTCGATCTTGATTATCGCTATACACCAAATGACCTGTACGATTATATGGTCAGGGTGTTATTCAAAAATCTCCTGCACCAGGACGAACGTTACGAAATTTACTTTTCGAAGCGTTGGAAACAGGACCGCACCGAGGCACTGGGGCTGGCATTAAAAACGGCGCAAGATCGCTTTGCCCAGCAGTGGGGTATTGTTCACTCGCCTGAGATTAAGGTTATTCCCAAAAATTCTCATGAGAGTGGTGGATTCCAGGCGGTCGATTATTTTTTGTGGTCATTGCAACGATTTTATGAACGCAGAGAAGATCGTTACCTTGATTTACTGTGGAAATCCTTTCGGCTGGTGCATGACTTGGACGATACACGAACAACCCCGTATGGCGTATATTACACACAAAAAAAGCCGCTAAATATAGCGGCTTTGGAAAATTACTTGCCAGGGATATAGAACTGAACTGACCGTAGTCAGACAATTACACGGCCTGAAGCCGAACTTTGTCCACTGGCTATTAAATTATAGCACAAAGGTACAATTGAAAGCAAATCTATCCTAACCCTATCACTCAGTTTATGGATTATGCCAAACGTCGCTTTAACTTATAAACCTATGGACATCGAAGAAATTGGCAAACAAATAGTAGACTCGACCATCCTGGTCCACCGTGCCCTCGGACCTGGCTTGCTTGAATCCGCCTACCAGGCCTGCCTGGCCTACGAACTGCGCCAGCGCGGCCTGCACGTCGAAACCGAAGTACATCAGCCTGTCCTCTATGATGGCCAGCAACTGGACGCTGGTTACCGACTGGATATGCTTGTGGAGCACACCGTCATCATCGAAAACAAAGCCGTAGAAACCCTCCTGCCCATCCACGAAGCCCAACTGCTCACCTATCTCAAGTTGAGTGGTTTATGGCTTGGTTTCTTAATCAATTGGAACACGGTCAGGGTAAAAGAGGGAATTAAACGAATGGTCAACGGGCAAAAACCGTTTTACCACGAAGAACACAAAGAGCCGCTAAGAAAACCTTAAAAACACTTCGTGTTCCTACGTGCCTTCGTGGTAAAAACAAAACCTTGAACCACGAAGCACACAAAGAGCCACCAAGAAAACCTTAAAAAACCTTTGTGTTTCTTTGTGTCTTCGTGGTAAATGAATTTTTCGTGCCTTCGTAGTAAATGAATTTTTCGTGCCTTCGTAGTAAATGAATTATTTTTCGTGGTAAAAAGAGAGTCACATGCAAACTCGCACCCGCAACCCCTTCACCACCATCCACACCGAAGGCGCACTGCTGCCCTCTGATTTGCTTCAGCGCATCCTGGATTACGACAAAAGCCTGCCAGGTCTCACGCCAGAAGCCTATCACCTCTCAGGCGAGAAACTCAACGAAGCCATCAACCGCTCGTGGAACCGGCTGCAGGGAGCCTGGGCCGCCTTCAGCACATCACGCAACCGCCTGGGTGAAAGCGACGCCGCTACAGGGTTGACTCGCGATCGTTGGCTCTACCCTCTTTTTGACGAATTGGATTTTGGACGCCTGCAGCCTGCCAGGGGCCTGGAAATTGACGGCAAGCCATACGCCATCTCGCACCTGTGGACGGCGGTGCCGATCCACCTGGTCGGCTGTGGCGTTGACCTGGAGAAGCGCTCGGCTGGCGTGGTGGGCGCTTCCAAAGCCAGCCCGCACAGCCTGCTGCAGGAATACCTCAATCGTTCGCCAGAATCGCAATGGGGCATTGTCTCCAACGGATTGCGTCTGCGCGTGCTGCGCGATAACGCCACCCTCACCCGCCAGGCCTTCCTCGAATTTGACCTGGAAGCCATGTTCGATGGTGAAGTCTATGCCGATTTTGCCCTGCTGTGGCTGATCTGCCACCAATCCCGGCTGGAAGTAGCAGAAGGCGCAAGCGAATGTGCGCTCGAACAATGGTCAAAATCTGCCCAGGATCAGGGTACCCGCGCGCTAACCAAGCTGCGCGCCGGCGTGGAGCAAGCCATCGCCGCCCTCGGCAGCGGCTTCTTAAAGACCCAATCCAACCAGAAATTGCGCGGCGACCTGCGCTCTGGCGCACTGGCCACCCAGGATTACTACCGCCAGCTGCTCCGGCTGGTCTACCGCCTGATCTTCCTCTTTGTGGCCGAAGACCGCGACCTGCTCTTTGACCCGGCCTCCACCCCCAAAGCGCGCGAACGCTACCTCAAATACTACTCGCTCCAGCGCCTGCGCCGCCTGGCCGCCCGCAACCGCGGCAGCCGCCACCCGGACCTATATGAGTCGCTCAAGCAAGTCATGGATCTATTGGCCGGGACATCCGCCAAGGAAGAATCGCGCCTGGCACTGGGCTTACCCGTCCTGGGCGGCTTTCTCTTCTCCGATGCCGCCCTGCCCGACCTGGATGCAGCCGAACTGGAAAACGAAAGCCTGCTGACCGCCCTGCGCCACCTGACCCAGATCGAGGAAGGCAGCACCCGCCGCGCCGTCGATTACAAAAACCTCGGCTCCGAAGAACTGGGCGGCATCTACGAAAGCCTGCTCGAACTGCACCCACTCATCAACACCGACTCAGCCTCCTTCCAGCTCACCTCGGTGGCTGGCAACGAACGCAAAGAAACCGGCAGCTACTACACCCCCTCCAGCCTCATCCAGGTCCTGCTCGATTCGGCCCTCGACCCGGTCATCGAGCAAGCATTGGAAAGTGCAAAAACTTTAACCACAAAAGACACAAAGGGAGAAAATGAAAATCCAGGCCCTACTTCGTTCTCCTCTGTGACCCTTGGTGATCTTCGTGGTTCAAAAGAATTAGCCCTGCTGAATCTTAAGGTTTGCGACCCGGCCTGCGGTTCCGGCCACTTCCTGGTGGCTGCCGCACACCGCATCGCCCGCCGGCTGGCCCAGCTGCGCACCGGCGAAGGTGAACCCGCCCCCGAAGCCATGCGCACCGCCCTGCGCGAGGTGATCAGCCACTGTATTTACGGTGTCGATATCAACCCCATGTCGGTTGAACTGTGCAAGGTCAGCCTGTGGATGGAAGCGATCGAACCGGGCAAGCCGCTCTCCTTCCTGGATGCGCACATCCAGTGTGGCAACAGCCTGGTGGGGGTTGGCCCCAAAATGGACATCAACACGCTGGAGATCCCGGACGAAGCCTTCAACCCGGTCACCGGCGATCACAAGCCCACATCCTCCCTGCTAAAAAAGCGCAACAAGCAGGAACGTGCCGGGCAGGAAAGCCTGTTTATCACCCTGCTCAAAACCCAGGAAGACCTGGAGGCCTGGCTGGCCGGGCGTGCCCGCGCCGTGGAAGTCATGCCAGAAGACAGCCCCGAGCAGGTGCAAGCCAAAGCCCTGGCCTACCGGCAGGTGAACGAATCTGCCCAGTACCAGAAACAGAAACAGATCGCCGACCTGTGGACAGCGGCCTTCTTCTGGCCAATCAAGGAACCCAAAACCGCCTCCTACGAACTCAGTGCTCCCACCCAGGGCCAACTGCGCCGCCTGCGCGCGGGCAGTCAGAACCAACCCGGGCTGCAGGACGAAGTAAAGCGTTTGAGCCAGGAAGTAAACTTCTTTCACTGGCCCCTTGCTTTTCCGGACGTGAACGCCCAGGGAGGTTTTGACTGCATCCTCGGCAACCCGCCCTGGGAAAGAATCAAGCTGCAGGAAGAAGAGTTTTTTGCCGCGCGTGATCCCAATATCGTCCTGGCAGCCAACAAAGCCGCCCGGCAGCGACTGATTGACAGCCTGCCACAAACCAACCCGACCCTGGCCCTTGATTTTGAAAATGCCAAACATGCCGCCGAGTGTTCATCCAAGTTTGTGCGCATCTCCAATCGCTATAAATTGACCGCCGTTGGCGATGTTAACACCTACGCCCTTTTCGCCGAGCACGGCCGTGACCTGGCGTGCGGACGCACTGGCATTATCCTGCCGACCGGCATTGCCACCGATGACACCACCAAAGACTTCTTTGGCGACCTGGTGGAAAAGCGCTCGATTGCCTCGCTCTTTGACTTTGAGAACCGTGAAGCAATTTTCCAGGGTGTTCACCGAAGTTATAAATTCTGCCTGCTGACCCTTTCCAGCCAGCCGGTCCAGACCAGCGAATTTGTCTTTTTCGCCACGCGCACCCAACACCTGCAAGACCCACGCCGCCGTTTTTCGCTTGCCCCGGCCGAAATTGCGCTCTTCAACCCCAACACCCGCACCATGCCCGTCTTCCGCACCCGCCAGGATGCCGAATTGACCCGCAAAATTTACCAGCGCGTACCAGTTCTCGAAAACGAGCGCACCGGGCAAAACCCGTGGGGTGTACGTTTTTTGCGAATGATTGACATGTCAAATGACAGCGGCCTGTTCAGTGACCAGCCACGGGAGGGATATGTTCGTTTATTTGAAGGGAAAATGGTTCAGGCGTATGATCATCGTGCTGCTGGTGTTATGACAATCGTCGAAAATTTAAAGAGACCTGGACAACCAGTTGATACATCGCTTGGCGAACATCAGAATCCAAAATTTCTACCTAAACCACAATATTGGGTGTCAGAAATAATTGTTAGGGAAAGAATCCTTAGCAAAACTCCTAATTGGTTCATAGGATTTAAAAGCGTAACTAGTTCGACAAACGAACGAACATTTATTTCTACTTTATTACCTTTTAGCGGTGTGGGGAACTCAATGCCAATAATATTAGCTAAAGTGTAATCTTCTTCCTTTTTGATAACCACCGTACGAGCAATGTGCGTGATGGTCCAAAACAAAAACAAGATGGTAAATGCACTCAACAAGGCGGACAAACTATTCACCATCACGGCCACTTGAGTAGGGTC
>CAIVSQ010000379.1 GCA_903908605.1 uncultured Anaerolineae bacterium
GTGTGATTTTTTTCCAAACACAGACCCTGGAGGTGAAAATATTGATAAACTGAACAGTAGAATAAAAACTTGACTTAGGTCTACACATAATTGAGTTTGCAATTACGATTATTAAGACGTAATTTATCTAATAAAGTTACGGGTGACTTTAAATTTGTTTTATTTGAAAATATCGGCCACTGAGAGACAATCTTTTTTTATGAATTTAGTTAGCGCGGTGCGAATGAAGGATATAATCGTTGCATGACTCAATTCAATTTCTCCCACGCAGTCCAGGTCCGTTATGTGGATCTTGACCCACAGGGTCATGTAAATAATGCCCATTTTTTATCATATTTTGAACAAGCTCGCATTAACTATATGATTCACGTAGGCTTGTTTGAAAGGGGCACTTCATTTCTCGATATTGGTATCATCCTCGCAGATGCCCACGTAACCTACTTATCCCCGGTAATGCATGGATATGTTGTTTTGATCCAGGTAGCAATTACCAAATTGGGGACCAAGTCGATGACCATGGAATACCTGATGCTTGAACAGTCCTCCGGACTAAAGCTGTCTAAATGCTCGACAGTTTTAGTTACATTTGACTATCGCAAACAGGTGTCCATACCACTCCCACTCGCCTGGCGGGAAAAAATTACTGCATTTGAAAAAATGTGAGTGATCAGGATAATTACCCGCCCTGTATTGCCAATCCCTCCTTTTAGCGTAGTGGGTCGATTATTCACCAACGCTTGTGGTTAATAGAAAGTATTTGGTTGAATTATTTAGATAAAATTTCGATTATTCCTATGATTATTGGAGCCTGAAAAATATGCCAGTTCCTGCCCTAGATAAAGCCTACATGGTTCAATTCCTGGTCGATTTATTGAATATTCATTCACCGACCGGGTTTACCAACGATGCGATTGATTTCGTTGAAATTGCTCTTCGTTCATTTCCTCAGCTAGAGCTTCAGCGGACACGCAAAGGCGCTCTTGTAGCCAGTTGGCAGGGCCGAAACGCCAATGCTCCACGTGCCTTGACGGCTCATATCGATACCCTGGGTGCGATGGTCAAAGAAATCAAATCGAATGGTAGGTTAAGGTTATCCCGAATTGGCGGTTTGCTGTTGAATGGGGTGGAAACCGAAGGTTGTTGGGTGCTCACTAATTCGGGGAAGAGGGTGCGCGGGTCTTATATGTTTGAAAAAGCATCCTCGCATGTTCATGGCGCCTTGGTGAATGAAACCCGGCGGATGGAAGAGAATATGGAAGTGCGCCTGGATGCGCGTACGTTATCTGCGGAGGAGACCCGGGCCCTGGGTATACAGGTGGGCGATTTCGTTGGTTTCGATCCCAGAGTTGAGCTGAATGAGGGTTTTGTGCGTTCGCGCTTCCTGGACGATAAGGCCTGTGCCGCTACCCTGCTGGCATCCATCAAGGCTTTGCATGATGCCGGCTTGCAGCCGGAACAAACGACCTATTTTCACTTTAGCAATTATGAAGAAGTTGGCCACGGTGCATCCGCTGGTATCCCCGCCTCGGTTCATGAACTGGTCACTGTGGACATGGCAGCGATTGGGGATGGGCAGACTTCCGATGAATATCATGTCACCTTATGCGTCAAAGATAGTGGCGGCCCATATCATCATGGGTTGAGCCAAAAAATGCGTGCGATTGCGGATGAAAATGGGATTGCATTCAAAACCGATATTTATCCATATTATGGGTCGGATGGCGAGGCCTTTTGGCGTGCAGGTGGAGATGTGGCAGTGGCTTTGATTGGCCCTGGCGTGGATGCTTCACATAACTATGAACGTACTCACACAGATGCTTTGGAAGCCACTGCGAATTGGATTTCGGCTTATCTGCTCTCAGAATAAAAAAATTTTCGATTTCATTTGACCAATCAGGGAGACCATTATGAAATTGGATGCTGCTTTACCTCCTGCTGGGCTGGCTGCTGTGCCAGGTATGGCAAAATCGGCCGAAACGGCCGGGTTTGCTGCCATCTGGACTACTGAGACCCAGCATGATCCCTTTTTGCCGCATGTCTTAATCGCAGAGCATACTTCACAGATTTATAGTGGCACGGGTATTGCAGTATCTTTTGGCCGTTCACCGGCGACGATCGCCTATACAGCCTGGGATCTTGCTGCGCAATCAAAAGGACGATTTATCCTTGGTTTGGGCACGCAGGTGAAAGGTCACATTGAACGGCGTTTCGGTTTGGAGTGGCCAGATTCGGTTACAGGTAAACTCAGGGAGCAGATCCTGGTGATCCGTGCGTTTTGGGATACCTGGCAAAACGGGACCCCATTGAATTTCCGTGGGGACTATTACAAAATCACACTCATGTCGCCCTTCTTCAACCCCGGACCGGTTGACCACCCGAATATCCCGATTTATATTGCCGGGGTGAATACCGGCTTGGCCCGTCTGGCAGGGGAGATATGTGATGGGTTCCATGTCCATCCATTTCATACCAGGCGATATATACGAGAAGTGTTGCTGCCTGCTATCAATGAGGGTGCTGGCAAAACCGGTCGAAATCGGGCCGATGTGACGATTGCGGCTTCAGTTTTCGCGGCTACAAATGCGCAGGAACGTGATTATTGCCGTCAGCAGATTTCGTTCTACGCATCCACGCCATCTTACCGGCCAGTATTGGAACTTCATGGCTGGGTTGAGATTGGTGAACAGCTTTCAGCGCTCGCAGCGCGTGGAAAATGGGCTGAGATGCCGGTGTTGATAACAGACGAAATGCTGGAAGAATTTTGCACTCAGGCCGATACGCCAGAAAAACTGGGCGAAGCTTTGTTGGCCAATTACATGGGAATCGCAGACCGGATATCTTTATATATGCCGTTTATCCCTGGGGAGAAGGATGCTTTTTGGTCCGGCTTGTTGGGCGTATTTGAAAAGCAGTGATCCGAAGCGGGAAGTTGCAGACTACATGGAAAAAGCTTCCATGAAAAAAGCGCGTACACTGGGTACGCGCTTTTTTCATGATCCTGGATATCACTTGCCTGGGAAATCATTGCTAATCGGACGGTTTTTCTTTGGCTTAATTAATGTTCTTATTACACCTGCAGATGGCTGTTTTCCATGGATGTTATACAAGGTTTGTCATTCATCATGACTGCCTTAATAATACTGGTGAACTTGCCCATGGGGTTTAACGGGCGGCAAGGGTTGCGGTACGAGCTTGAACCGCGTCCTAAAGTCCTTTAGGCTACCATTGAAAATATTAAGATCGATGCCTTTGCTCTCAGCACCATATAAGGCACCATTCCCCACGGCGGTATATTGCCAAAAAAGCCATTCATTTGGTTTCCAGGGTAGTGGGACCTTGGGACTTGATGTTCTGTAATTGGCAATCCAA
>CAIVSQ010000380.1 GCA_903908605.1 uncultured Anaerolineae bacterium
GAAAATAATTGGACAGGATTAACAGGATTTCGCAGGATTTACAGGATTTTTTGATTCAGGGACGGGTGCGTTTAGAACCTGACTACTTTATTATCCTGTTAATCCTGAGAAATCCTGTTCATCCTGTCTATTTATCGCGAGCTGGCACGGTCTTCGCCGCAAGGTTCCGGCCCCGCGCTCGTCGGTCTGAGGCGAAGCCTCCTAGCCGGCCTCGATCATTATTCCGGACAGCCGCGTGCGAGGCGGCGTAGTCAGGGCTTCAAGCCCTGTCAAATCCAGGCCAAGATGGTAGGCCGGGTTAGCGCAGCGTAACCCGACATGCGGCGGGTGATCTGATACCCGGTGGCCGCGGTTTGCGTAAGTTGCGGGTACCGCTGCCGTGCGTGGGGTTGGCGGTGGGCTAGCGGGCGGCGCCTCGCCGGTGACCATCCGGTACAACACGGCCGCAGCCGAATAGATGTCGGTCCAGGGACCCTGGTGCCCTTTGCGGTGGTGCATGAGCTGCTTGGCCTGTTCCTCCGGTATCCGCCCGCCTTGCTGGTCCAAATACTCGGCTAGCGAGAGGCCCTGGTAGTAATCCATTACCAGATAGGCCGTGCCATTGGCCTCGAAGAACTGGCGCACCCGCACGGTGTTGGGATGGTCGAGCTGAGCCAGGGTGCGCGCTTCGCACAGGAACTGCTCCAGGCCGAAGCGGAACTGCGCGCCGTCATCACCGGAATGGGCGGCCACCGTGGCCCGGTCGGTAGCCCGCCCGCCAGGTCCCGGGGCAGAGGGTGTCGGTATTTTGGTCCATGAAACCTCACTCCGCAGGTTGGCAGCGCGGAAAGGCTATCGAATATACTGGATTATTGTGCAGAGCCGAAGCCGGTGGCGGACGCTCGCAGTGTGGATTTATTCGCGATTCGGATCAGCGAGCATTGTGTATGGCGAAGGCGCGCGACTGATCCGGCGCACTTCCGAAAAGGCGGCAAGTCGAAAATCCTGCCGATATGCTCCGTATCCATCTCAGAATAATCCAGCGGTTCTCGTCGCACAGGAATCGGTTTGTCCGCTTCTGTTGTCCACACGCATTCTCAGCCATCGGCTTTAAGTTCATGAAACGCGCGTTTTGTTTGATCATTTTTTGTTGTGCGAATCTCTTGGGATGCGCCCCACAATATGTTATTGACGGTTATGTAAGCCCTGCTGATTATGAGTTTTCAAAGCAGTTCGACAACGCAACCCCAGCCATCGTTGCTGAACTCAAGAAATATCATATAACGTCCAGGCAAGCGCTTGACGCCATTGTGAGGGAAATGGACAGCGTCCAATACAGCCGTGACAACAGCCATTACGAAACAGTATTTGAGTACCTGATGGATAAATCCACCGCGGACTCTAAAAATATGACTCCAGCCGAACAAAGGAAGGTGCGCTTAGCTCAGCAGGAGGCCGAGGCTCAGCGGCAAGCCCAGCAATATGCCAAGGAATTTCCATACAAACTGGTCGTCACCTGTGAGATACAAGGGCAAAACATCGGTATCGAGCCGTGCTTTATCGGGTCGCGGCATGGCATCAACACGCAACTGGAAATCAGAAATGGAAATGAATATGGCATGTATCAACCCTGGGACTTACAGCGGCTTGGAGACTCGCGCGGTGAAGGGCTGGTCATCCAATTGAGAGAAAAATTCACGGTGAAAGGGCAAAATTCCAGCAACACTTTATTGCTAACCTTCAAGGTGTTTGATACGGCGACTGGAGGTTTGCTCTTTATAGAGTCCGCACCATTCTATCGGACGATCGCCGTATCGAAATGATCCGGGCCAAGCGTTCTGAAGACAGCGACGAATCAAACCAAGCAACGGAAGCAGAAGGCGATCCAAGGTTGCCTGCACCCCACCTGCCGGTGGCCAGGCAGTAAGAAAAATTGCTTTTTTTCTAGGCGGCGGTATTTTTCCCCGGCACATAAACCATAATTTTTTGGAAACTCCCATGTATCCGTGGTAAATTTGTACGCTTCGTCAATCCGTTCCTGAGGGCTTCAGGCATCAGCGCCGCGGACCACCATCGCTGTCCCAATTGTTTCGGTTCCTGTCCCGCGATGCCGTGCCCGCATTGCGGCTGGCAACTGGGGCAGGACAACCCGTCGCCAGCGCTGGCCCTGGGCCGGATACTGGACGGGCGCTATCACATCGGGCGGGTGCTGGGGCACGGTGGCTTCGGTATCACTTACCTGGCCTGGGACACCAATCTCTACCTGCGGCTCGCGATCAAGGAGTATCTGCCGCGCGACAGCGCCGCGCGGGCGCACGATGGGGTCAGCGTGGCCGTCTTTTCCGGAATGGCCGGCGATCAGTTCACCTATGGACTGGACCGCTTCATCGAAGAGGCCCGTACCCTGGCCCGCTTCGACCAGCAGCCGGGCATCGTCACCGTCAAGAATTTCTTCCGTACCCGGGGCACCGGCTACTGCGTCATGGACTATGTGGAAGGGATCACCCTGCGGCAGCACCTGGAGAACCAACCGGACCACCGGATCAGCGTCGACGCCGCGCTCAGACTGCTGATGCCCGTCGCCGATGCCCTGCGGGTGGTCCACAAGGAGGGCCTGCTCCACCGCGACCTGGCCCCGGACAACATCTATCTGACCCAGGACGGTCGCATCAAGCTCCTCGACTTCGGC
>CAIVSQ010000381.1 GCA_903908605.1 uncultured Anaerolineae bacterium
TATGTGGAAAAAAATTATGGGCGTTCAAAGGGAGACGTGCTGGCAAATTTTGTTGAAAGAACACTTCAGTTATCTTTGCCAACCGGCAAAGTTGGCGCAATTACCAATCGTACCCCCTTCTTTTTGACGACCCAGGCAAAATACAGAGAAGAAGTTTTACAAACGGAGGGTTTTATTGAGGTCATGGCTGACCTGGGCTCTGGCGTGCTGGAAGCGATGGTGGAAACAGCAGCTTATACTTTCTCTCCTACAAAACCAGCAAACGAAGAAGGGCTTTTTATTCGCTGTTTGATGTTTTCCGACAAGCATGCAAAATTACTAGAAACTATCACTGATCTTACTCAAGGTGATTTGACAAACAATTTGTTTGCGATTAACCCAGACGAGTTTGCCAGAATTGAAGGATCACCTTATTGCTATTGGATCAGCAGTCAAACCCTCCGACAGATTTCGGCATTCCCAAAACTAGAAGGAAATTTTGGAACTGTGAAGGTTGGGCTTCAAACTGGAGATGATTGGCGTTTCTTAAGAAATGTTTGGGAAATTCAAACTTCCTTGATTGGCCCATCTCCAATGGTAACTTTAGAACATAAAAATGTCCGAGATAATTGCCTTCAGCAATTTGAAGCCAATAAAAAATGGGCTTTTTATTCTAAAACCGATTCGGCTTTTCCTTGGTTTTCACCTTTAACGATGGTTGTCAATTGGGGGAAAAACGGCGATGAAATAAAACATTTTACTGATCTAAAAGGTAAAGTAAGATCACGTCCACAAAATTTAGATTTCTATTTTGATCCTGGCTTTAGTTATATGCTCAGATCAACTCGTATTGTTCCTTATATTATTCCTAGTGGAGTAATTCCTACTGCAGGAAGAGCTCAAGTTTACCCATCCCCAAATAAAGAATATATTTTGATAGGATATTGTGCATCTCTTGTCTCAAGTGCGCTTGCAAGGTTTAGTGGCGAAAATTTTGGACAACCCAAATTTCAAGCATCTATTATCCAAAATATACCTACACCTGATTTAGATAATGAACTTGTAAAACATTTAGTAATATTAATTGAAAGTGAGTATAAGTCCCGGAAAGTTGCTGCAATGCAATACGAACCTTATCAAGAATTTTCCTTACCGGGGATTTTTAGTACGGAAACCCCGTCTGATACGAATTGGAGTCGCTATTCATTGTTAGGTTCTGATTTGGAACTCGCAATTGCGAAATCAATGGGATTGGATTCAGTACAATTGGAAGAGCTTGCCAGGGATATCCGTGAATCGCTTGAAATGCAGTATTCACACATTGAAACAGAAGATGATGAAAGCGAAGATGAAGAAACGGATGATTTAGCCACAGTTGAATTCATTGAAGATACACCGAAAACCCGGAACGAACAGTTAATATCGTTTTTAATTGGTGTCAAACTTGGGCGTTGGGATGTTCGCCTTGCGCTTAACAAAGATTTGATTTCACCTTTGCCTTCTGCTTTCGATCCACTGCCAGTTTGTCCGCCAGCCAGCCTGATTGCAACAAACGGATTACCTGCTGTAACGGGAAAAATTGTCAGCGAACCTTGGTTGCTCGCCCGGCCAGATGCCATCACTCTTCCCAAATTGAGCGGTGATCTGGTGGTGGGTAAAGATGGCAAACTTTATCCAGCCACAATCGCAGATGAAAAATATCCGATCCGCGTTGTGTGGGATGGAATTTTGGTGGATGATCCTAATCATTCGAACGATATCGTTACTCATGCGCACGAAGTATTGGAACTACTTTTTGGCAAACGTGCCGAAACTGTGGAACAAGAAGTTTGTTCTGCTTTGGGAATCAAGAGTCTGCGAGAGTATTTTCGCAAGCCTGGCATTGGCGGTTTCTGGATTGACCACATTAAGCGCTATTCCAAGAGTCGGCGCAAAGCACCGATTTACTGGTTGCTGCAGTCCAGCCGCAAGAACTATGCCCTATGGTTGTATTATCACCGCCTAGATAAAGACCTGCTGTTTAAGGCGCTTACCCACTTTGTTGAGCCCAAAATTCGCTTGGAAGAAGACCGGTTGAAGTCAGTGCGCACTGACCGTGGGAGGTTCGGCACGGGTGGCAAGCAGGCGAAAGACCTGGATAATGTTATCGAGCAACAGGAAGATCTGCTTGTCGAGTTGGAAGACTTCCGCGATAAGCTGCGGCGGGCTGCCAATTTAGGGCTGGAGCCTGATTTGAATGACGGGGTGGTACTCAATCTTGCTCCCTTATGGGAATTGGTGCCCTGGGGTGAAGCTAAGAAGTATTGGGAAGAACTTCTGGATGGCAAGTATGAATGGTCGAGCGTCGGCAAGCAGCTCCGAGCGAAGGGTTTGGTGAAATGAGCGAGATTCTCAATCGCTTCCGAAAATTTCACAAACAAAACACCCGACAAATAGGGCGATATTTCTGTATACCGGCATCAATCAGTAGTGCCCTACAAATTTTAGGCGTGGATTCCTTTTCGCAGGAGCGGATTCGAGATTTATGGTATGCAGAACAGGGCAAAGAAATTGAACCAGATATCAATGTTCAAATACAAGATTTCTCTCTGGGTTCCGCGATAGAATTGTTATCATGCCAACAAGACTTCAATACGATAGGTTTTGATCTTTTTTCAAGACCGGCAGATAACGATCCCTTCGAGTTTGAAAAATCGAAAGAAGCATTACCCTTTATTGATGCTCATCTGAAACAGAACCACCCCGTTATTGTTTCTACATGGTGTTTGTCCATAAATCCAGATGGAAACTTCGTTTTAAACGGGCACCATATGTGGCTAATCCTTGATTTATCATTAGAAGCGAATGAGTGCATTTATCATGATCCTTGGGAAGATGAAATATATAAAACACCGATATTAGAGCTTAACGAAATCATTACTGAAAATGGGCCGATTCAGTTCCCTGATGGATTGCTAGGGAAAATCACTCATAGCGATTACAACTGCCTTGCTTTGTGGAGAAATTGAACCGTGGGTAAAATCAGCGATTTATTGATTTTGAAAATCAACCAAGCCGTTTCCGAGTCTCACATGCTGATTTGGTATGACCCAGACAAATTCTACGCGGATTGGGTTGCTTCGCTGACTATACAGGGGTTAAATATTCTCGTTTACAAGAATAGCTTTTTCAAATTGCGCGCCCAAATCGAGCCTTTTATCGATCAACCAGAACCGCCCAGGCTTTTGGTGTACGTGCCCAAGGATCAGGCCGAGTCGCAGCATGCCCTGATCGAGCTGGAAGTGGCTGGGGCGATATTGAAACCCGGTGCTGTTCCGCCAACCTATAATATGCGGCCATCCTATATTGCCCGCCAAGCTCTCCAGCCAATTATTGGGGCGGATGCTGCTCAGGCGATTGAAAAACAAGTTGAAAATGGGAACATTAACCTGGCCGAGCTTGAAGAACTGGCCGAGCAAGGCAGCGGATTGAGCAAAGGCGTGGTTTCGTTGATCTTTGGTACTGGCAACCCGCAGGATGTGGCACTGACTTTTCTTTCCAGCGCTGAACACGATGCCGACTTAGTGGCGAAAGCAGCCATGCCAGAACTGGCCTCCTTGCTTCAGACCATCTATGAATTCCAACCCGCTATCGGCATCAATCCTGCTGAATATCGCAAGGCTTTGGTGCGCTTTGTCCTGGTGAGCGAACTACTTTATCGTTTACCAGCTCCGTTTCCGGCGTTACTCAACTCCGTGCCGGCTGCTTCTAAACCTGCTGCGCGTGAGGCCTGCTCTGTTTTGGCAAGCACCTGGCGTAACCGCCGCGACATTTGTGCCAGCTATCAAGCCCAGGCCGAGCAGATCGAAACGGCGCTTGATCTCAGGGGAATGGATTTCAATCTAGACCAGTTAAAACTGCTGGAATCATTCCTTGGGCTTGAACAACGTCTCGTGGAAGCAATCACCACTGAATTGATCAATGAGACTCAAGAGTCCTTGGTGACCGTGGCACATGAACGGCAGTCCACTTTTTGGCCAGAGCAGCATTCCGAACTGCAAGCCCAATGGGCATTAATCGCTGCCACCGGCAAGTTGCTGCTGCAGGCCCGCCGAGTTGAAAAAGCTCTGAAAACTATTCCAAACCCTGATTTAACTGAAATAGCACGGTCATACACCCAGGCGGATGAGCCGTGGTGCCTCTTAGATACCTATCACCGAAATATGGAAAGGCGTATCCATCACTTTGATTTTGACGCAACCGGCGTCCATAAATTACTTGAGCAGTTGATTGCCAAGGCGCGTGAAAGATACATGCAGGTTGGTAGCTTGCTGGCAGAACGCTTTGTGCGCACGTATTCAGCTGGGAAATTTGCTCTACCTAGTCTGCAAGACCAACGGGAAATTTTCGAAAAACAGCTTAAGTCCAGCTTGCTGAGCGGCAAAATTGCTTTTGTTTGGGTGGATGCGCTTCGTTTTGAGATGGGTCGCGAACTGGCAGAAACCCTGGCAGGGGAATTCGATATCATCCTTGAGCCTGCGGTGGCTTCTGCCCCAACCCTAACTGAAATCGGTATGGCCTCCCTGCTGCCACTTCCACAAGAAGCCCCAGCATTATATTCCCCGGCAGAAAGCAAACTAGCATTAAGGGTTGGAGAAATCTCAATCAAAGATCGAAATGAGCGCATTGCTTTTCTGAACAGCCACACCTTCCTAAAAACAACCAATATGCGCCTGGAAGAATTGCTCCCCAGCCCGAAAAAGTCAATTCGGGAGGCTATCAAGGCGGCTGACCTGGTGCTGGTTACATCTCAAGAAATTGATGAACTTTGTGAGGGGGATAATGTCCATCTGGCAAGGCGCATCATGGATGATATGCTGCTAGAGCTGCGCAGAGCATTCCGCATCCTTCGCGACCTGGGTGTAAAAACCATCATCTGTACCGCAGATCATGGCTATCTTTTTGGAGAAGAAGTTGGCGGGGACATGAAAATTGATCCGCCCGGTGGTAACACCGTCGATTTGCACCGCCGTGTTTGGGTAGGTTATGGTGGAGCTGCCGACCCCGCTTATCTGCGAGCCTCGCTCAACCAGTTTGGATGGGAAACTGATCTGGAAATCGCTGTGCCGTGGAATTTTGCTTGTTTCAAGGTAAAAGGTGGTACCAGGGCCTATTTCCACGGCGGCTTATCTCCACAGGAATTATTCATCCCCGTTTTGACGATCAAACCCGTGAAAAAACAGGCTACTGCGATGCAAAGTTTTGTCTGGAAGTTGACGCCTGGCACGCCCAAGATTTCCACTCGCTTTTATTCGGTGCAAATTTCTGGCGAAGCTGTCAGCTTGTTTGAGTCCCAAATCCCGAAGGTTAGGCTTGAAGTTCAGTTGGGTAGTGAAAACGTGGGAATGGCTATCAGCGCATCCTACGGCTTTTCGGATGCGACTGGTGATATTCAGCTCCGCCCGCTGGCTGATGATCCCCGCAAAGTAGAACAGAATACCATTACGCTGATGATTACCAAAGAGCCTGCGGAAAAGAAAACAATCGTGAATGTCGTCTTGCTGGATGCTGAAACTGGGGTAGAGTTAAGCCGGTTGGATCAAATTGAGATGGCGTTTGCCTTATAGGATGGAACGAATGGAAACATTGGATCAAAAAGCTGCGGTAGTCTTTGCCGGTAAAGTTGTCCGTAAGGACCTGGTACGCAAAATCAAGGTGGGGACCAGCGTACCAGTGTTCGTCTTGGAATATTTGCTGGGCAAATATTGCGCAACAAATGATCCTGTTGCCATCGAAGCCGGCCTACGGGTGGTAAATTCGACCTTGGCGGCCAATTTCGTGCGTCCCGATGAAGCCAACAAGGCGCAGTCGTTCGTTCGGGAAAAAGGTAAACATACTTTTATCGATAAGATAAAGGTGCGATATTTGTCCGAAGACGATAAATATTGGGCTGAAATGGTGAATTTTGGCCATAAGTTTATCCATATCCCCGAACAATTTGTTCGTCAATATGACCGGCTACTCATGGGTGGGGTGTGGGCGCAAATTGATATTCGTCATGAATATGATGAAACGGCTACTGGCAAACGTAGTCCATTTTGGATTGAAGATTTGCGCCCCATTCAGCTTGCAAATTTTGATCTCAAAGAATATTGCGAAGGCCGGCGATCGTTCACAACAGACGAATGGATTGATCTTTTGATTCGAACGATGGGCATGGAACCATCACATTTTGATCGACGATTAAAGCTTTTGTTCTTGTTACGTCTGGTGCCCTTATGTGAACAGAACTATAACTTGATTGAATTAGGCCCAAGAGGCACAGGAAAATCCTATGCCTTCCAGGAGCTTTCCCCGTATGCCATCCTTATGACCGGCCCGACTACGGTCGCAAATTTGTTTTATAACATGGCATCTGGAAAAATCGGACTAGTGGGTCTTTGGGATTCCGTTGCGTTCGATGAAGTGGCCGATTTGCAGAAGATGCCGGCAGAAGTGATCTCAACACTAAAGACATATTGCGAATCGGGTACTTTTGCCAGAGGGAGAGACGCGCTCTCGGGAACAGCTTCGATTGCCATGTTTGGGAACACCAATCAGCCGGTTGAAGTGATGGTGCGCTCTTCGCATTTGTTCACCCCATTACCGGAAATCATCCGTGAAGATATGGCTTTCCTAGACCGCATTCACTATTATCTACCTGGTTGGGAAGTCCCCAAAATGCGTATTGAGTATTTCACAGAAGGTTATGGCTTTGTAGTGGATTACCTGGCCGAAGCCCTGCGTGAATTACGCCGCCATAATTTCACCGAGTTGATCGACAAGCATTTCTCCTTTGGGTCTCATCTAAATGCCCGGGATGTTAAAGCTGTACGTAAAACGGTAGCTGGCATGGCAAAACTGCTTTACCCGGATAAAGAAATCACCAAAGAAGAGCTGGCAGAATTGGTAGAATTTGCTTTAGAAGGACGACGAAGGGTAAAAGAACAACTCAAGAAAATGGGGTCGTTTGAATATCATCAAACGTCATTTTCTTATATTGATCAAGATAATCAACAAGAACTCTTTGTTGGTGTGCCCGAGGAGGGGGGACGGAATTTGATTTCCACAGATCCTCTGGCGCCAGGTTCTGTTTACACAGCTTCGGTGGATGATCAAGGAAAAGTAGGTTTATACCGCCTTGAAGTAGGCGTTGCCCCGGGCACTGGAAAACTAAAACTCGCAGGTGTTTCTGACCCGGTGATGAAAGAATCGATCCAGCGTGCCTTCGCCTATTTACAGGGCCATAAGGTTGCGCTTGGGATCGCTCAATCCTTTGATATAACAGACTTTCATGTGGAAGCGGTTGATTTGTTAGTCAACCACATTCCCTGCGAAGCAGGAATTGCATTAGTTATTGCTATATATTCTGCCTTGAAGAAACATCCAGTCCAACCTAGTTTATTAATCCTTGGAGATTTAAGCATTCAGGGGAATATCAAACCATTACGATCCCTGGTTGAGCCACTGCAAATGGCAATGGATAACGGAGCCCGCAAAGCATTAACCCCGATTGAAAACAAGCGTAACTTCTTGGATGTTTCAGCCGATATCGTAGAACGGGTAGATCCAATTTTCTACAGCGATCCGATGACGGCAGCAATGAAGGCATTGGGGATAAGTTGAGACTCAGCTTTATCATTGTTTGGTTATCTACCTGTGCACGATGGTTTTTTTGTATTAATTTCGCGATTTTCCTCAAGGAAAATTGGGAAATATTCTTGAAATCCCCATATTCTTAAGCTTGAAAACAGATAAATTGGAAGCCCTTTTGTCCCAAGAAGAAGGTTTGGCTCTCGAATTCAAAGAGAACCTTGATCTTGAATCGCGAGAGGGCAAGGGTAAATTTCTTAAAGATTTGCTGGCA
>CAIVSQ010000382.1 GCA_903908605.1 uncultured Anaerolineae bacterium
AATATAATTTTCGGGACAAAATTCACCTAATACGTAATTCTATAGCCAGCGCTTTATGAGGTCAGACGAAGGTGCGCCTTTAAGAACTGTCCCGTGTAACTATCCTCTACCTGCATGATTTGTTCCGGGAGACCTTCCGCCACCAGGCGACCACCACGATCACCACCTTCCGGTCCAAGGTCAATAATCCAATCCGCGACTTTTATGATATCGAGGTTATGCTCAATGATCAAAACAGAATTACCCGAATCAACCAGTCGCTGAATAACTTCAATTAGCTTGTGAACATCTGCGGCATGCAACCCAACGGATGGCTCATCCAACACATACAATGTTCGACCAGTCGCCCGGCGCGATAACTCTTTGGCCAATTTTACCCGCTGAGCCTCACCACCTGAAAGGGTCGTGGCTGGTTGGCCAATTTTCACATAACCAAGACCCACTTCTTGCAGTAAAGCAAGCTTGTTAACCATATTGGGGAAAGCCGCAAATAACTCGACGCCTTCCTCTACAGTTGTATCAAGGACATCCGCAATCGATTTTCCTTTGAAGTGAACTTGCAGAGTCTCACGATTAAAACGGGTCCCATGGCAAACATCACAAGGCACATAAATATCAGGCAGGAACTGCATTTCTATCCGAAGCATGCCCTGTCCCTGGCACGCTTCACAACGGCCGCCATGAATATTAAAAGAGAACCGGCCTGGTTTATAACCCCTTATCTTGCTTTCAGGAAGTTCCGCATACAACTTACGAATTTCATCGAATAAGCCGGTGTATGTACCTGGGTTAGAGCGCGGGGTGCGGCCAATGGGAGACTGGTCAATCTCAATAATCTTGTCCAGGTGCTCAATCCCATCGATGCGGGTATGATCTCCGGGCGTCGTGCGTGCGCCATTCAACCGGGCAGCCAGCGAATTGTACAAAATATCATTCATCAATGTAGATTTACCGGAACCAGAAACACCGGTAATACAAATCAATTTGCCGAGCGGGAAAGTAACCGTAATATCCTTGAGATTGTTGGCACGCGCCCCAACAATCGTCAGGGCCTTTCCATTCCCATTGCGACGAATCTCGGGCACGGGCACCCGCATCCTGCCAGAAAGATAAGCCCCTGTCAACGATCTGGGGTGAGCCAGGATTTGCTCAGGTGTTCCTTCTGCGATAATCTCACCGCCATGCGCACCGGCGGCAGGCCCGAGGTCGATAATCCAGTCTGCTGTGCGGATGGTTTCGTCATCATGTTCAACGACTAGCACCGTATTACCCAGGTCGCGCAGCCCTTTAAGGGTTGTCAACAATCGGTCATTATCACGCGGGTGCAACCCAATCGAGGGCTCATCCAATACATACAAAACACCTACCAGGCGCGACCCAACCTGGGTGGCAAGGCGAATACGTTGAGCTTCGCCACCGGAGAGCGTCGCCGCTGAACGATGCAAAGTCAGGTAATCCAAACCAACATTGACCAAAAACCCGAGACGCGAGGTGATTTCTTTCAAGATGCGATCAGAAATTGCCATCTCCCTGGAGGTTAATGGCGTGTCTTTTCCATATAATTTTTCTGCCCAGTCAAGCGACTGGATGACAGGCCATTCAGTGATGTTCAGGATATTGACATTCGCAATCGTAACCGCTAGTGCCTCGGGACGCAGGCGTTTGCCTCCACAAGTAGGGCATGGACGATTGGTCATGAATTCGGAAATCTTACTGCGAATATAATCCGAGTTTGTCTCGCGATAGCGTCTTTCCAGGTTACCAATCAGGCCTTCAAAAGCAGCATCAAAAGTGGCAGAGCGCCCATCCCGGTTATGATAATGAACTCGCACCTTCTCCCCTTTGGTTCCGCGCAGCACCAAATCCTGGTGCTCCTGGGGTAGAGTCTTGAAAGGCTTTTGCATATCAATATGGTAATGATGTGACATGGCTTCAAGCATTTGCCAGTAATAACCAGGGTTACCCTCCTCGCGCACATTGCCCCATTCCATGGCAATCAGAGCGCCATCCGAAAGGGATTTTTCAGGATCAATCACCTGGTCCGGGTCAATTTCCAGCTTGGAGCCCAGTCCCTGGCAATCCGGACAGGCACCATGCGGTGTATTGAAAGAAAATGTCCTCGGTTCAATTTCGGGCAACGAAATGCCGTGCTCAGGGCAGGATAGGTTTTCTGAAAAGAAGAGGTCCGCCCCGGTGCTTTTTTGTTCCGAAGAAGTTGGATTTTCCTGGTTTGAACGTGACACATCCACCATCTGAACGGTCACAAAACCTTCTCCAAACTTAAGCGCCGTTTCGACGGAATCGGTCAAACGGGTGCGAAATGATTTTTCATCCTCTTCAGTGCCCTGGCGATTGACCACCAGGCGGTCCACCACAGCATCGATATTATGAATTTTATAGCGATCAAGGTTGATCTCATCTTCCAGGCTGTAAGGAACACCATCCACGCGCACACGCGTAAAGCCTGCCTTGCGCACCTCTTCAAACACGGCCTGGTAAGTTCCTTTGCGACCTCGCACCACCGGTGCCAGGATCATAATCCTGGAGCCCTCAGGCAAGTTCTCAATTGCATCCACAATTTCCTGCGCAGACTGCTTGACAACCTCACGCCCGCAAACTGGACAGTGTGGAATACCAATACGCGCAAAAAGAAGACGCAAATAATCATAAATTTCGGTCACCGTTCCAACCGTGGAACGAGGGTTATGCGATGTTGACTTTTGATCGATCGAAACTGCCGGAGAGAGTCCGTCAATGTAATCGACATCCGGCTTATCCATTTGCCCAATAAACTGGCGCGCATAAGCCGAAAGCGATTCGACATAACGCCGCTGGCCTTCAGCAAAGATGGTATCAAAAGCAAGTGACGATTTGCCCGAACCTGATAAGCCGGTAATCACAACAAATTTATCGCGCGGGATTTCAACAGTAATATTCTTTAAATTATGCTGGCGAGCGCCAACGACACGAATAACATTTTGAGTCATAGGATTTTTCTTATCTTCAAAGGAATGGAGGAGAGACAGGTTTGCTCTGAAATTGGGAGTTCGATCCGGCAGCCCACACCGGGGATAATTCATAACAATAGTATGTAAAAATTATAGCACATTTGTTTTATATGACTCGCAAAACACAACCGATTTTCTGACAAAAACTCAATAGAAGTCGGGCAACATTTTATTAAGCCCATCGCTGCTCAAAACAGATTGAGCCTGCCATTATACCCCAGCCATAATGGCCGATAATAAAAACTGCTCTCCCAAAACAGGCATGATATACTCGCAACACTGTAACCTTTTTCATTCGGCTGGGTTTTATTAACTACAGCCCGCCGAAAATTCCTTCCGCGAGGCTGGTATGGATCTCAGCGACGAAGAAGTATTGACACGAGCTTCACAGGGTGACCGGGAAGCATTTGGCTTA
>CAIVSQ010000383.1 GCA_903908605.1 uncultured Anaerolineae bacterium
TCAATTTCTAGAATGCATGAGAATTAAGAATAATTATACAAAAATGAGGCTGTGGTGGGCAATAAAAATGACATAAAAAAAACGTCATCATGTAACAAAATAAAAATCTTGTCACTAAATTGTCACTTTGCAGCGGCAATTTAGGATTAAAATTCAATAATTAGGTAAAATTAATGCGTATTACAGATATCCCTGATATATAAAGATGGCCTTTATCTTCCGGTAAGGGGTATACCGGGAATTGATTCTGGTGCAGGTGCTGGCACCTTCATCAGGTATTCATGTGAGCACGAGGTGAATTAATGTCGGCTCCAAAAAACAATCGCTCCACATCTGTTGAGGTGGCAGCGGACAACTTGACCATAAAAACCTGCGAACAAGTATATTGGCACCATCCTGATAGCATTGCTATTATCAGTCTGGTGAATGGACGTGTGTTGCTGGCCAACCCGGCTTTCTGCACCTGCTTTGGGTTGGAGCTCTCCACGGTGGTCGGGCGCAGCCTGGCCGACCTGCAGATCTGGCAGCAACAGCCAGAATATGATCGCCTGATTGGGCAGTTGGTCTCACAACCTGCTCTCGATGACCTGGTGCTGGGTTACAAAACCGCTGCTGGCTACAGCGGTGATGTGTTGATTGCGCTGCGCCGGATGGAGTTGGAAGGCCAGCCCTGCGTGCTGCTTTCGGCCCGCGAGGTGAGCGCGCGTCTGCAGCAGACCCGCCTGCTGCAGGAACAGAGTGACCTGCTCAGCCATGTCATCAATACCATGGGCCAGGGCCTGACGATTACAAATGAAGACCGCCAGTTTGAATTTGTCAACCCGGCCTATGCACGACTGTTTGGTTACTCACAGGAAGACCTGATTGGCAAGACCCCGCGTGAGGTCACCTCCACCGGTGCGCTTGATTCGCTCGAAATGGCCTATGGTCAGCGCAACCAGGGTCTGATATCCACCTATGAATCCACCCTGCTGCGCCGTGATGGCAGCGTGGCACCTGTGCTGGTGACCGGCTCGCCGCGGATGAAAGGCGATAAGGTGGTAGGCACAGTGGCGGTCATTACCGATATGACCGAGATACGACAGGCCGAGGCAGCGCTGGCCCGGCATGCCGCTTCACTGCACAAGCTGGAGGCGGCTGTGTTGAATATCTCATCGCCGCGCCCGCTAGCACACCTTTCCACCCTGATCCTGGAGCGCGCGGCTGATTTGCTGCAAGCCAATAGCAGCGCTTATTACAGTTTGAATGATGCGCAGCGCACGCTGGAATGTGTGACCAGTTACAAAACCGTCCGGGATTTCGCTGGTACTTACATATCCTTTGGCGATGGTGTTGCCGGCAAGGTGGCTCAAACGGGTAAGGCCCTGGTGGTGGATGATTACAGCAGCTGGCCTGGGCGGGCAAAGATCTATGACCATGAGCAAGTTTTTTCGGCGGTGATGGGTGCGCCGATGCATTTGCAGGGTGTTGTGGTCGGCGTGTTGGAAGTGATGCGCGATGCCGGCGCGCCGCGTTTCGACCCGGAAGATATGGATATTCTCAACCTGTTTGCCAACCACGCGGCAGTGGCATTGGGCAATGCCCACCTGCTGGTGACCCTTGAGCAGGAGCTGTTGGAACGCAAACGCGCCGATGCTGCCTTGCGCGAAAGCGAACTGCGCCTGCGCGAAGTGTTGGAGAACTCGCTGGACGCCTCTTATAAACGCGATCTGCGCACCAATGCCTATGAATATTTAAGCCCGGTCTTTGAACGCATCTCAGGTATGCCGGCCGAGGAACTTTTGCTTATGCCGCTGGCCGAGGTGGTCGAATTAATGCACCCCGACGATCTGGCTGAGGTGCAGCGGGTGGTGGGCGCGGCGATTGCCGGTCTGCCAGGTGCCACCTACCAGGTTGAATATCGCTTTATGCACAGGCAGGGCGGCTACCGCTGGTTCCACGACCGCTTTACCGTACTGCGCTCACCCGAGGGCCAGCCGCTGGCACTGATTGGCAGTTTTGGTGATGTCACCCAGCGCCGGCAGGCCGAAGAAGCGCTGCGCCTGGCCCATGCGCGCCTCGAAACGATCATTGAAGGCACTCAAATTGGTACCTGGGATTGGACTGTTCCGACCGGCGAGGTGGTTTTCAATGAGATCTGGGCCAACCTGCTTGGCTATACCCTCGAGGAGCTGCAACCCGTTGGCATAAACACCTGGATTGAGCGCGTGCACCCCGATGATTTGCGCCAATCGAACCAGCTATTAAAGCGACACTTCAAAGGCAAACTCGATTATTACGATTGTGAATGCCGCATGGTCCACAAGGATGGCCACCTGGTCTGGGTCCACGACCGGGGCCGGGTGTATGAGCGATCCAGTGATGGCAAGCCATTGCGCATGTCTGGCACCCACATGGATATCACTGCCCGCCGGCAAGCAGAAGATGCCCTGCGCGCGGCCCATGCCGGGCTGGAGCAGCGTGTGGAAGAACGCACCGCCGAGCTGCTATCCGCCAATGCCCGGCTGGAAAAAGCCCTCAATACCCGCAATGAGTTCCTCGCCATGATGAGCCACGAGCTGCGCACCCCGCTGACGGGCATCATCGGGCTGGCACAATCGCTGCAGTATTTTATCTATGGAAACATGAACGAGCGCCAGATCCAGGCCATGCAGAACATAGAATTGAGTGGGCGGCGCCTGCACCAGATCATTGACACCATTCTCGATTACACCCGCCTGCAGAGCGACCCTGCCAGCGTACACCGGGTGTACATTTCGCTGACCACCATCTGCAAACTGAGCGTCCAGTCGATGCATGTTTTGTTTGACCAGAAAAACCAGAGCGTGGTGGTTGAGGTACCGCGCGAAACCATCTTTGTGCGCGGCGATGAACAGCGCCTGCACCAGGTCATTACCAGCCTGTTGGAAAACGCCAACAAGTTCACCTCCGAGGGCGGTCGCATTAAGTTATTGCTCACGCCCGATGTTGAAGGCCGGGTGGTGCGGGTGTGCGTATCGGATACTGGCATTGGTATTAGCTCTGAGGACCTGCCGCGCCTGTTCCAGCCCTTCCAGCAGTTGGATTCGCGCCTGTCGCGCAAGTACAACGGCATTGGCATGGGCCTGGCCCTCTCGCGGCTGTTGGTGGAACTGCACGACGGCAGCATTGAGGTACAGAGCGCCCCGGGCCAGGGCAGCAGCTTTACGGTGACCCTGCCGTGGGTAGGTGTATAGCGCGTATGTTAAATGAAGAGAGCACGTTAGCACAGTGAAGGTACGCTGCGCGAGAGCGAGGTTTCCAGGTCAATGCCTGGAAACCTCGCTCTTTTTTATCCCCTGGTACTGCACCCAACCAGGCGATTGTGATCATTTAATTCCGCTTGGCTGCGTGTAGATTATGCCCTGGAGCTGAATGGTGGCGGTGGTGGGTTGGGACATTGGATGGCAGGTGTGTGCCAACCTGGCAGGCCCGGGCAGGGGGGAATGCCAGGCGAGCTGTCAGTTAATCCATTGACAGGTCATCCACTGTCAGGTCATCCATTGACAGGTCATCCCCTGACTTTATCGTGCCGGAAAAACGCGCTATAAAGAAAATAAAAGCATGTGGAGATATCAATGAGCCTATATTTAAACGAAGCACCCAGCTTGTATGCCCCCAGGAGCGCCTGAGATGGCCGCCTGGCATGCCATGGACCCGGCCGGGCTGGCCCTGGGTTCGGATGGTCTTTCTGAAAGCAGCCACGCCAATGCTGCCGCGCGTGAATACCTGCGCGCTGGTCCCGCCCGCAGCCTGGAGGGCCTGCTGACACGTTACTGTTCCGCTGTCCGCGCGCCCACCCGCAGCCTGCGCACCCTGCGGCGTTGGGCGGTGACCTACGATTGGGCCGGCCGGGCCGCCGCCTGGGACGATATTCAACGCCAGGTGGCCGAAGCCAGCGAGGAGGAACGTCACCGTCAGAGCTTGCAGAGCGGCCTGGCCCTGGCCGCCGAGCGGGTGGATAATCTCAAGCTGTTGTATGCCGACCTGTTCAGCTATTATCAGCAGGTCATGGCCGCCTGGCGGGAGGATTTGCAGCCGGGCAGCCTGGAGCCGGCCCGCCCGGCTGTACCGCGCTTTAACACCGGCATCTTCATTCAACTGCGCGGCCTGCTGGATGACCTGGCCAGTGAAACCGGTGGACGGGTTGCCCCGACCCTGCCAGGCATCAGCCCCACCGCGCCTGAAGAGACCGCCCCCGATTATTCGCTCTTGAGCCGTGAGGAGATGCACGCCCTGGTGGAACTGCTGCAAAAGGCTACCCCTGGCCAGGCCGAGGAAGCCGGGCAGCTGCTGCCCCAGCACCAGCCCTCGCTGCCCGGGTTTGACGCATGAAAGCGCTCAAGATACCGGCGCTGCGTCCTGCAGGTCTGGCTGCCCCGGCCCTGCAGGCGGCCGAAAGCTGGCAGTGTGCCCACCAGCTGCACGCCTATGTGCGCGCCGCCTGGCCGCTGGCGGAACCAGGCGTGCCTTTTTGCGATAACTGGCATATCGGGCTGATCTGTGAATACTTGCAGGCCGTCAGTGACCTGGAGATTCACAACCTGGTGATCAACATTCCACCGCGGCACATGAAGAGCCTGCTGGTCTCGGTCTTCTGGCCCACCTGGAGCTGGATTACCCACCCTGAACTGCGCTGGCTGACCGGGTCTTATGCCACCCCCCTGGCCGTGCGTGATGCGCTCAAGAGCCGCCGCATTTTGCAGAGTGATTGGTACCGGCGCCGGTTTGGCGGGGCTTTTAAGCTCTCAGGCGACCAGAACCTGAAGAGCCGCTATGAGAACAACCGTGGGGGTTACCGGCTGGCGTTCAGCTTTAACAGCGCTGTCACCGGCGAGGGCGCCGATGTGCTGGTTGTGGATGATCCGCTCAAGGCCCAGGATGCCGACAATCCACACCAGCGCGAGCGCGTCAACGAGATCTACGATTCGACCCTCAGCACGCGCGCCAATGACCCGCGCGCCGCCCGGCGGGTGATTATTATGCAGCGTCTGCATGAAAACGACCTTTCGGGTCACCTGCTTGAGAAGCGTGAGGCCGGCTATGTGCACCTGTGTCTGCCGACCGAGTATGCCCCGCGCCTGTTTTTACCCCTGCGTGGGCTGGTCGATCCGCGCAGTCAGCCGGGTGAGCTGCTTTGGCCGGCGCGCTTTGGCCCGCGCGAAAATGAGGCCGCGCGGGTGGACCTGGGCCTGCGCGGGTATTCCGGTCAGCACGACCAGCGCCCGTCCCCGCCCGGTGGCGCCATTTACCTGGCCGATTGGTGGCGCGGCTGCAACCGTTACCCCCCGGGTGAACCGGCCCAGGTGGTGGCGCGCTGGCTCTCGTGGGATACCGCCCTGAAGGACGGCGAGCAGCACGATAGCAGCGCCCTGACCGTTTGGGAGCTGCTGGCCGATCAGCGTGTGCGCCTCAGGTACGCTGGCTGGCAGCGATTGCAGTTTCCGCAGCTGGCGGCCGCCATCCAGGACGAGGCTGAGCGCTGGATGGGGGATGGCCTGCTGCGTGGCATCCTGATTGAGGATAAGGCCAGCGGAATCAGCGCCCTGCAAACCCTGGCCCAGGGCGCCCCACCCGAAATCGCCGCGCTGCTGGTGGCCTTTCAGCCTGGTCAGGTTGGCAAGCAGGCCCGGGCCCGCCAGGCCAGCCTGTGGTGCGAACGCGGCTGTGTGCTGCTGCCCGAGCCGCACGAAAGCGTGCCCTGGTTGTTCGATTTTGAGCAGCTGCTGTATGCCTTCCCGGCTGCGCGTCTTAACGACCCGGCCGACAGCCTGGCCCAGGCTGTGCTGTACCTTGAAAACCTGCTGGCCGAGGGTTGGCGCGCCCGCCAGGGTTTGCGTTGACCATACAACCTTAACAAATGTGTTTTGTTAAGGTTGTATGGCTTGTAATTATAGAACATATATTCTACAATAGAACAAGTTCTGCTGGTGCCAGGATTGGTGCTCTCGCCCTTGTCATCGCGAACTGCTCTTCGCGCTGAATCACTGTGCATCGCCCACGGGCGGTATGCCAGCAATGACCGACGAGCAGATCGCCACACCCGCGAGGTGCAAGAGCGCGGGTTCGCGCCTACCCCCTTTGCTGTCATTCCCGATGGAGCTGGGACGATGCGCGAGCTGCCGCACTTGTACTCCGAGGTAGGCCCTGGCTCTTGTAGGGTGGCAGCGTGGCGATCTGCTCTTCGCACTGAATCACTTTGCATCGCATCCGGGCATTATGCCAGCGATGACGGACGAGCAGATCGCCACACCCGCGAGGTGCA
>CAIVSQ010000384.1 GCA_903908605.1 uncultured Anaerolineae bacterium
ACGTCCCAATTGCGATAAAAACTTACTAATGGTGACTTGATATATCATCCAACCGGAGATATCGTTAAATATAAATGACTCATAGATATATTCATTGACAAATATTGCGTCACAACGCCCCCCCCAAACAGATAGTGCACGCTTCTGCATTACACGAGTATCGCTTTCGGTTTTACCTATCAAGTGATGAAGAATCAGATTGAAGCAAACTATTTTTTCATCACCTATTAACTGCGGGTTAAGCGCATCACCATATGCAGCCTCAATCCCTAGGTTAGTGCAATTTTCAATAGATTGCCTGTCCATATCGATAACTCGCACTTTAAAATCAGTTAGGCCTTCGAGTGCTTTTGCGAAAAATCCGCAGCCGCCGCCGACATCAATGATTTTACCTGGCAGCAGCAACTCCAAGGACCTGTGGAGCTTGAGAAAGTCTCTTACTTGGCTGTCAACAAAGTTATCGTGATAGAAAGCCTGCACTTGTGCCTGCGACAGGATGTTCTGCTTATTACGCCAATAAATCATGGGGCTTTATAATCTATTATTGCGGCTCTAAACATTTTCCGATTGGCTTCAAGAGTTTCAGGATTCGCCCCGACTTGATTCGCGAGGGCATGTGCGCGCTCCACAGCCTGTTGTCGCATTGCAACTGACCATCCGGCAACCTCCTCGATCCGGCGAGCAAATGCTTCTGGCTTGCCCAGTGGTAGGTCCCAACCCACGCCTTTTAGCTCCAGTTGTTTCCAAGGCGTCTGGTCACTAATAAGCAACAGCAGACCTGCGCGCAGTGCCTCATGGATAACGTGACCATAGTTCTCGCCGCAGGTCGGGAATAGAAACACTTCATGATGCGCCAGCGCGGTCAAGACCAGCTGATATTCAATTGCACCAGCGTGCACTACTTCGACATTGGATGGCATTTTCCCAATAAGCGCCTGACAGGTTGCCCAATAGGTCGCATCTTCAATCGGCCCATAAATCACGAAACGCGCCGGGACGCATACTAACGACATCGCGCGTAGTGCAAATTCTAAGTTCTTTTTTGGACTGATTCGTGACAAAAAACATACGCGCAAGGGAAAATTCGGACCAATCTCATAAAAAGAAGGGCGTGCACAACTGGCTTCAGCTTGACCACCGGTCAAATCTGGTGCCACCGTGATATTACCGCTTACCACTAGTTTACTCGAACGCTCTCTCACACTGGTTATTGCTCGCCGAATGTCTTCAGCCTCATGAGCGCTAGATGCCTGCCATGTCAACGAACGATATAAGTCAAAATGATTGACCAGTTGAATAAATATTTTCTTTTTCCACCACTTTAGTTTCAGTGCGCCGACGGAAAATTCACCACGGGGAGCTAGCACGATTGGTCGCCCAGATAGCCGCTTCAAGAGGCTATTTATTATCACCAGTTGAGTGAAGCGGGGATCAAAGAAGCTATTTAGATAGATCAAGTCGTGGGGAGTACTCTGAATGATGGCCGCGATATCACGCATTCCTAGGCGACTTGGCGAAGCATAATAAACAAAGGCTTTGCCGACTTTCGTCCAACACTCGGTCTGGATATCAGGGTAGGGACAATCGGTTCCCAGATCACGATCCAAGGTGACAATGTGAAACTCAAAATCAGGGTGCAACTGTTCAACCAAATTGACGATACTTCGAATCGGTCCGCCAGCTAGAAAACCAGGCAGGTAGTAACGGGCAAACACAAGAATGACGGGCTTCATACGGTCAATGCGTAGCCTGCTTTGCTGCCCTGGATATCGACACCTGCTGCCGAGACAGTCGGTTCGCACTGGCACGTGACGTGTTGGTGGCCAACGGGCTTGTCCCAACGACATTCTTGAGCGCTTGGCCCAGCAACAATAACGCTGATCGCGCCGACAATGTAACGCCGTCAAGCAAGAGGACCCGGTATCCGCACGAATTCGCCCCGATGACTCCGACCGAACTACCACCGGAAGTAGGCGTCAAGTGGCCTCCGCACCTCATCTCTCTGCCAAACATACTCGCCCCACTTCTACCAAGGGCCATCCTGGGCGAATCGAGAAGGAACGGTGACGAAAACGCCACGCCTCATGCTCGACTTTACGCTGCGTGATGCCGCTAAT
>CAIVSQ010000385.1 GCA_903908605.1 uncultured Anaerolineae bacterium
ACCACCGGACATGCGGGTCCGCATCCGGCGGTTCAACAAGAATAATGCAGTACGAAGTATCGTTTTTCAATGCTCTCAAGCCCTGTGCGACGCCAAAATGCGTTGCTCAGGGCTTCGTTTACCACAGGCGTTCGGGACATGCGCCACGGGCTTTTCCCAACTGCTCCAAGTGCGGCTCGTTCTTTGGGTACTCCAAGTTTCCGTAGCTCTTGATAACGCGTTGTGCCCCGTTTCCAGCGTTTCCAGACCATCTGTCTCAGCCTTCGCCTTATCCATGCGTCCAGTTCCTTGTACACGCTCGGCGTAGTCGCCAGCCGGTAGTAGCCTATCCAGCCGATTACATACTGGTTCACACTTTTCACGATGTCCTCCAGCTTGCCTGACCGGGTACGCTTGGTCAGGTGGCGTAACTTCTCCATAAAGCGTTCCTTTGTCCGGTTCGCGATGCGGAGCAATGTTTCCCCGTTACGTTTGTAGAAACTGTATCCCAGAAATTTCACCCGCGAAGCGCGTTCCACTTTGCTTTTCTTCGGGTTCACTTTCAGCTTTAGCTTCTTTTCCAGATACTCCTTCACGCTTTCCAGTACCCGTTCTCCAGCGCGTTGCGTTTTCACGTAGATATTGCAATCGTCCGCGTAGCGCACAAACTTGTGCCCTCGTTTTTCCAGTTCCTTATCCAGGTCATTCAGCATGATATTCGAGAGTAACGGCGACAACGGCCCACCCTGAGGTGTCCCTTCTTCTGTCTCCATCACTACCCCATTGACCATCACGCCACTTTCCAGATAACTCCGGATTAGCTTCAGCACCCGCTTGTCTTTCACCACTCGCGCCACTCGCGCCATTAGCATGTCATGGTTTACCCGGTCAAAGAACTTCTCCAGGTCTATGTCCACCACCCAGTCGTAGCCTTCTCGGATGTACTCCTGGGATTTCTGCACGGCTTGATGCGCACTCCGTCCGGGTCGAAACCCGTAACTTTGCGGTGAAAACTCACCTTCAAACATCGGTACCAACACCTGCGCTATGGCTTGCTGTATTAGCCGGTCTTGCACTGTTGGTATTCCCAACATCCTTACCCCGCCATCTGGCTTCGGTATTTCTACCCGCCTAACAGGGCTCGGTCGATACTTCCCGTTTTCGAGAGTTTCACGCACTTCCAGCCAGTGCGCTTTTAGGTGGCTGCGCAGTTCTTCCACTTTCATTCCATCTATCCCTGCTGCTCCTTTGTTGCTCTCTACTCGCTTTAACGCCTTCAGCATGTTCTCTCGTCCAAACACTGCTTCCCACGTCCCTGCATCAGATTTTCCGCTGTTTTGTGCCGGGGACGGCTCGACGCTCTGCCCAAGTCCCACAGGCTTCACCTGTTTCGCATGCTCAGTAGTCTCTCTATCCGAGAGTTTCTGTCTTCCGGGTTCATCCCACGAACTGTTCATCGTACTCATCCTTCTCATTGTTCAGCCCTTCCCGATTATAATCTCCGGTACTATGGCCTCGGCTGACTCCTGCCATCTCAATCTGCCCTCACGAACAGAATTGCTTTGCAGCTTGATGACAGGTCTCCCCAGGTAAGAACATTGGCTTTCCCTGCGCACTTGCCAGATTTACTGCATCAGCCCTTGATTGCTCTGGGCTTTGTTGTCTCTTGCCAACTCGCCCGACGGATACAGCCTCATATTTGGTTCGTGTTCCTCAAGTCGCAGGTTTGCTTCCGGCTTCCTCCAGACCCTGCCTCGCGACAGCGCCCTTGCCTTCCGCTAGTGGTTAGCGCAATCAGCCTCCACAAAAGTCTTTCACTTTCTAGTCAATGCCCATGCTGGGCGCACAAAAAACACCGCAGCCCAAACAGGTTGCGGTGTTGAATAACTTTTTCACGTTGTGGCTATTTTACTACGCGCATCGATTTCACAATTCCATCCACTACATCCAGTACAGGGTTAAAGCTACCCTGTTCATACGTGTTGAGCAGTTCGGTGACCGCCTGGTAATAGGCCACCATCTCAGCCGGCACCAGCCGGTCTGCCGGATAGGTGATCCCAAATTCGCCCGGGTTGCTCTCATCCGAGTAAACCGGCAAGTCAACCGGCATTTCCACCACCACGTAGCTCTACCTGTCGGTGGTCAGACCTTCAAAGTGATAAAAGCTGCTGTGCCGGCCGATGGCCATTGGGTACTGGGCATAGGCCGAAATCATGCGCACACCCTGCACATCCACAAAAGACAGCCGTTTCGCCTGCGTGGCGTACAATTGCTCGGCGCTTCCCTTGTAGGCTACATTTGGCAGGTTGTCATTTTCCAACACGACCGAGGGATTATCCAGCAAATAGGCCAAACGCCTGATGCTTTCGGCCGCCCACGGGCTGATGGCCGCATATTCCGCCGCCGGGTATACCCGCACACGCGGCTGGTACAGGCCATTCGGGTCGGGGAACGGGAAGCCTTGCAGTGCGAACTCTATAAAAGCGGGGGAGGGTTGCAGCGGTCCCTCGACGGGCGGCATGTTCACACCCTGGGCAATTCCCATCCCGGAGGGCAGCTCAAACGAAATGCCGCCAAACGAAATCTGTGAAGGCAAAGAATCATTGGTCGGTTCAACCGTCAGGGCAGCCGCTTGCGGTGTGGTTTCCACCGCCAGGCTGAACGGGCTGTGCGGCACAAACAATCCCAGGCCAAGCAAGAGGACAATGACAACCAGTGTGATGACTAACTTTTTTTTCATGGGGAAAATCTCCTTTTTTGTGATACCCAATTTATACAACCTGGGTGTCACCCGCTTGTCAGGCACCTGTCACAGTTTGGTGACATGCCACCCCGCCCCCCGCCTCAAGCCACCGGCAGGCGGATAGTGAAGACCGTTCCGCGCCCCTGGGCCACATCACTGCGCAATGAAATTTCACCCCCATGCAGTTGCACAACCCTGCGCGCCAACGCCAACCCCAAGCCACTGCCTTCCACCTCCCGCGCGTTATCACCGCGGTAAAGATCCTCAAAGATGCGCGCCTGATCCGCCAACGGCACTCCCACGCCCCCATCCGCCACCTCGATAAACAAGCCGTGCCCGTCTTCACGCACACGCACTTCCACGGCATCGCCGGGCCGGCTGTACTTGAGCGCATTATCCAGCAGGTTGTAAATGGCCAGGCCAAGCATATCCACATCGCCTGTCACGGCTGGCAGGGCTGGCACCCGCGAAACCAACAGGTTGATGATCCGCCCCTGATACTGCGGCAGGCTGCCCGCCGCCGCCACCATATCCGTCACCAGTTCGCCAACATCCAGCGGACGCTGCTCCAACATCGATGCATCCAGCTCGGCCAGCTTGCGTAGATCGCGCAAGATGCGTCCAAGTCGACCAGCCGCCTGGCTGGCATTATCCACCGCCGCACGCGTATCCTCCGGGCTGCCCGACTCGCGCAGGTTAGTCATGGCGGCCTGCAAACCCGTCAGCGGGTTCTTCAATTCGTGGTCCAGCCTGCGTAGAAACCGCCGGTAGGCCTCATCCCGTTCACGCGTCACCTGTTGCACCGCGCGCTCTGCCGCCCACTCCGCCAATGCCAGCCCAGCCTGCCACAGCAGCGCCAGCACCAGCAGCAGCGCGAAAACCCCCGCCCCCAGCCCAACCCGCAGCACAAGGACAGGCTCAGGCTGCCAAAACAGCGGTATCAGGATCCAGCTGGCCGCCCCCACCAGCAGAAGCAGCAGGCTCGGCAGACCTGCCAGGCGCTTCATGGCAGCATCCTGACCGGGGCGATGAAAATATAGCCTTCACCGGCCTGGGTTTCAATGTACTTGGGCGCATTTGGGTCATCCCCAAGCGCCTTGCGCAGTTCAAACATGCGTGTGTCCACCGTGCGTGTACCGGCCGGGTATTCCCACCCCCACACCAGCTGCAGCAGCCGCTCACGGGTGCAAACCTCGTCCGGGTGGGTCATCAGGTATTCCAGTACAGCAAAAGATTTCGGCCCCAGGTCAAGCGCCTTCCCGCCCAGCGTGGCCCGCCGCGCCCGCCTGTCAATCGTCAGGTCATGTGCACTCAGCCGCCAGGCTGTGGCCAGGGCTGGCTGGCCATTTTGCGAGCGCCGCAGCACCGCGCGGATGCGCGCCAGCAGCTCATGCGACTCAAATGGCTTGTTCAGGTAATCATCCGCGCCCTCCTCCAGCGCCAGGGCCCGCTCAATCGCATCCCCCACCTGGGTCAACAGGATGGTGGTTGTCTGCAAGCCCGCCCGCCGCAGCCGCCGCAGCACCTCGCGCCCATCCATGCGCGGCATCAGCACATCCAGCACCACCAGGTCCGGGCGCAGCGTCTGGGCCTTCTCCAGCGCATCCGCTCCGTTCGAGGCAGTTAAAACATGAAACCCGGCCCGCTCAAAAAACGGCACCAGGCTGTTCGTAATCGTCGGGTCATCATCTGCCAGCAACAGGGTTGGTCGATCATTCATAATGACATTATAGCGGCGAAAAGTCGAGACCATTCTTAAATGACACTTTGCACAGGTACAGCACGGTTGCTGAGACAATCCTCGGTCAAAAACTCGTTGTTATGGGTCAAAATTAACAACCTTCATCGCCCCATCCAGAAATATCCGCTCATGTCTCTTTTTATCCAGATCAAGCAGCGAAGATTGGTACGTAAACGACAGCGAAGTGGCAGGAATATCCATAAGGTCAAGAATGGTCGGCAAAATATTGAAATGTGCGGCAGGAAATTTGAGATCCAATGGATTAACAAGCCTTCCAATGATCATAAATGGCACCGCTGCTTCCTTGTGGGTGTCATTGCAATGTAACCAGGTGACCCCATCTTCAAAAAGGGTTTGAGCATGATCAGAGGTATAAATATAAATCGTGTTTTTCAAACTACTATTATCGGGCAGCAAAGTCCTAAAAAATTCGTCAACGTTGTAACGAATACCATTGTCATAAGGATTGGTAACCAAACCTGGATACTGGCGATATTTTTGTCGCGGCGGAAGCGGCCCCCATAGGTTCCATTCAGGCGGGTAGGCGTTTTCGTACATAAAATGCACACCCCGTTTATTTAGTACAATGAAATTTCCACTGGAATTTGTGACAACACTGCGAATGAAATTGGCAGCATTCAGGTCTGCGGATGGTGTTGCGCTTAGATTCTTTGTATTGATCCATTGAATACTCTGGATATCATGAGTTGTAAGACCATTCCAAAGATAATCTGTTTGAGCATCCAGGTAATAATTTTTATATCCCCTGGCCTGCGCATACTGAAAAATTGTAGGCGCTCGGGCTGTGATCTCCAAAGCATCACTCGCTGGCAGTATGCCAGTCAGGAGTAGCTGATTTGCAATATAACTGCAGGTTCCTCCAGAAGACA
>CAIVSQ010000386.1 GCA_903908605.1 uncultured Anaerolineae bacterium
AGTGTATGGAAAACATTATACGCACAGAATACACGGATTCAATTGATGATATAGACCGGTTTATCATCGATGCCATGCGGCAGGACGGGCGTGTGGCTTTTGCTCAAATTGCCCAGCAGTTGAAGGTATCGCCTGGCATGATCCGCATGCGTTATAACCGCATGGTGAAGGTGGGACTGATCCGCGTGGTGGCGATCACAAACCCGCTGCGTATGGGCTATACCACCATGACCATGATCGGTATTCGTACAGAAGGTGAAAAGATGCTTTCGGTCGCCAAAAAGGTGGCCGAGTTTGAAGAAGTGATCTATCTGATTGTAGTCAGTGGGCGCTATGACATTATTGCAGAGGTGGTCTGCCGTGATCATGCTGACCTGTTGCGTTTCTTGACTGAAAAGTTATACCGGGTGGATGGGGTGCGTGAGTCAGAGACGTATGTGCATCTGAAAATTGAAAAAGAAGTGTATTACTAATTTTCTATCCGTCGGTTGGAATTCTTACATTCTTACGATTTTCAAGAGGAGAGATGGCATGAAGGTGTTATTGGTCGGCGTTGGTGGTGTGGGTGAAGCAATTGCGGTGATGGCCAGTGAACGTGCCTGGATTGAACAGGTAGTATTAGCCGATTACAACCAGAAGCGTGCGGAAGAAATCCAGGCCAAGTTGGGGGATGTACGCCGTTTCCCGGTGGAATTTTTGGATGCCAATCGGCAGGAAATGATCGAGGAACTGGCGCGTAAGTACCAGGTAGACTTGGTTATGAATGCAGTCGACCCGGTGTTTAACGAAAAGATATTTGACGCAGCCTATAATGTCGGCGCAACCTATTTTGATATGGCAATGACCCTCTCCAGCCCACATAAGGATGATCCTTTTAACAAATGCGGGATAAAACTGGGTGATTACCAGTTTGCCAAAGCCGGCGAATGGGAACAAAAGGGCAAGCTCGCATTGGTTGGGATCGGCGTGGAACCAGGTATGGCGGATGTATTTGCCCGCTACGCCCAAGATTACCTGTTTGATGAAATTGAAGAACTGGGTATTCGCGATGGAGCCAATATTGAAATCAGTGGTTACGACTTCGCCCCCAATTTTTCCATTTGGACGACCATTGAAGAGTGCTTGAACCCGCCTGTGATTTGGGAAAAAGACCGGCAATGGTTCACCACCGCGCCTTTTTCAGAACCCGAGGTGTTTGAGTTCCCCGAGGGGATTGGCAAGGTAGAAGTGGTGAATGTGGAGCACGAAGAGGTCTTGCTGATGCCGCGCTGGATAAAATGTAAACGTGCCACCTTTAAATATGGCTTGGGCGATCAATTTATCAGTGTACTAAAAACCTTGCATATGCTCGGTTTGGATAACAAGGAAAAAATTAATGTAAAAGGTGTGCAGGTAGCCCCGCGTGATGTGGTGGCAGCCTGCCTGCCAGACCCGGCTCACCTTGGAAACAATATGCACGGCAAAACCTGCGCAGGAACCTGGGTAAAAGGCACCAGGAACGGCAAGCCGCGTGAAGTGTATATTTACCAGGTAGCCGACAATGAAGCCTGTATGAAACGTTGGGGTTGCCAGGCCGTGGTTGCCCAGACGGCATTTTCGGCAGTGATCGCCATGGATCTGATTGAGCATGGCCAGTGGCAAGGCAGCGGAGTACTTGGCCCAGAGGCCTTCCCACCTGAACCGTTCATGCAAAAAATGGCCGAGTATGAATTTCCCTTTGGAATCAAAGAAATGACCCCGGCCTAGGTTTCTCTTCGTGATTAGATCGAAAAGCCCAACTCCACACCTATGGAATTGGGCTTTTTTTGTCAGAAATATTCATGAGTGAAAAATTCTTTGTCGGATTCGGAATTCTGGGTTTGCCAATTCTACCTTGCACTCGTATAATTGTATTTACCAAAAAAGGAGGCTGAGATGCCATTCGGTTATAAC
>CAIVSQ010000387.1 GCA_903908605.1 uncultured Anaerolineae bacterium
GATGGATGGTTTAACCGGAAAAGTATCCTTGCGCTTTTCATCATTCCGCTGATTTCATTGTTGATGATTTTTACCAATGACTGGCATCACCTGGTGTATGCGAAAATGGTCATGTCGCCTGACAGCCCATTTCTGCAGGTTAGCTTTGGCTGGTATTTTTGGGTGTGTGTGGCCGGTTATTCCTACCTGTTGATTATTTCCAGCGTGTTCATCCTGATCCAGGTAGCCTGGCAGAATATCAGCCTTTACCGGCCCCAGATTATCTTATTGATTTTCTCTATTTTGATTCCCGTGATTGGGAATGTGCTCTTTCTGCTCAAACTTCTGCCGTTCCAAATGGACCCGACATCCATTTTGTTCAGCATTACCTGCGCGCTCTTTGCCCTGGGAATTTTCCGCTTTCGACTCCTGGATCTGGTGCCGATTGCTTTGCGCCAGGTGGTGGAAAGCATGGGGGATGTCGTCCTGGTGCTGGATCAACTGGATCGCCTGGTATATATGAATCCAGCCGCCATGCAAACCCTGAGCCAGGGGCGGAAAAAGCTGATCGGACAGCCTGCCATCCAGGTTCTACCCGCTCTCAACGTTTTCCTGGTGCGTGAACCCATCTGCGCCGAGCCCCGGCCTGAGATCAGCCTGGTCAGTTCCGGTTCGCTGCGCCATTACACCGTCGAAGTTTCACCTCTGTATGATACGCGCCTGGCTCCCAGCGGACAGGTTGTTATTTTGCACGATATCACCCTCTTGAAGCAGGCTCAGGATGTCTATCAGCGTGCCGCCATCGCGGGAGAACGCGAGCGCATGGCGCAGGAATTACACGATAATCTTGGGCAGGTGCTGAGCTATGTCTTTCTGAATACCCAATCCATCCGGGATCAGATCGAGCAGGGCAGTTACACCGCTGCCCTGGGGCACCTCGAATCGCTCAGCCTGATCGCCCAGAGCGCCAGCCAGGATGTGCGCCAATTTATCCTGGATACGCATACCCAGTCTGCCGATGTGCGCAGCTTTAGCACCGTGCTGAAGCACTACCTGGAGAATTTTGAAACCATCACTGGTTTGCGGGTGCGGTTAAGCCTGCCGGATGTATCGATTGATTCGGTCTTATCTCAGGAAAGTTATTTTGGTTTGCTGCGCATCATTCAGGAAGTTTTGGCAAATGCCCGCAAGCATGCCCAGGCCCGCCTGGTTCAAATCATTTTTTCGGTTGATGAGCATGCCCTGGGGGTGGTTGTCTCGGATGATGGGGCTGGTTTTGAAGAACATTCAGATCGCGGCGCTTTGGGCCTGGAAATGATCCCAAAATTGGCCCAGCAGGCGGGCGCAGAGGTGGTGATTCGTTCTGCTTTGCAGCAGGGCACACAGGTTTTGTTGAAATTTCCGCGCCTGCAACAAAAAGGTCTCCATCACGACTTGTTGGGGGTAAGGGTGCTGGTGGTGGATGATCACCCATTATTTGCAGAGGGGCTTGCGAATTTTCTGGCCAGTCGCGGGCTGGATATCGTTGGTATAACCCGGGATGGCGACGAAGCGCTAAGCCTGGCTTCTGCCTTAAACCCAGATATGGTGCTGCTGGATGCAAATTTGCCGCATCCGAGCGGACCGCAGATTATCCAACCCATCAAAGAAAACTCCCCGGCCTCGCAAGTGGTCATGTTTAGTGTGCAGGCAGATGATGAGGCGCTGGTTGAATCCATGCGTTTTGGCGCAGAGGGGTTTCTGCTCAAGAATCAATCAAGTGGAGAGATTTTCCAGGCCTTGCTATCCATTCGGCGAGGTGAGACACATTTTGCGCCTGGTCTGGCCAATCAACTGGCCCGGCGCTTAAGCGCAAAGGAATTGGGAAATAGCTCGGGGGAGCAGGTTGCCCAGACGCTTCGGGAAGCCGGTCTGTCTCAGCAGCAGATAGAAATGCTGGTGCTTCTCGCCCAGGGCAAGATCTACAAGGAAATTGCGGCTGAGCTGAATTTGAGCGAGTCAGCCATCAAGTATCATAGCGATCGCATCCAGACCATGTTAAAGATGCCCAACCGGACTGAACTGGTTGCGCACGCAATCAAGATTGGGTTGGCGCCCAACCGTAGATCCAGCCCCGTTAAACCCGATTAATCAATCCCCAGCCAGTCAGATTGCCTTGCTAGTGAAGCACAAAAAAAGTCAGGGGCATCCTGACTTTTTTTGTGCTTTCTCGTGGGCAAAAGTCCAAAGACAGATCAGGCGTTTCATGACATACTCCACGCTTTCGGGAAGCGCTATTCTATTTAATCAACCCTTTTGCTTTTTGGTCTCGAGAAGGAGAACCCATGCAGGTTAAAAATTTATCCAGATTTACCAATTTGAGCTTGAGGCGGGTGTTCAACGTCTTGATTATCCTGCTGGTGGTGGCAGTCACTGCGCAGGTTGTGAAGGCGGCCAGCGCATTTGAGCAAGTGGCGGATATCATCCCTGGGGCGGATGGTTCAAGTCCTGGACATCTGGCGGTTTACAACGGGGAGCTCTATTTCTCAGCCTATGATGTAACCAATGGGACAGAATTGTGGAAGTACGATGGCACCAGCGTTTCGATGGTGGAGAATATTAATACGGTTGGGACTAACGGCTCAAACCCTTCTTACATGACTGTCTACGACGGCAAACTCTTTTTCAGAGCCGATGACGGAGTCAACGGGGTGGAGCTGTGGAAGTACGATGGTACTGCTGCTTCGCTGGCGGTGGATATAAACAGCGGGTTAAATGATTCAAGTCCTTCCTACCTGGCTGTTTACGACGGTTTGCTCTATTTCGCAGCGAATGATGGAATCAGCGGGTTGGAGCTGTGGAAGTACGACGGCACCGGCGCTTCGCTGGCGATAGATATCGTCAGTGGGTCAACTGGATCTTGGCCTGAGTACCTTGCGGTGTACGACAATGAGCTCTATTTCAGAGCCGACGGCGGCGATGGCAAAGGCACAGAGCTGTGGAAGTACGATGGCAGCAGTGCATCGTTGGCGGCGGATATCGCCAGTGTTTCAGGCGATTCTTCGTTCCCTTCGAGCCTGGCCGTGTACAATGGCGCGCTTTATTTCTCAGCTAATGACAGGACTGACGTTGCTGGAAAAGAACTGTGGAAGTACGATGGCAGCAGCGCATCGTTGGCGGCAGACATCGTTGTCGGGTCAAACGATTCAAGCCCTGAATTTCTCACAGTGTATAACGGCGCGCTTTATTTCTCAGCCGAAGATCCAACCACCGGGACAGAGATGTGGAAGTACGCTGGTACCAGCGCTATGCTTGTGGCAGACACGGTAACCGGATCTGACGGTTCATACCCTGGCGGTATGACCGAGTTCAATGGCGCGCTCTATTTCAGCGCCGAAGACGGAATCACCGGGGCAGAGTTGTGGAAGTATGATGGCGCTTCACCAACCGTCTCAGCGCACAGCTTACAGCCTAATTACACATTGACGGGACCGAGTACATTCACGGTCACGTTCAGCGAGGATGTCAACAACCCTGCGGGTAACACCGGCAGCGATGATGTGACCAATCCCGCCAACTTTTTGCTGATCAACAAGGGCGCTAATAAAGTTGTGGATACGCTCTCGTGCCTGGGCGGTGTCAAAGTGGATGATAGCAAGGTGAGCGGGTCAAGCGTGTCTTACGCCAATCCGACTGCGACAGTCACCTTAGCAGCCCCGCTCCCGGTGGGAGCTTATCGACTATTCGTCTGCGGCACCACCTCTATAGTTGACCTTGCTGGTAATCCCCTTGAGAATGGAACGGATTTCAGCTTCGATTTTAGCGTTGATATCACTGATCATATTCCACCAGCAGTCTCAACGATCAGCTTGAAGTCCAATTACACCGGTTCGGGGCCAACAATATTCACGGTTTCGTTTAGTGAGGATGTCTACAACCCAGAGGGAGACACGGACAGCGACGATGTGACCAATCCAGCCAACTTTTTGCTGATTGAGAAGGGTGTCAATCAAGTTGTGGATACGATCTCGTGCCTGGTGGGCGTCAAGACGGACGATAGCAAGGTGAGCGGGGCAAGGGTGTCTTACGCCAATCGCATTGCGACAGTCACATTAGCAGAAGCGCTTCCTGCTGGTAATTATCGCCTCTTCATTTGCGGCACCACCTCCATCGTTGACCTTCACGGTAATACCCTCAATAATGGGGTGGATATCACCTTTAATTTTGCGGTCACCAAAGGCAGTGTTAAATCTTTGCCGAAAACTGGCTTTGCGCCCAACCGGGTCACTGTGCTGCCAGCTCAAGCCAATGGGGCGGCTTATACCAAATTGAGCGGTCTGTGGTTGGATATCCCCTCGCAAAAGCTGCTGGTCAGCATCGTCGGCGTGCCGCAGTTGAATGATCAATGGGATGTTAGTTGGCTGGGTAGTTCCGCTGGTTGGTTGGCAGGCACAGCCTTCCCGACCTGGGTTGGCAACTCGGTCATCACAGCCCATGTCACCAATGCCAACGGCCTGCCAGGTCCCTTTGCTAACTTGAAGAATCTGGTGTATGGAGAGCAGATCGTTGTGCACATGTACGGTGCTAAATACACCTATGAAGTGCGCGATTCGCGCCAGGTTTCATCGGGTGCGACCAACTACGCGCTTGCACATCTGCCGGATTATTCCTATCTCACATTGATTACCTGTCAGAATTATGACTTCCTGACGGATGCATACACCTACCGCCGGGTGGTGCGGGCTGTGTTGGTCAGCATTGCAGCTGAGTAGTTGCGCCGGGCTTGCTGCCCCGCTCAAATGAAGTATCAGGGCTGCTTATGTGATGTAAATAGGTTTCCCGTCACCCAAATATCCCGTTCTTGGGTATTTGGGTGACACGGCGTGTGGGGGCGAGCGTGATATTTAAGTTGCTCTATCTACGAAGTAGTCCCATCACTCGAATGGGACAAAAAACCACTTGATTGTCAAAAACGGGCTTGAATGCCAACCTTTAGATGTTTTATTTCCCAGAGAACCATAATCTATAAGGGGGCGTGGCTGGATTAATGTGTAAAAAGCCCGCCATTGAGCGGCGGGCTTTTGGTTTACTGGCAGTTGAATTAGGTAATGGGAAGTGCTTGCTCAGCGCCGGTCGATTTCCTGGCCCTGGGGGTTGTACAGGACGGCCGGGTCAACAGCGCTGTTGCTCCAGATGGGGCCGGGGAAGTAGCAGCTGAAACCAGGGCCGACCTGTGACCAGATCTGCAGGTCGGAGCCGGGTGGCAAGCTGCCACCCAGGTCGCAGACCTGGGTGCCTTTCTCAGAGACCAGCTTCCAGCCTTTTAGATCGATGGGAGCATTGCTATCATTGTGGATAATGACGTATTCGGCCTGTTTGTTGACCGCGGTGATGCGCACAGGTTGGGTGATGCCGGTGGGGGTGGGTAAAAGGTTGGCGGCCCACATGCCAAGACCCTGTGCGCGGGCGTTGGTTTCGGCTTCTTCCAGCAGGCTGGCGCAGGCGGTATCCGGGGGGTATTCCATCGCTTCGGCATAGCCCAGGTTGACCAGCGCCAGGTTGATAAAGACATCTTCGACGAAGACGTAGCGCAGCAGGCGTCCGAAGGCGTCGGTGTTGGAGGTGTCGGAGTAGAGCCGCACATGAGCGCTTGCAACCAGGGCTTTGTTTTGGGCGGCGGCCTCCTTGCCAAAGGCTTCGTGTTGGCGGGTGCTTTCGGGAGTGTCCATGCCGATGTACCGCACAGGAAATTCTTGTCCGTTGATATTGACGCGGATGGTATCACCATCGACGACCTTGACGACCAGTCCACTTTCGGTCGGACCGTGGATGCAGGTGGGTAGACCAGCTAAGGTGGGTTGGATGAGTGGCAGGCTGGTGGTGGGTGGCAGGGTGGTGTTGGTGGGGATGGTTGTGGCCGGCGGAAGGGTGTCTGTAGCCGCAGGCAGGCTGGTACCAGCGCGAGGCAATGGCGCACAGGCGGCCAACAAGAGCAGGGCGAATGCGAGGATCCAGATTCGCAGGTGCAGGCCTGGTTTGAGCGGATGGGTTATTGTTAGATTCTCCCCGGGTTTTATGGATGGCATATTTGAATTATACCCATGGACTGGCTTGTAGCGGGTGCATGGGTGGGTTTGGTGTTTTTTGCGATAATTGGCTGACCTAAATTTGATGGGAAATAAGTCATTAATGGGTAAACTGCGTTTATAATGGCGAAACCAAGCAAATCTCACCGACGCCTTAAAATCGAATTTACCAGGCAGGCCTCAAACGGTCTGCCATCCTGTTCAACAGTCCGCCATGGTTGCGGGTTATGCGTTTTATTGGAGACCTTGATAAAAATGAGAAGTGCAATCTACCGGCTTGCCAGCCTTGTATTGATGTTGGCATTGATTAATGGGGGCACGACGGGGGCCGTGGCACAGGGGAACTCAGCGACAGTGATTGTGAGTTATTTTGACGACCGTGCTCCAGAATGGAAATACCTGGGCGGTTGGAAAATTGGTGCCAGTACGCTGGCGTATAAAGGCGGATCACATCTTTCAACCAAAATTGGTGATAGTGCCAGCATCCTGATGCTGGGGTCTTCTTTTAGCCTGATGTATACGCGCGGGCTGAACAAAGGCCGCATAAGCATTTATGTGGATAATGTAAAGCTGGCTACTGTAGACCAGGGCTATATTCAAACGGTGTATAAGGCGGTCTGGAACAGCCCGCTGTTGAATGCCGGCAGGCATGTGGTACGGGTTGTGCATGCCACCGGTAACCTGGTGGATGTGGATGCCATCAAGGTCAACCGGGTGGCATCCAGCTATTTTGTGGATGCCGCGGCGGGTTCAGATGGAAACCCCGGCAGCCAGGCTCAGCCCTGGAGGACTATTCAGCGCGCGGCCAACAGCCTGGTGAGTGGTGACAGCGTGACGGTTCAACCGGGTGATTACCCCGAGTTGGTGGAAGTGAATCGCTCGGGCAACAGTTTTATTGCCAACGGGCGGGTGACGATGCGTGGGTTTTACGTATTGGGCAGCGCCAACCTGGTGCGCGGGTTTGTGATCACCAACCCTGAAAGTGAGTACGGCATCCGGGTGGAGGGCAGTAACAACGTCATCCAGGGTAATGATATTTCGGATACTAACCAGGATGGGATCTGGTTTTTTGGGAATGGCAACCGCATTACGGGGAACCGTATCCACGACATCGTCTCGCCGGCGAATGCGGTCAACGATCCGCATACGGATTGCTTCCAGACCTGGGGGCCGGCGGAAAACATCATCATCGAAAAAAATGTCTGTAATCACACACGCACGAGTGGGACCAACCAGATCGGGCAGATTTCCAGTGTTAAAACACCGGTGCGCAACCTGATTTTTCGTAATAACGTGTTTATCATGCACGATTCGGGTTTTTCACCACTTAATTTCAACCGTCATCCTGGCGAGTACCCCATAACCAATATCTTCGTGGTCAATAACACCTTCGTACACATGGGCACGGGTAGTTCAGCCATTCGTTTTTCTAATGTTACCGGCGCTTATGCCATCAATAACTTGATTGTCAATTTTGGTTATGGAGACCAGCCTTATGTCCTGACCGAGAACGGCACGACCTTGATCTATATTAATCACAACGCGGTCTCAAAGGCCGATCAGATCAGGCCAAAACGGGGCATACGGACCGGGGATTTGTGGCTGGCTTCGCCAAAGTTTGTGGATGCCCGCAACCTGGATTTCCACCTGCAGGCACTGTCGGCGGCCATCAACAAGGGAGCTGGCCTGACAGTAAAGGTAACGGATGATTTCGATAGCACCGCACGTCCGCAAGGCAGTGGGTATGATATTGGGGCGTTTGAATATAAGCCATAGGGCTGAGTGTTGAGTTTATATGGTTCGCGCCTGGGGATATGCCCGGGCGCGATTTTTTTAAGGCCTGGACTGGCTGATAAGCAAATTCAGGCTGCCTGTCCCCACTTATGCTTTATTCGGGCCGGGTGGCAGTAGGCTGGGCGGTATTTATGGGGTGAATAAACTATAATTTGGGGGTGCCAGGCTGTGGTGGCCTGGGGAGAGGTGACGTATGCAAAAAATGATTTATGTGCGCGTGTATTTTGACCCAAGCGGTAAGACCGGACTGGTGAATGTGTTCGCGTCTGATCCGGCGGTGCTGGATTGGATGTTTAACCAGGTGAAGCGAGAGGTGCATACAGTTAAGATGAGCTGGGAAGGCTATGACCTGGCTGGTGCGCGGGTTGAATTTCAACTGGGCGGGCTGGAGGGTAAGGAGCGTGAGGTGATGAATTCGGTGGTGCGCTTGTTGTGTGAGCAGGGTTACGAACCCTACGCACACGATCACCAGAATTACATGCATTTTCGGCGCCAGGCCCAGGGGTATTAGGACGCGGCGGATAACTTGAGCAGGGTGTGCAGGGCGCGGGTGGCATCCTGGGTGGGGATAAAGATGTGGTCGTGGTAATAGGCGGCCACCATGTTGCAACTGATGCCAACCCTGCCGAGGGCAGTTGATACTGCGGCAGTCAGCCCAACCGCTTCGAGCGAGGAGTTTACCGTCAACGTGATCCAGGCGCAGGTGATGGGGTATTCCCAGCCGAGTGCATCCGCCGTGGTTTTGGGCAGGATGAAGGTCTGGCCTTCGCGTTCGCGAAAAGATGCGATTGTTCCGGCGGGGGAAGGGCCATCCCAGGTGGGCAGGCTGCAGAAGACGTAGTCACCCTGGTTCAGTTCAGGGCGCATGTTATGTAATAAGCGGGTAAGGTCGGTTTCAGCGGTCATCTTGCGCTGTGTGGCAGGTTAGTTTGGTTTGCCAAAATTCCGTGGGATGATGGCTCCCACGCTGGCCTTATAGTCGAGGTATTTTTTCCCGAAGGTATCAATCATCATTTTTTCTTCGGCGCGCACGCGCAGGAGGTAAAAAACAATAAAGAAGAGCAGGTTGGTTGGGCCGGCCAGCCAGTTTTGCAATAACAGGGGTTGGGCAATGACCCACAGCCACTGGCTGGCGTACATTGGGTGGCGGATATAGGCAAATATGCCGGTGGTGATGAGGGTATGGTTTTTGCGTATTTCAAGGGTTGGTGACCAGTTGCTTTTGAGATCGTAGTGGGAACGCCAGAATACGAGCAGTGAGCAGATGATCAGCACAATGCCAGTCCAGCCCAGCCAGTCGGGCAGGCGGTAATTGGCAAAATTCAACCAGGGGGTGATGAAGTAGACGAGCGGGAGCACGAACATAAAGACAGCCAGCAGGCCTAGCAGCACTTTTTCTACGATCGAATCGCGCTGGACTGTTTTTGTACCGTCCTTCCATGTTTTTTGGTAGGGGGCGCGGATGAGGATTTCAAGGATCATGGAGATCCAGTAAACAGCATCAAAGATTCTCAAGGTATGCTCCAAGGGGGAGGATGAAAACAATGCCCGCAAGCGGGCAGGCTTGATTATACTCCGCATGCCGGAAGTCAAAATAATATAATTTATCGAATTTCATTCGATGGGAGCGGGCTGGAAAAAGGATAGGTGATTTTATTCGGGCCATAGCGGATGTGTGCTCCCGAATTCGCCTGATTGTTTTGTGCCGCAAGTTGGCATGGAAAAAGAAACTGGCTGGCGGGGACAACCCCGCCAGCCAGTTTTGTTGATGTAAAAAAGATTATGGGCGGGCAATGGTGAGGACTGGTGAAGTCCAGGTTTCCCAATCGGCAGGGTTCCGGGCGTCGCCAAGAGCCTTGAGGATGGATGCCTTGATGTAGTACTGGCCATTGGGCGCGGTGAATACTTTCTTGTTCTTCTGGGTGGTGGTACCGTCCCAGGCGAAGGCGTAGTATCCGGTTGTGGTGCTGTTGCGGATCATATAATCTAGTTGGAAGATGGTACCGATCGAATTCCCGGTGGTGGCGTTGAAGGCTTCCATGCGGAAAAGGCGGGACTGGTGGTCAAAGTGCGCGAAGACGTAGGGCAGGTCGCCATCTGTCATGGTGAAATTGACGGCATCGAAACCAAACTGGTCGGTCAGGAAGGACGGGCCGGTGAGGACGGTGATGGCCTGGTAATCGCCGACGTAGCCGGCAAAAGGCACACGATAGACCTGGCCGCCGTCACGCGGGGTAAAGACAACGTAGCCACCGTACTGGCCGTTGACCGGGTAGGTTGCCGGGGTAATGGTCAGCTTGACCTTGGCTTCGCTGCGAGGGTTGACCGTTACGCTGGGGTTGACAAAGGAGACAACCGCATCAGAGTCCCAGAAACCGGGGGTGATTACGCCGCTGGTGGAAAGGGCGTTTTCATATGTGAGGTCATAGGTGACTGGTTTCTTGCTGCTGTTTTTGACTTCCAGCTGGCGAGTAACAGGTCCCTTTTCACTTTCGCCCAGGGATAACTTGCCGGGGGTGATGCTGGTGGTGGAGAGGATGGCATTATCAATCCGAACCATGCCAGCGCCCTGGCGGTGGACACTATCGAGGATGCCCAGGCTGGGAGCGAGCGACCACATGGCGGGAACAGCGCTGTTCTGGAGAATGGAGCGCACGTCAGTGGCTTTGGTATTGGGCTTGGCCTGGAGCAGCAAAGCCACCGTGCCGGCGACGTGAGGTGAGGCCATGGAGGTGCCGCTCAGGGTGGCGTAACCGCCCTCTTCCAGGGGGTAGCTGGAGTAAATATTGCCACCGGGAGCGCCAATATCAGGCTTGAGCGCCAGGTCGGGGGAAAGGCCATATGAGCTGAAGGAAGAAATCAAGCCACCGGTGGGGCTAATGGAGGAGGCTTTCTGATCGGTCCAGGTCATGCTGATGGGGGCAAGCTGGGCGCGAATAAAATCGCCATCGGCTTTTGAAATACCGACCACAGGCTTGGGATTGGCCAGCGGAGCGCCCAGCGTGCCACTGAAAACACCAGCAGCGTTATTGGAAATGATGACGGAGTCGGCGCCGGCAGCGATGGCGTTGGCAGCCTTGGCTCCAAAGGAGCAGGTACCACGGGCCGCCAGGGCTACTTTGCCCGTCAGCGAGCCGGGGGTCAGCGCGGCGCAGGCCAGGCCGATATTAACAATTTCGCCAGTTCCGGAAGTGGGGATGGCGGGTGAGAAGGTCATGCCAACGTAACCAATCTTGGCACCGTTTAATTCGAAGTAAGGCAGGAAAACATGGGTATTTTCAAAGGAGGCTACCCCGATGACGTTTTCGCCAAGACCGGGAGCGCCGGCGGAATACAAGCCATTTGCGCCGCTGTTGCCGATCGAAGCGACCACGACCATGCCCTTTTTGACCAGGCGGGAGGCTGCAATTGCAGTGGGCGATTGAGGCCATTCAAAGGCAGACCCAATGCTCATGTTGAGCACATCCATGTCATCTTCATAGGCGCGTTCCATGGCCGCCAGCATGATGGCATCGGTGGTGGAGCCAGCGCAGCCGAACACGCGGTAGGCACCAAAGCGAACAGCCGGAGCGACACCCTTTAAGCCGTTGGTGGCGTCATTTGCGCCAATAATGCCAGCTACATGGGTACCGTGACCGGCGCAGTCGTCCGGGTAGGCATCGGGCGTTGCAACCGGGTTGAAGTTGGCGGAGGAATCATCGGCGTTGTAGGCATCGCCCACAAAGTCCCAACCCTTGATGACACGCTTGGTTGGGAAAACGGTGCTGTTGCTGCGTGCAACGCCATCACCACCGAAGGCCGGGTGGTCGTAGTCGATGCCGGTATCCATGACGGCTACCTTGATGCCCTTGCCGGTGAAGCCCAGTTCAGATTGGGCCACATCTGCACCACTTTGAGTCAGGGCGGTATATAACTCGGGATCATAAGCCGAGGTAGTTGTTTGCGGATTTGAGACTACCATAACAGGGTAGATAGCGACCACACCCTGAAGGCGGCTTAATTTGCCCAATTCCTCGGTTGTGGCGGTGACTGAAAAACCATTCCAGAGAGTACCGTAGCTGTTATTTTCCTTGTACTCGATGTTTTGTTTTTTAGCATCGCTGCGAAATTTGTCATGTTCAAAGTTAATCGCCAGGGTTGTATTCCCCTCGGAAACCGGAACACCGCTCATTTCAACGAACCAATGCTTGGGCGTTTCATTAACGATTATCCCGGTCTCGGCTGAAACCTGGGGGATGACCGGTACAAGGGGTCCCGAGACGCCGGCGTAGGCCGGGCTGACCGCCATACTTGCAATGATGATGATCATTAAGGCAGAAAAAATTGATTTTTTCAACATGTTGAAATTTCTCCAATAAATAGTCGGATGGTTGGGTGTGATGGGTAAATGCCAGTAAATATTGTTGTCTCGATGCGCTCTGTGACCGGATCCTCCTTAAATAAAAACCGCCAAACTGCCGCGGTGGTTAGCCTTCGGTAGCCTGGCGATCTGTGAGCGTTAGCATCCAGACCCATGACTTTGCGTCCCACGTCTCACGACGGGTTTGCCATTTTCGGGAATATTGGTTTGTAAATGCGCTGACTTTTTCAAGGTCAGGGCTGGTTTCGATCATTTTTTCGTGAAATCAAGATGATCTAACCGGTAAGAGCAATGTTTATCCACACTTTGGTAATATGCAGAGGTGTTCACTTTCGTCAAAACAATATGGGTGAACACGGATTATCTCGAATATGTCTAAAATCTACTCAAACTAAATGGAGATATGCATATAATTAAGGTAGAGTATAGCATAAAAGTTTTTTAAAATTCAAGCCCTGGCTGGGTTAATTTGGCACGAAAATCACCCAAATTTTGCGTTTTTCACCTAAAAAGCCGATTTTTTAGGCCGAATCAGGACGTTGCGGGTCCGCCAGGGTTGTTTGAGTGATCCGGATTGCCCTTATCCTGGGCAGGGCATAGCAGGAGAGTCCCTGCCAGGTCGGTATGGTAAACAACCTCAACACTTGCCACAGCCAGCCGGATGCGCAAGCCAGGAACGGTTACCTCGTTGTAGAACTGGCCGGGTTGCGGACAGCCCAGGGCGGAATTGGGCCAGGTGAGAGGTTCGATAAGAATAATTTCGATGGTGGATTGATCGACTGAAAGCCGGTTTGCCAGGTTGGTGATGGCCAGCGCGGTGATCTTTTGCTGGAGAGATTCTGGTACGATCGCAGCGGGAACCAGGGGGGGTTCTTGCGAGGGTGGGAAGAATTGGGTAGGAGACTTGGGAGTAGGTTTCACGGGGGCTGGCTCACTTGTTGGAAAATAAGTGTTTTTGGGCAGGGTTACGGGCGCACAAGCGCTCATGATGACGAGGCATGGCAGGACTATTCGAAAAAAGACATGGGGAGCGAACTTGAAACCTTTCATCACTCTATTATGACCGAATATTTTCTGATTAAGTTCAGGAAACCATCCCATAAGGTTGATATTTTTTGCCTTGGGGTTGGATAAATTCAATTGGTTTGCAACCAGGCTGGTTTGGCGTTGAAGATTATTATAAGAAAGAGGCGTCGCAGCCACGATTGTGACATGCAGGTGATGCTTTACCCCTTTTTTGATTTATCACGGGAGTGCGGATAAAATTCGTTATCGGGCCGCAATGGTTATATAATTGCGCCATTCTGGAGAGAGTATGACACAATTATCTGGCAAGGAAAAATCTCATTACGTTCAGGACATTTTTACGCGTATCGCCGGGCGTTATGATTTGATGAACCGACTGATGACCGGTGGGCAGGATGTGGGTTGGCGCAGGGAAGTTGTACGGCGGGCCGGGCTGCAGCCCAATCTGAAGCTGCTGGATCTGGGCACCGGTACCGGTGATCTGGCGCGCGAAGCCCTGGCGCAACAGCCGACCACCAGGGTGACGGCCGCAGATTTTACATTTGAGATGATGCGCACCGGGCGCAAGGCGACGGATGCTTTTGGCTGGGCTAATGCCGATGCACTGGCGCTGCCTTTCCCGGGGCTGTCCTTTCACGCGGTGGTGTCGGGTTTCCTGATGCGCAACGTGGTGGACAGCCTGGCTGCGCTGCGTGAACAGCATCGCGTGCTGAAACCTGGCGGGCGGATTGTGATCCTGGATACCACGCGTCCAAAGCGCAACCTGCTATCGCCGTTTATCTGGTTGCATATGCACGTGGTCATCCCGGCGCTGGGCACGCTGCTTTCGGGGCAGAGTGATGCTTACACTTACTTGCCTGATTCGACCGAGGCCTTCCTGAGCGCCGAAGAGTTGGCTGCGCGGATGGTTACGGTTGGGTTTAAACGGGTTGATTTCAAACGTTTGATGTTTGGCACGATTGCCATTCATTGGGGAGTGAAGTAGGATGGGTGGTATGACAGTTTCTGACGAGCGTGACATGGAAAAAGCCGCCCTGCGAGGTGAGCCTTCGTACGTCTGGCGGGCGGGCCAGCAGCGGCGCCTGGAGATGATTTTGCAGGCAGCGGGTGAACGGGTGCGTGGGAGCATCCTGGAGAATGGCTGCGGGGTGGGTATGTATGTCGAGCGTCTGTCCCGTTCGGGGGGCCGAGTGTTTGGGTTGGAATATGACTTTGAGCGCACGCGCGAGGCCGGGGCACTCAGTCCGTTCATCATCAATGCGGCTGGTGAGAATCTACCTTACCCGAGCGGGAGCTTTGACCTGATCTTGAGCCATGAGGTCCTGGAGCATGTGGCGGATGACCGCCTGGCGGTGGCAGAGATGGTGCGGGTGTTGAAACCTGGCGGGCGTGCGGTGATCTTTGTGCCCAATCGGGGGTACCCATTTGAGACACATGGAATTTTCTGGCGTGGAAAATACCATTTTGGCAACAAGCCGCTGGTGAATTACCTGCCACGTGCCTGGCGCGACCGGTTAGCGCCGCATGTACGGGTGTATTCAGGGACTGATCTGCAAAAGCTGTTCGTGGGGCTGCCGGTGGAGTTTGTGCAGCGCACGGTGGTTTTTGGGGCGTACGACAATATCATTGCCCGTTTTGGCGGGTTTGGTAAGACGCTGCGGGCTGTATTGCAAGCGCTTGAGAAAACGCCGCTGAACGGATTGGGACTTTCGCACCTGTGGGTGATCGAGAAGAAGCAGGGTTAGATATCTTCCCGGGCCGGGTTTGCCCCCACCCGGGATTGATTTTTTTTACCGGGAGTGGTGGCAGGTTGCCCGGGAACAGCTTTCGGAAGAACAAGTGAGGCGTCAAGCGAATGGCAAATCTGAACAAAAATATTCTGCTGATCATGAATGAGGATCACGGGCAATGGGCGCTGGGTTCGTACGGCAACCGCGAGATCAATACGCCCAGCCTGGATTACCTGGCGCGAACAGGCGTGCAGATGGATAACGCTTTTGCGCCGACCCCGGTATGTTCGCCAGGGCGGGCCTGCCTGCTGACGGGCCGGCTGGCTTCACAGCACGGTGTGCACGATTTCCTTGGTTCGTCGCCCGCCATTGACAGCCATCACTGGTTGGAAGGTGAAACCACCCTGGCAGAGCTGCTGGCTGGGGCTGGGTACCAAACCGGGTTGAGCGGTAAATGGCACCTGGGGGATGACAACCGGCCGCAGGGTGGCTTTGAGACATGGTTTTGTCATTCGGCTGATTACCCGGTGGAGCATGGTGGTCCGCACCGCTACAGCGACCAGGGGCGCATGGTGACCATTTCGGGCTATAAGACTCAAATTTTGACCGACAGGGCGATTACGTACCTGCGGCAGAGAGACCCGGACCGGCCGTTTTTCCTGATGCTTAGCTACACGGCTTCTCATTCGCCCTGGAACAATCACCCTGAGCGGTTGGTGGACCAATACCGGGCGTGCGCGTTTGAGGATATCCCGGACGATGCGGACTTTCCTTTTGGGAAGCAGAACCTGGAATCAACTCTGCCCACGCGTTTTAATCCGCGCGAGGCCCAGGCACAGTATTATGCCTCGGTGTCGCAGGTGGATGAAGCTGTGGGCCGCTTGGTGGATGAGCTGGAGGCCCTCGGGCTGCGCGAGTCCACCTTGCTGGTGTTCACCTCTGACCATGGGTTAAACTGTGGTCAGCATGGCATCTGGGGCAAGGGCAACGGTACCCTGCCGCTCAATATGGTGGAAGAATCGATCCGCATCCCGTTGATATTTAACCAGCCGGGCGCTTTGTTTGGCAACCAGCACCGGCGCGAATTTGTGGACCAGTGTGATATCTTCCAGACCTTGGTGGAGTACGCCGGGGTGGAGCTGGCGCCGCGGGCTGAAAATTATTACCCGGGGCGTAGTTTCTTCGCCATGCTGGATAATTCGCGGGCGCTGGCAAATTGGCGCACGGTGCAGTTTGGCGAATATGGCGATGTGCGCATGGTGCGGACGGAAACGCATAAGCTGGTGCGGCACTACCTGCAGGGTTGCAGCCAGTTATTTGACCTGCAAGCAGACCCGCGCGAGACGGTTAACCTGGCGAATGAGCCAGATCAGCAAGCCCGGGTGGAGGGCCTGACTGCCATGATTGATGATTACTTTCATCGCTATGAGGATCCGCTGAAATCGGGTTTACGTGTCCGCGAGCTGCCACGGCATAACGGGGTGGAAGCCTGGCGGGCGGGGATGGCGTAGATGGATGGCAAGGGGAGTGGCTTGCCCGGCGCGCAACAGGCGCTGGCTTTTCATGTCATGAGCAAGCCGCGCGGTGCAATCTGTAACCTGGATTGCAAGTATTGTTATTTTCTCAAGAAGGAAAGCCTGTACCCGCAGGGGTCTTTTCGCATGGTGGATGAGACCCTGGAATTGTACACTCGCCAGTACATCGAAGCCCAGCAGGCACCGGAAGTGACCTTTGCCTGGCAGGGTGGGGAGCCCAGCCTGATGGGGCTGCCGTTTTACCGGCGCGCGCTGGATTTGCAACAAAAGTATGCACGCCCTGGCATGCGCATTTTGAATACTTTTCAGACTAATGGAACCAACCTGGATGAGGAGTGGTGTGTTTTCTTGCGGGAAAATAATTTTCTGGTGGGGGTGAGCCTGGATGGGCCTGCCAGGCTGCACGATGCCAACCGGCTGGATAAGGGCGGGCAGCCGACTTTTGAGCGGGTGATGGCCGGGTTGAGTTTGCTAAAAAAACATGCGGTGGAATTCAACATTCTGGCAACGGTCAACAACGTTAATGCCGGGCAGCCTGTGGAGGTTTACCGCTTTCTGCGTGACGTGGTTGAAACGCGCTTTATCCAGTTTATCCCAATTGTGGAACGGGAGAATCCGAATGGATACCAGGCCGGTTACCAGGTCAGCAAGCGCTCGGTAACGGGCCGGCAGTACGGCGATTTTCTGATTGCGGTGTTTGAGGAATGGGTCCGGCGGGATGTGGGCAGGACCTATGTGCAGATGTTTGACGTGGCGCTGGCTGCCTGGGTGGGGGAGCGGCCCGGGCTGTGTATCTTTGAACCAACCTGCGGGCAGGCGTTGGCGCTTGAACACAATGGGGACATGTATTCGTGTGATCATTATGTTGAACCAGGTTACCAGTTGGGCAATATTCATCACACCCCCATGCAGGATTTGGTGAGGATGCCGCAGCAGGTGGCTTTTGGGCAGGACAAGCTGGCCAGCCTGCCAGCTTACTGCCGGGAATGCCCGGTGCGTTTTGTGTGCAATGGTGGCTGTCCAAAAGACCGTATTCGGAAGACGCCAACGGGTGAAGCCGGGTTAAATTACCTTTGTGCGGGTTACAAGGCATTTTTTACACACATAGACCGGCCAATGAAAGTGATGGCTGGTCTGCTGCGGGCTGGTCGCCCGCCGGCGGATGTGATGCAAATGTATTCGTAAGGGCTATTTTTTTTTGGGGGGGAGTGCGACGATTTGGCCTGGGAAACCGGCGAAGGCCGGGAACTTTCCCCGGCCTTCGCGACGAGATGTTGACGGCAACGGCGTCAGGAGCGACGCAGGAAGAACTTGGTGATTTCTTCGGTGATGGCGGGCAGGATGCTGAGGCCGAGAACGGTGCCCCATTCGAGCGGGGACATCCAATGCGTATTGAAAATATTTTGCAGGAATGGCACAAAGCAAACCAGCAGCAGCAGGGAGATTGAAACCCCGACGGCATACTGCATCCACTTGTTTGAGAAGACGCCAATCTGGAAGAGCGAGGCGCGCTCGGAACGAACGGTGTAGGCGCGGAACAGCTCGCAGAGGGAGAGGGTGAGGAAGGCCATTGTCTCGGCGGTGTGCAGCGCGTTCAGGTCTACAGTTTTCCAATCAAAACCCAACAGGAAGGAGAAGCCACTCTGCCCGGCGGCGGGGGTAATGCCCATGGCGTTCAGTTCCCAGAGCAGACCCAGGCCGAAGGCAGTCAATACGACGCCGGTTTGGGCAATGGTCTGGATGATGATACCGGTGCGCATGGAACCGTTAATGATCGGCTCGTTCTTGGGGCGTGGCATACGATCCATGATATCCGGGTCGCCTTTTTCCATGGCCAGGGCCAGGGCCGGGGCGCCATCGGTGATCAGGTTGAGCCATAGAAGCTGGATGGCGGTAAGGGGGGCGGGCAGGCCGGCCAGGGTGGCGAGGAAGATGATCATAATCTCGGCCACATTAGAAGAGAGCAGGAAGAAGACGAATTTTCGGATGTTGCCGTAGATGATACGACCCTGGGCCACGGCAGAGACGATGCTGGCGTAATTATCGTCGGTCAGGACCATGTCGGCGGTTTCTTTGGCCACATCGGTGCCGGTGATGCCCATGGCAATGCCGATATCAGCGCGTTTGATGGCAGGGGCATCGTTGACGCCGTCGCCGGTCATGGCGACAACCTCGTTGTTGACCTGCAGCGCGTCGACAATGCGCATTTTATGTTCGGGCGAGACACGGGCAAAGACATCGGTATCGGCAATCACACGCGCGAGTTGGGCATCGCTAGTGGCGTCCAGCTCGGCGCCGGTCATGACTTTTTTGCCGGGGCGCAGCAGGCCAATGGCTTCGGCGATGGCGCGGGCGGTATTGGGGTAATCGCCTGTGATCATGACGGTACGAATGCCGGCATGACGGGCGGTAGCCAGGGCGGGTTTGACTTCCTCGCGAGGCGGGTCGATCATACCGATCAGCCCGACGAAGATCAGGTCTTGCTCCAGGTTTTCGGGGACGATCTCGCCGACAATTTGGGGCACGGTCCGGTAGGCCACGCCCAGTACGCGCAGCGCGTCGCGGGTCATGGCGTCATTGGCGTCCAGGATGGCCTGACGGTCGGCTTCTTGCAGCGGGCGGTGTGTGTCATCCATGCCCTGGCAGTGCGTGCAGAGTTTGAGGACCACATCTGGCGCGCCCTTGATGGCGATAACGCGCCAATCCTTGTGGTGGGCGTCATGGAAGGGGGATGGGTCGCCTGGCTGGGGGGCGGCGACGGTGTGGATGGTGATCATGCGCTTGCGTTCCGAGTCGAAGGGCACCTCGTTCTCGCGGGGGTAGGCTTCATCCAAGTCGTGGTGCATGGCACCGGCTTTTTCGGCTGCCACAATCAGGGCGGCTTCGGTTGGGTCGCCGATGATGTTGGTGCTTTCACCACTGACCAACTCGGCGTCGTTATTGATCACGCCCAGCCAAAGGGTGGTCTGAATGGCAGGGAAACGGCGGATATCGACGACCTGGTCATCAACCTTGAAATCACCACGCGCGGTGTAGCCGGTGCCGGTGACCTGCATGAACTGCCCGGCGGACCACAGGCGGGTGACGGTCATTTCATTTTGGGTCAGGGTGCCGGTTTTATCGGAGCAAATAACAGTGGCTGAGCCGAGGGTTTCGACCGAGGAGAGCTTGCGGATGAGGGCATGGCGGCGGATCATCTCTTGCATGCCAAGCGCCAGGCTGATGGTGACGACGGCGGGTAAGCCCTCGGGTACGGCGGCGATGGCCAGGCTGACGGCGATCAGGAAGGCTTCGGTGATGGTCTTGGCGAAGGTGGCGAAGTAATCGAGCGGGGCGCTGAAGAGCATGGATAGATCAGTCTCATTAAAGATGGCCACGACGAAAACAAGGGCGACCAGGATGAGCGCGGCAATCGAAAGCGATTTGCCCAGCTCGTTTAGGCGGCGCTGCAAGGGGGTTTCTTCGGTCTCGACACTTTGCAGCATGGTGGCGATCAGCCCGAGCTGGGTCTTCATGCCGGTGCTGGTGACCACGCCGCGACCGCGACCATAGGAGACGGTGGTGCCCATGAAGGCTGAGTTCTTGCGATCGCCGAGTGGGGCACCGGGCTCGAGCTGCATGGCGGCGTTTTTCTGAACGGCGAGCGATTCGCCGGTGAGTGAGGCTTCTTCTACGCGCAGGTTGACGGCTTCGAGCAGGCGCAGGTCGGCGGGAATGAAGTTGCCGGCTTCGAGGTAGACGATGTCACCGGGGACCAGTTCGCGGCCGGGGATGGTGATGCGCTGGCCGTCACGCAGTACGTGCGCCTCGGGTGCGGCCAGTTTTTTCAGGGCGGCCAGGGCTTCTTCAGCGCGGCGTTCCTGGACGATGCCGAGCACGGCGTTGAGGACGACAATGGAGAGAATGGCGGCGGCATCGATGACTTCACCGAGCAGGATGGAGATGACCGAGGCAACGATCAGCAAGATGACGACGAAATCGTTTAGTTGGTCCCACAGCATGGCCAGGAAGCCCGGTCGGGAGGCTTCGGTAAGCTGGTTTAGCCCATATTGGGCCGTTCTTTCGGTGACCTGGGCGCTGGTCAGGCCGTTTTCGGCTACATCCAGGCTGGCAAGCACTTCATGTGAAGAAAGGGTGTGCCAGTGGTTGGGTGGGGTGGATTTTGATTCTTCCGTGTTGGTCATGCGGCAACTCCTTGGGGGTGGTTATCGTTCTTATTGTGATTATAGCCATAAAACGATCTCTGGTGTTGCTCTTCGGGATAAATTAGCTCCGCAAAGCGGCTGTTTGGTGGCAGAAAGAATCGCCCCCAGGCGGGCGACCGGCCCAGTCCGTGGACAGGCCGGATACTAAAACCAGCCCGGATTGCAGGCTGGTTTTAGTAAGTGCTTGGAGCAAGGGTGTTTTAGGGCGCGATACGGGTGTTGGGCAGGATGGTGGTGTCCTTGGGGATGACGACGATGCCATCCTGGACGACCCATGTGCCGGCATCCATCTCTGTGCCGCGTGGGAAGGGTTTGATGACCACGCCTTCGCCGATGCGCACGTTTTTATCGAGGATGGCGCCTTCAATCACGCAGTTGGGCCCAATGCCGAGCGGCACATCCGTGCTGCGGATGGAGGGGCTGTCGTAGTAATCTGCGCCCATGATGATGGAGTCTTTGATCTTTGTGCCAGGACCAATCTGGCTGCCCATGCCGATGATGGAGTGGGAGATCTGTGATTTTTGGATGCGGCAGCCTTCGCACAGCTGTACATTCTTCAGTTCGCTGTCTTCGACTGAAGACCCGGGCAGGGTGCGCGGGTTTGTGTAGATCGGTCGTTCTGGATCGAAGAAGTTGAAGGGTGAATCCTGGCGGGTGAGGGCCAGGTTGGTCTCGTAAAAGGAACGGATGGTCCCGATGTCTTGCCAGTAATCGTCGAAGGGATAGCCATAAACGTTGTGAGTGCGGATGGAGTTGGGGATGACATCCTTGCCGAAATCGTCAAAATCGGGGTAATTGGTGAGCATGTCGATCAGCACGGAGGTCTTGAACATGTAAATACCCATCGAGGCCAGGAAGGGGCGCTCGGGGTCATCGCGGCTGATGAACTGGGCCTGCAGTTTGGCATCCTTTGGTTTTTCAACGAAGGCGGCAATGCGGCGATCTTCAGCAACCTTAAGGATACCCAGCCCGGGGACTTCCTCGCGGGTGACCGGGTGGACGCCCACGGTGATATCGGCATCGTGTTCCCAGTGGAATTTGGCCATGGCGGCGTAATCCATACGATATAGATGGTCGCCGGCCAGGATGATGACGTAGGACGAATCGGAGGAGATGATTTCTTTGATCTGCTTGCGGACGGCGTCGGCGGTGCCCTGGTACCAGTCTTCGCTTTGCAGGGTTTGTTCGGCCGCCAGGACCTGGACCCAGCCACCGTGGAAAGTATCGAAGCGGTAGGTGCGGGTGATGTGCCGATTGAGGGAGACGGAGTGGAACTGGGTCAGCACGGCGATGCGATAGATGCCTGAGTTGATGCAGTTACTGATCGGAACGTCGATCAGGCGGTATTTGCCTGCGATCGGCACGGCAGGCTTGGCGCGGAGCTTGGTAAGCGGGTAGAGACGGGTACCGCGACCGCCGCCGAGAATAATGGCCAGAATGTCTTCTGATACAGTGGGCATTTAGTCCTCCTGAAAATGAAATTGGTAAACGTACTATTCATCATAGTATAGTGCAGGTTTGCAATCTTGTAATCTGGAATCTTTATGATTTTGTGAACTGGTTGTGTTTTTTTGAATGCCGGGGCTTGTTTATATGTAAAGAAATGGCGAAACTCCACTGCAGCCGTGGGTCATTGGTTGGGCCGGCGGCTTTTGGGGATAATACGTTAGAATCAAGCTTGGAAGCTATTCTTGAGATCAAGGAGGCTGTTTGCGATGACCAAACTAGCCACATTATGTTATGTGCATCAGGCTGGGCGTACGCTGATGTTGCACCGCATCAGCCGGGCAAATGATATTCACCTGGGCAAGTGGAATGGGTTGGGTGGCAAGCTGGAGGCTGGCGAATCGCCCGAGCAGTGCGTCATCCGCGAGGTGCGCGAAGAGGCCGGGTTGGAGCTGAGGTCGCCACGATATCATGGCTTGCTGATCTTTGCTAATTTTAAGGGCGATGACTGGTACGTATGGGTTTTCAGCGCGGATGAGTTCGAGGGTGAGGTAGCCGAGACCTCCAATGAAGGCCGCCTGGAGTGGATCGCGAACGAAGAGGTGACCAGCCTGCCCTTGTGGCCATCTGATTTGATCTTTTTGCCCTGGCTAAAAGAAGAACGAATTTTTTCGGCGCGTTTTCAGTATGCCGATGATGAAATGTTGGGTCATGAAGTGACATTTTATTGACACCCCGGGGAACGTCTTGGCGTTATAATTAACCAATTATGAGTATATTGACTGGTGCCCGCATTTTGCTTGGTGTGACAGGCTCGATCGCAGCCTATAAAGCCGCCGATTTAGCGTCGCGGTTGACCCAACAGGGTGCCATGGTGGATGTAATCCTGACCCAGGGTGCCGAGAAGTTTATTACCCCCCTGACATTTCAATCGGTGAGTGGGCGCAAGGCCTATACGGATGCAGATCTGTGGGGTGGGCAGGCGCATGTACTGCATGTTGGACTGGGTCATAGCGCTGAGTTGTTGGTAATTGCGCCGTGTACTGCCAATACGTTGTTTCGCCTGGCACATGGGCAGGCCGATAACCTGCTGGGTGTGACAGCCCTGGCAATGAACGGGGCGACCCTGGTGGCGCCAGCAATGGACGCGGGCATGTATGAGCATCCTGCCACCCAGGAAAATGTACGGATCCTGCACGAACGTGGTGTGTTGTTTGCCGGCCCGGCCGAAGGACGGATGGCTTCGGGTCTGAGCGGCAGGGGCCGCATGTTGGAACCTTTGGAAATTATTGGACATATCCGCCTGGCACTGGCACGCAAGGGCCGGTTGAGCGGCAAGCGTGTGGTGGTGACCGCTGGCGGCACCCAGGAGCCGATTGACCCGGTGCGTTACATCACCAACCGTTCTTCTGGCAAACAGGGCTACGCCCTGGCCCAGGCCGCGTTGGATGCGGGTGCGCAGGTGCGGTTGGTAACGCATCCGACCGGGCTGCCCGCGCCTGTGGGCGCGGAGGTGGTGGAGGTTCGCACGACGGCTGAGATGCTGGCGGCCGTGTTGGAAGCCTGCCAGGAAGCCGATGCGTTGATCATGGCGGCGGCGGTGGCGGATTTTCGTGTGGCGCAGGTTTCGGAGCACAAGCTGAAGAAGCGAGACGGTCTGCCACGGGTTGAACTGGTGGCGGCCGATGATATCCTGGCCAACGTGGCGCAGATGCGCGAGAAACTGGCGCGGCTGCGTGTGGTGGCTGGTTTTGCGGCTGAGAGCCGTGACCTGTTGCAAAACGCAGGCGATAAATTAAAATCAAAGCGGCTTGATCTGATTGCCGCGAATGATATTTCTGCCGTGGACGCTGGTTTTGCGGTGGATACCAACCGGATTACCCTTTTATTTGCCGATGGCAGGCAAGAGCCGCTGCCGTTGATGGGCAAGGACGACGCCGCCGAAACCATAGTGTCACGAGTGACCGCCCTCTTGGAGTGATATGCGTGTATTAATCATCTCTGATATCCATTCAAACCTGACTGCCCTGGATGCCGTACTGGCAGATGCCGGCAAAGTGGACCAGACCTGGTGCCTGGGGGATGTGGTCGGTTACGGCCCGGACCCGAACCAGGTGGTCGAACGCCTGCGCGAACTGCCTGACCTATCCATCATCCTGGGGAACCATGATGTGGCTGTGTTAGGCCAGATGGATTATGCCGTGTTTAACGCGGATGCGCGTAAGTCGCTGTCCTGGCAAAAAAACGCGATTGAAACTGTGAACCTGAATTACCTGATGGGTCTTTCCAAGGACAAGCTGCTGCGTGAGAATGTGACCCTGGCGCACGGCAGTCCGCGTGACCCCGTTTGGGAATATATCCTAAACGCGCTTTCGGCGCGCATGAACTTTGACCAATTTGATACGCCCTATTGTTTTGTGGGGCATACGCATTTGCAGTGCTTGTTCCAGATGGAAATGGATAAGGACCGGGTGGTGCAGCTCATCCCCAAGGCGGGCACAGTTCACCCGCTGGTGCCGCGAGCCATTTTGAACCCGGGCAGCGTGGGTCAACCGCGTGACCGGGATTCACGGGCGGCCTATGCCATTTATGACCCGGATACCTCGCAATGGGAGCCGCGCCGCGTGGATTACGATATCGCCGCCGTCCAGGCGCGCATCCGCGCGGCCGGGTTGCCGGAGAAACACGCTGTTCGCCTGGCAGAGGGCTGGTAGGACCGGATTGGTTTCGCATATTGATCATCCAGTGGGATATTCTCGCTGGATGATTTGTTTACCGGTCGTAAACCAGGCAAAGCGGTGCGGGCTGGTATCTTTTTATTGCTTTGATTGAAATCATGCAACCTAAATTTGTGATCGTGATGGGTGTAGCGGGGTCTGGCAAAACTGCGCTGGGGGGCAAGCTGGCGGCTGCTTTGGGCTGGGATTTTTATGATGCGGATGATTACCACTCAAATGCAAACGTGGCGAAGATGGGGCAGGGCATTCCGCTGACGGATGAAGACCGGGCCGGGTGGCTGGCCAGCCTGCGTGAGCTGGTGATTGGTTGCCTGGCAAAAAACAGCCCGGCCGTGCTGGCCTGTTCTGCTTTAAAAGAGAGCTATCGACAGATCCTTATGCAAGGTGACGACAGGGTGAAACTGGTTTACCTTTATGGCAGCTACGAAGTGATTTTTGCGCGCATGAAAAGCCGCGGTGGTCACTTTATGAAGCCGGAGATGCTCAAAAGCCAGTTTGAAATTCTTGAGGAGCCGGGGGAAGCACTGGTGGTGGATATCTCGTTGGAAATGGATGTGATCATCGCCCAGCTGCTGAACAGTTTGCGGGGGTAAGGCCGGGTGCAGGCCCGGGTTTGATGCCTGGTTGGACCCATTAAATTTGCAGCCCAGGGTGTGGTTCATTGAGCCGCGAGGCCGCTTAGGAATTCTTTCAGGTAAGCGGGCACGGCATGCCGGTAGGCGGGTTTTTCATGTTCCGGCAGGTTGGTGATCAGCATGTTCCAGGTCAGGGCGCGGTTGATGTAACCGATCTGCTCAGCCAGCGCCAGCCCGGCGCGCAGGTCGGCGGGGGCAGCGTATTCAGACCATTCTTGCAGGTACCAGCTGCGCAGGGTTTCGAGTTCTGGGGCGGTGGGTGGCAAGTCGAGCGAATTTTCCAGGCTGCGCAGCATGACGACCAGCGAGAAGAATGGGTGTGTGATGGCGCTTTCGCCCCAATCGGTGAAAATGATACGCCCGGGCTGTAGAAAGATGTTGCCATCGTGAAAATCATCGTGGTGCAGGGTTTCGGGGATGCCCAGGTTGGCCAGGCGGGTGCACATGTGCTCGAAGGTGCCCAGCGAGCGCCTGAGCAGGGTCAGTTCGGCCAGTTCGAGGCCATCGGGCTGGTAGGTCAGCAGCGCGTCTGGCTGGTTGAGCAGGTCAGCCAGTCGGGCGGGCAGGCTCGCCAGGCGGCGGTCGAGCACACCCAGCGAGAGCAAGTCCGCAACGCGCGGGATCAGGGCTTTTTGCAGGCTGGTGTAGGCTGGCACGATCATCCGCCATGGTTCGACCGAGAGGGTTTGCTTGACCGAAGCGCGCAGCGGCGTGCCGGAATCACGCATGAGCAGCCAATGCTGCTGCAGGTCACAGGCCAGCAGGTCGGGAAGCAGGGGTGGGAAGAGCTCGGAAAGATAGCTGGTTAAAGCGCTTTCGTGGCCAAAATAGGGTGCGGAAGCTTTAAAAAACAGGACGCCCTGGTTGGTTTGCATGTGCAGCACAGTGGACCAGGGGCGGATGTGAGGTTGGGAGATTTCACTGGTCAGTTGGCACGACTGGGCTGCCAGTTGGAGCCTGATCCAGTCGTGGGCGGATGCCAACCAGGTTGGGTCCTGCCAGGGAGATGGTTTAGGGTGCATGGGTTACCGGGACCTTTCGGTCTGATTATAGTGGTTTTGGCGGCGGCGGGGAGGTTGGGTGTTAGCGTTGATTGTTTTATTTGTGGCGGAGTACAATAGGTATATACACATGAAAATGAGGACGCAGCATGCAGCTTAGTAAACCTATCAAAATCCTGGTTGGTCTAATTACTTTTGGCACGGTGTCGCTGCCGCTTCTGATGATTGTGATGTTTGTGTTGATGGCTTTGTTCATCATCCTGGCGGGGCAGATACCCGAACTGCAGTTGTTTGACGGCAGTTGGGGGAATGAAGGCGTGCCGATCATGGCGATGATGGCCTTTTACCTGGCGACAATATGTTTTACTTTTTCGCAATTGATGCTGCAGGTCTTTTATATCGTGCATGCCATTATGAATAAGCAGGTTACCGATACGGTCCGGATCCTGGTTGTGTTGGCGGTGTTTTTCGTGCCTATTTTTGCCATGCCGCTGTATTTTGCGATCGGCATCTGGTTTGCAAAAGATGAAGCTCCAGCCATCAGTACCCAGAGCCCTGGGGACATGCCAGCAGTTTGAGGAAAGTGGAACATTTTGGTTAATGCAGGCGTCCTGCATATACAATCAAAAGTTTATTTGTTCGAGGAGAAGTGACATGAAAACACAAAAAATTGGAATGATCGTGATCCTGGCGGCTTTGCTGCTGGCTGCCTGTGGTGCGCCGATGGCTGCAGCTACACAGGCCCCGTCTGCGCCGATGGCGGGGGGCAGTGCTGAGTACCAAAAGAGTGTCAATATGCCCTCCAGCGTGGTGGCCAATGATCAGGCGCAGGTTGTCAATGAAGGGCTTACCCAGGGCTCAAGTGCCGGCCCGGCCCAGCCGCGCTTGGTGATCCAGAATGCCGACTTGAGCATTGTGGTCAAGGACCCGCGGGTGAAGATGAGCGAGATTGCCGACCTGGCCAAACGGCTGGGGGGCTTTGTTGTGTCTTCGAATATGTCACAAAGCCAGATGTCCAACAATTCGATGGTGCCCGAGGGTTCGATTAGCATCCGTGTGCCGGCGGGCAGCCTGGATACGGCCCTGGTTGAGATCAAAGCTAACACGATCGAGGTTCAGAGCGAGAACCGCTCGGGTGAGGATGTCACCGACCGTTATGTGGACCTTGCCTCGCAGTTGAAGGCCAAGCAGGCTGCAGCGGATAAACTGTTTGAGATTTTGGGGACGACCACCAAGGCTGAAGATACTCTGCTGGTTTTCAACCAGCTCACACAGGTGCAGAGTGAGATTGAAGTGTTGAAGGGCCAGATCAATTATTATGAACAGGCTGCGGCCCTTTCGGCAGTCAGTGTCAGGCTGATAGCTGAAGAGAGTGTTCAACCGATTGAGATTGCTGGCTGGCGCCCGGCGGGTGTGGCACGGGATGCGCTGCAATCATTGATCAATTTCTTCCAGGGTTTTGTGGAATTTATGATCTGGTTGGTGATTTACATCCTGCCGGTGGGCGTGGTTGTGATCACCGTGCTGGCTGTGCTCTGGCGGCTGCTGCGCTGGTTCTGGGTAAAGCTCTTCCCGAAAAAGGCTGTTGCCGCAGTGGTTGAGGCGCAAAAGAAAGAAGAATAAGCAGGCCAACCAATAAAAATAGTTCCGGCCCCTCTCCGTGATTGCGGAGGGGGGCTTTTGTTTTACAGGTATAATTTCGCGAATGGATAAGTTACTACGAGACGCCCAACAATTATTTGGCCTGGCCCTGAGCCCGAAACAGATGGCGCAGTTGGCGACCTATGAACGTGAACTGCTGGAATGGAATGAGAAATTTAACCTGACCGCCATCCGCGACGTGGAAGGTATCCGCGCCAAGCATTTCCTGGATTCGCTTTCGTGCAGCCTGGCCTGGAAGGAACAGATCCCGCGGCGCTTGATTGATGTGGGCACCGGGGCGGGTTTCCCGGGGATTGTGCTGAAGGTGCTGTACCCCAACCTGAAGCTGACCCTGGTGGAATCGGTCGGTAAAAAAGCCACTTTTTGCAAGCATATGGTCGAAAGCCTGGGATTGGAGAACGTGGAGATCCTGGCCGAACGAGCCGAGGATGTAGGCCGCAATCCGGCGCATCGTGAGAAATACGATTGGGCCGTGGCGCGCGCAGTGGCGGCTCTGCCGGTGCTGGTGGAGTATCTTTTACCGCTGGTGAAAGTGGGGGGTGGTGTGCTGGCGCAGAAGGGCGAGAGCGGCCCGGCCGAGGCACAGGTGAGTGCAAATGCGCTCAAATTGTTGGGCGGCAGGCTGCGGCAGCTGGTGAAGGTGGAACTGCCGGGTGTGGCGGATGAACGCTTTTTGGTGTTGATTGATAAATCCGCGGCGACCCCGTCCGCTTACCCGCGCAAGGCAGGGCTGGCGGCCAAGAAGCCGCTGTAGAATGTGGCGGGCCCTTTAAATAAAAAGTGTGGGCGCAAAGGGACTCGAACCCCTGACCTCCTCGGTGTAAGCGAGGCGCTCTAACCAACTGAGCTATGCGCCCAACGACGGACATTATACTCGATTTGATCATCCTGTAAACCGGGATGAAGGAGGTTGAATGACTTTTATTGTTGTTTTAGTGGGTTGGGTCTTTTCTCTCACCCTGCATGAGTTCTCACATGCCTTTGTGGCTTACCAGGGTGGCGATTATACGGTAAAGGATAAGGGCTACCTGACCTTTAATCCGCTCAAATATACTCACCCGGTCTTCTCGATCCTGATACCGGTTTTGTTCCTGTTGATGGGCGGTTTTGGCTTGCCAGGCGGGGCGGTATATATTGAGACCTGGCGCCTGTATTCGCGTAAGTGGGTTTCGGCGGTTTCGCTGGTGGGGCCGCTCTCCAACCTGGTGGTGGCGTTGGTGTTGGCACTGGTGCTGCGATTTGCGCCAGTGGAAGGCGGGGGCATCTGGCCGGGGTTGGCCTTCCTGGCGCTATTGCAGGTGATGGCGGCGATTTTCAACCTGATACCGCTGCCACCCTTTGATGGCTATGGCGCGCTGCGTTCGTACCTGCCGGCTGATTTTGTGGCACGCATGGATGATTTTGGGCGTATTTCGATGTGGGTGGTGATGGCCTTGTTCTGGTATGTGCCGGTAGTGGGCAATGCCTTTTGGGGCCTGGTTGGCCTGGTGGCGCGATTGATCGGCATTCCGATTGGGCTGGCGATTACAGGGCAGGGACAGTTTATGTTTTGGCGGTAGATCGGGCGCTATTCACGAATGTTAAAAAATGACTGCCGCGGCGAGGTGAGTAACCCGCAAGCCGTGGCAGTTTTATTTTTGAAGGACAGGTAATTTGGAATGTGGCGGGGTGTTAGCGGTTGTCGCCTTCACCCTTGATCTGGCCGCGTTCGAGGCGGGAGAAGAGTTTTTCGAGGTTGGCCTCGGCCACTTCTTGCATGGAGATATCCAGCTCGGTGGCGATTTGGGCCATGTACCAGAGCACATCGCCCAGCTCGTACTTGAGCGCCTGGCGGTCTTCTTCGGAGATCACGCCGTTTTTATCGCGGAATATTTTCTTGACCTTGCCGGCCAGTTCGCCCGCTTCGTTGACCAGGCCGAGGGTGGGGTAGACAATCGGGTGGTCGGTGTGGATCAGGCTCCAGGTCTTGCGCGATTCGCGCTGGTAGGTCTCAAAATTATCAATTTTCATGGTCGTGCTCTCCTGGCGTGGTTGGTTTACTTGATTTCGGTGGAGATCAACCCGTTTAGCAGGTCATCCAGTACGCGCTGGGCGTACAGTTGTTTGCCAGGCCCAAAGATGCTGTCGTTGGCATCGTTGAAGGAAAGCGGGGCCGGGAAGGCTTTTCCGCCTTGGCCGGCGATCAGCTCGGGGAAGGCCGCTTTGACGGCTTCGAGGTAGTTAGGCTGCAGGCTGACCACCCAACCGGCGACCGGCTTGGTGGGGGTCTGGGTACTGATCATCAGGATGCCTACGCTTTGCAGGTATTGGAGCAGCTCGGGAACATCCACACCGGGTTCGATGAAAATGGTTTCGACCTTGCGGCGCAGGAGAATATCGGCGTAAGCGCCATATTCAGAGGGTTTGGCGTCTGCCGGAATATCCTGGACGAGCGGGTAAAGCTCGTATGGGCCGGCGTAAGGGTTGCACAGGCCGCAGAAAAACATTTGCCCGGCGCGCATGGCATTGATGATGACTTCTGCATCGGGTGAGTCTTTGCGGACCAGGGCGCCGGTGTGGTAATCCTGGGTGATGGTGGCGGCGATGTAGCCGGCCATGAAGGCGATGCGGTCCATGCTGGCTTTGTCACCGCCGAGGATGCTGATGTTGCCGCCGGGCTGGATGCCGGGCAGGTTGATGGCCAGGAACTGGGCCTGGGGTGCCTGGGCTGCCAGGCTGATGATATCGGTTTCGGGGGAGAGGTCGATGACCACTTTCAGGGAGGGTTCAAGCTCGGCGCTGGTCAGTTTGTTGAGGACGATAAAGCGGTAGCCCTCGGCCTGGGAGAGTTGGTAGACAATTTTCTGGTAGGCCTGCGATTGTTCATCGCTCATGCCAGAGGGCAGGATCAGGATGACCAGCGGCGTGGCAGGTGTGCTGGTGGGGCCGGCTGTGGGTGGAATGGTTGCGCTGGGCAGCGGGGGAGCGGTGGCGTCACCGGGGGTGGGGACGCCGGCTGAGCAGGCTGTCAGCAGGAGGAGGATAAGGAATAAAAAGGTAAAGCGTGCGCGCACGGTATTTCTCCAGGTTGCATGAATACAAGTATTTTACCTTAAACGGACGGGAACCCGGATACCTGCACATGGTACCTACGTATTTATGCAATAAAGAACAGGTGGGCGGGGTTTTGTAATTTGGTTTTATGAAGGACAGGCCGGTGAAGGGCGAGAAAAGCGAGTTTCGTGGAGACTTGCCGGGTGAGAGGTTTGACCATAAAAAGCGGTTGCTTCCGGCTGAGCAGCCGGAAGCA
>CAIVSQ010000388.1 GCA_903908605.1 uncultured Anaerolineae bacterium
GCAAGCGACCTGCCCCCAAGCGTCCGGGTGCGCAGCGAAGCAAAAATCGCAACCGTCAGCGCAAGAATAGTCGACAAAGCAGCCATAATCCCATACACATTGATTGTAAGCGCAAAAGCCAGACTGTTTATCATGCTTATGTTTTTCTCAATATGGCGAATTTAAAGTACATCTTTGCCGGAAAAACGCTCCAGGAGGGATTAGTGGATGCTCATAACCTGTGTGTATTTAAGCCAGACCAATTTCACCAACTACAGTATAAAAATACCTTGTTTTTTAAAAATAATTGGGTAATTTTACTTTAGTATTGTGTTATTTGATCAGAATCCAGGCAGCAGGCTGGAGATTACTTGCCCACCTTCAACCAGCAACCCTGTCTCGCCAACGGCCAATGAATAGTATCATCAACCTTGCCAACCTATAAAGTCATCCTGGAATCGCCTAACGCAACTTATTTTATTGTTTCCAGCTGGGTTTTACTCATTCAGACCGCACCACTCCCAACTGAGATCCCACAGGCGCCGCGCTTTTTCGGCATCGTATGAATCAATGCTCGAGGCTTTCTCTTTGCCGTCCACAATAAATTTGCCGCTATAGATTATTTAAACCAGCTTGCCCGCTGAATTTCGTAAAAAGGGTATTGACTCAATATGGGGAAAGGATTATTATTAAACCGGTTTAGTAAACCGGTTTAATAGATCTACCAACCCAAAAGGAGAGCAATATGAGAAAACTTAGCAAGATCCTTCCCCTGTTCGTAATCATCGCCATGCTTGCCGGAATACTGGCTGCCTGTGCGCCAGCAGCCGCTCCTGCCACCGAGGCTCCTACGGCACCTGCCGCCGTTGAACCCACCAAGGCCCCCGAAGTTGCTGCCCCCACCGTGGCACCTACCGAAGCCCCCAAGGCTGAGCCCGTCAAGCTTTCCTTCTGGTACAACTGGGAAGGCGCCAATGGCGACATTATGAAAGAGCTGATCGATCGCTTCAATACCGCCAATCCCGATATCCAGGTCGAGGGCGTTTTCCAACCCTATGCCGATATCATGACCCTCTTCCAGACCTCCATCGCTGGCGGCACCACCCCCGACATGGCTGCGCTTGACCTGATTTTGGTCCCACAACTGGTCGAAACCGGTGCAGTTGCCTCCCTGGATGAATATATTGCCAAGGATGCAAACACCAAGCTGGATGACTTCTACCCGCTGCTCGCCAACTACGATGTCATGAACGGCAAGCGCTATGCCCTGCCGGTCAGCACCAACAATATGCAACTGATCTGGAACAAGGATTTGTTCACCAAGGCCGGCCTTGACCCCGAAAAAGCACCCGCCACCTGGGAAGAAATGCAAGCCATGGCTGAAAAATGCCAGGACCCTGCCAATGGTGTCGTTGGTTTTGAATATTTCACCCAGCCCACTGGCGAAGGTATCACCTGGCAATTCCAGGTCTGGCTGTGGGCCGCTGGTGGCAAGTTCTTGAATGACGACAATTCCGCCGCCGCTTTCAACACCCCCGAAGGTCTCAACGCCCTCACCTATGTATCCGATATGCTCAAGGGCAAGGGCGCCAGTCCTGCTCCTTGGGGCCTGTTCGGCGAACAGAAAGCTTGCATGCAACTGGATGGCTCATGGCTGTTTGGTTACCGCAAGGACGCCCCCTTCCAGTGGGGTATCGCAGCCGTGCCCGCCCCGGCCGGTGGTTCAACCGCCAGCAATGTCGGTGGCGAACACCTCTTCATGTTTGACGCTTCCCCCAACAAGGAAGCCGCCTGGAAATTCATGCAGTACATCACCAGCACCGAAGTCCAGCTCGAATGGGATCAACGAACCGGCTTCCTGCCTGTGCGCAAATCCGTTGCTGAAAACGCTGACTACCTCAAGTGGGTCAATGAAACCGAACCGCGCATGCTGCCCTTCGTTCAAGGCATGGCCGCTGCCCACACCCGCCCAGCCACTTCCAAGTACTTCGCCGTATCAGATGCTTTCTCAAGAGAAATCCAAAAAGCCCTGCTCGGTGAATCTTCCCCCGCCGATGCCCTCGCTGCAGCTGAAGCCGCTGTAAACGAAGCCCTTAAATAACCAAATTCTTCTTTTCCTAACGGGGCAGCGGTTTTTGTGCCGCTGCCCCATCATCTTTCAAAACAGGTCCGGGTAAAATAGGTTATGCGCTTCTGGCCAAAACCCCCATCCGCACGCCGCCCCAATGCCTTACACCGTAAAGACATATTTACGGCCGCCCTCTTTCTTTTTCCTTCATTCTTAATCTTGGGAATTTTCAATTTTTACCCGGTCGGCGACGTATTCTTCCTGAGTTTATTCAAATGGGATAACCTCTCTAAAACAAAAACCTTCATCGGCTTGGGTAATTTTGTTACCCTTGCCCACAGCGATCGTTTTTGGAATTCACTGGTCATCACCGCCGAATACGCCCTGGTGGTCACCGCCATCAGCATTTTCATCGGTCTCATCCTGGCTGTTTTATTAAACAACCAATTTTTAATCGCCAAATCCTTCTGGCGCGGGATCCTCTTTCTGCCCGTCGTCACCCCAACAGTCGCGGCTGCCATGGTCTGGATCCTCCTGTTCAACCCTGGCTTTGGCTTCGTCAACATCGTCTTAAGATTTTTCGGGTTTACCGGGCTAAACTGGCTGGCAGATAAACACTGGGCCTTGCCCACCGTCATGTCACTCGGAATCTGGCGGCGAATCGGGTTTACCCTGATCTTATACCTGGCCGCACTGCAATCCTTATCAAAAGAATATTACGAAAGTGCTGAAATCGATGGCGCAACCTCCTTCCAGCGCTTCGTCCACATCACCATCCCCTTACTGCGCTCCACCACCATCATGTTGGTCATTTTGGGGGTGATCGACTCCTTCCTGGTGTTTGACCAGGTCATGGTGCTTACACGCGGCGGCCCCTCCAACGCCACCGAAGTGATCGGTATGTTCATGTATTCCACCTCATTCTCCCTTTTCAAGCTCGGTTACGGCTCAGCCATCTCCGTGGTCATGTTCCTGGTGGTGGCCATCTTCACCCTGCTGCAGTGGCGGCTTGTCGGGTTTGGCTCCGCGGAGGAAGGCGAATGAACTTCAAGAACCTCATCAACCTGCTGGGTAAACGCAAGTACCGTACCACCCTGCTGCTGTCCATCATTCTCATCCCGGCTGCCTTCTGCATCCTGGTTCCCTATCTTTGGATGCTAACGACTTCCTTGAAGGCACGTGGCACCACCGGCCTGCCACCTTACCTGTTTCCGAATGTTTTTATTTGGCAAAACTACCTCAAAGCCTGGCAGGCTGCCCCTTTTGTTCGCTATTATTCGAATACTGCCATAGTCGCGGCGGCGACCATCCTTGCCAGGATCCTTTTTGCCAGCCTGGCAGCCTACGCTTTTGCTTTTTTGCAATTCCCCGGGCGCAACCTGCTTTTCTTGCTTTTCCTCGGAACAATGATGATCCCTTTCCAGGCCACCATCATCCCATCTTATCTGATCATTCGAGACCTGCATTGGTTCAACACCTTCCAGGCCCTCATTGTTCCGCGCGCCGTGGATGCCTTTTCCATCTTTATCCTGCGCCAGGCCTTCATCTCAACCCCGCGAGACTACCTGGACGCCGCCCAACTGGATGGCTGTTCACACTGGCAATCTCTCTGGAAAATAGTGATTCCCGTCAACAGCCCATCCCTGGTGACCATGTCGCTTTTCACCTTCCTCTTCGCCTGGAATGACTTTCTCTGGCCACTGCTGGTCGCCAATAACGAACAAATGCGCACCATCCAGGTCGGCCTGCAAACCTTCGCCGGCCGTTACCAGACTGAATGGACCTATATGATGGCTGGAACCGTCACCGCGACCTTGCTTCCGGTCATCTTCTTCCTGGTCGCCCAGCGCAGCTTTATTTCAGGCATGACTCGCTCCGGCCTGAAAGGATAGGGACAACAATGCCTGAAATCATCAACACACCTGCCTGGGTAAAAGACGCCGTTTTTTACCAGATCTTTCCTGAACGCTTCGCCAACGGTGACCCTGGCAACGATCCAGCCTGGGTATTACCCTGGGGTACGCAGCCAACACCCCTCACCTTCATGGGCGGTGATTTACAGGGGATTCTCGACCACCTGCCTTACCTGCACGAGCTTGGCATTACAGCAATCTATTTGACCCCCATCTTCAAGGCTCGCTCCAACCACAAATACGACACCTGCGATTACTTTGAAGTGGATCCCGGCTTTGGTGATAAAGCACTCCTCAAAAAATTAGTCGATACAGCCCACCAAAACAACATGCGCGTCATCCTGGATGCTGTCTTCAACCACTGCGGCGATGGCTTCTGGGCCTTTCAGGACGTGATGGAAAAAGGCCCAAACTCGCCATATTGTGACTGGTTCTTTTTGAATGATTTTCCAATCGACCAAAACCCACCCAATTACCAAACTTGCGGCGGCGCTGGCTTTCTGCCCAAATTGAATATAGCCAACCCCGCAGTTCGTCAGCACTTACTGGATGTGGCAGTTTTCTGGATCAAAGAAACCGGGATCGATGGCTGGCGCTTGGATGTGCCCTGGAAAGCCCCGCTCGAGTTCTGGCGCGAATTCCGCCAGCAGGTCAAACAAGTGTGTCCAGACGCTTACATTGTGGCGGAGGCCTGGCGCGATGGGTTGCGCTGGTTGCAAGGCGATACCTGCGATGCTGTCATGAACTACCCCCTGCGCGACTATATCCTCGACTACTGCGCCCACGACGCCATGGACGCCGAGGATTTTGACCATTTCCTCACCCGCCTCAACCAGACCTATGGAGCCATTGCGCCCAACCAGTTAAATCTACTCGGCAGTCACGACACCGCCCGCCTGTTGACCCTCTGCAAAGGCGATGTTTCGCGCACAGTACTGGCATTCATCTGCATGTTTACCGGCCTGGGGATCCCAATGATTTACTATGGAGACGAAAACGGCATGACCGGTGAAAATGACCCGGGCTGCCGGCGCTGCATGGATTGGAACCCAGATCACTGGAATGATGACATACGGAACACAGTAAAAACCCTCATCCAACTTCGCCACGCCCATCCGGCTTTACGCACTGGGGATTATCAACCCTTGCTCACCTTCAATGGCGTCTACGCCTACCAACGCAGCCTGGGGTCAGACCAGCTGATCATTGTAACCAACCCGCGCGATGCCCGCGAAAATCTACGCATACCAATGCCAAGCGATAACACTGTCACCTGTTGGCAGGATGCCCTCAGTGGCAGGCTGTTCAACGTCCAGGCCAACCAGCTCCTGCTGCCCCAACTCCACTCAAAACAGGGGCTGATTTTAACCCCCTTTACACAATAGCATATAATTATCCTATGGGAAATGTAACCATAAAGGACATCGCACTCAAGGCTGGTATTTCTAAAACAGCGGTTTCGTTTGCGTTTAACAATCCTTCCCGATTATCCGAAACCACCCTCAAACATATCCTGGCGATTGCCGAAGAAATGGGCTACTCACCCAACCCGGTAGCGCGCAGCATGACCACCGGGCGCACAGGGGCCATTGGCCTGCTTGTGCCTCAACCGATCGATGAAATCATCCGCAACCCACACTTCCCCGAATTTATCGAAGGCATTGGCGATGTCTGCACCCGTTCAGGGCTGTCCTTAATGCTGGTTCCCCCCCTCAAAGGCAGCATGCGCCGGGCCATTGATAACGCAGCCGTCGATGGAATCATCACCCTCGGTCTGGAAGAAGATAAAGCCACCATGGTGGTGGTACGCCAGTATCGCGTTCCATTTGTTACCGTAGACAGCGATCCCATTGAAGGCGTTCCAGCCATCAATGTTGATGATGCCGGCGGGGCCAGCCAGGCCATGCAGCATATTCTACAATTAGGCCACCGACACATAGCCATCCTGGCCATCCGCTCCGGCAAACAGGGTCACTACAAAGATTATGTCGGCACCTTGGGCGCGCGCATGAATGGCTATTTAAAAGCCCTTGGCATGCACGGGTTGTCAATCAACGGGCGGTCTGTTCGCCTGATTGAATGTGTCAGCACCGAAGCAGGTGGTGAAGAAGGTTTCCGCACTTTATGGAAATCGCGAAACAAACCCACCGCAGTTATCGCCATGAGCGATATCATTGCAATTGGTGTAATCAAAGCGGCAGTTGCCCAGGGATTGCGCGTTCCTGAAGATCTTTCCGTGCTGGGCTTTGACAATATCGCCCTTGCCAGCCTGATAAAACCCGCACTGACAACCGTTTCCCAACCGTCCATCGAAAAAGGCCGTCAGGCCGCCAGCCTGCTGGTGAGCCTGCTGGATTCCCCGGTGCCACCCACCCATACCATTCTGCCGACTCAACTTATCTTACGCCAGAGCGTGGCAGCACCCAGGCCAGAGGATTAATCCCACCGTATTTCGGCTGAGTGTTCCTGGCATGGCCTAAATTTTCTCAAAAACGGATCCCCCGGGCAAAATTTATACTTGGTGACCCCAATTTACCCGGGGTTCGCAAACATTAATATGTTTGCAGACTATTTCGATCTTTCCGTGGGTTCCAGGGGATAGTCATCCATCCCTTTTTCGGCCGTTAAGTGTAGTTTTTCTAAACATTTCCTTGCAAATTGCCCCCCTTTGTGCTAGAATCATCACACAGCCCAATATTGCAAGTGCCGGAAAGTGGGAGCCCCCCACTTTTTTGTTTGCAATATTCCTCCACCGGCGGGGCAAAACCCACCAGATCCAGATATCCGAGCAGCATCCATTCGGGAGTTCGAGTAAGATGAAAAACGAGTTTAACCTGGCTTTTAATGAAGTGCTGGAAGAAAAACAACTGCCCAAGGAAGTCATCCTGGGAGCACTAGAATCGGCCATGGTGTCCGCCTATCGACGTGCTGTTAATGCCTCCAGCGCCCAACATGTTGAATCAAAAGTCGATTCCGATACCGGCAAAGTTTTGATTTACGCCGAAAAAGAAGTCGTCGAAGATGTGCAGGATGATCGCACCGAGGTATCCCTGCTGGATGCCCGCAAGGTCAACCCACTCATCCAACTTGGCGACATGGCCATCGTAGAATCGACCCCGACCAATTTCGGGCGCGTTGCCGCCCAAACTGCCCGCCAGGTCATCCAACAGCGTATCCGCGAAGCCGAGCGCTCCGCCCAGATGCTGTACTTTGAACGCCAGTTAGGCGAAATCGTTAGCGGCGTAGTACAGGCCAGCAATCCCCAGACCACCACCGTCGGGTTGGACATGAAGGCCGAAGGCGTCATGCCCGCCAACCAGCGCATCCCCGGCGAAAAATTCCGCGTTCACGACCGTCTGCGCGCCATCATCATGGAAGTCAAAGACGGTTCCCGTGGTCCACAGATTATCCTCTCGCGCGCCCACCGCAACTTCCTGCGCCGCTTGCTCGAGAACGAAGTCCCCGAAATCTACCATGGCATTGTTGAAATCCGCGCCATCTCGCGCGAACCTGGCCAGCGCGCCAAGGTGGCTGTTTCTGCCACCCAGGCCGGTGTTGACCCGGTTGGCGCCTGCGTCGGCGTTAAAGGCATGCGTATCCAGGCGATCGTAAAAGAACTCCACGATGAAAAGATCGATATCATCGAGTGGAACGTCGACCCGGTCATTTACATCTCCAAAGCCATCAGCCCGGCCCGCGTCAGTGGTGTCTACCTGAACGAAGCCGAAAAGACCGCCACCGTGGTGGTCATGGATGACCAGCTCTCCCTCGCCATCGGTCGCGATGGTCAAAACGCCCGCCTGGCCGCCAAGCTAACCAGTTGGCGCATCGACATCAAGTCCGTCGTCGAAGCCGCTGGCGATACCGTCAACCGCCTGCAGTCCGAGCCTTCCATGCGCCTGACTGCCGAATTTGAAAAAGACAACATCGCGCGCATCAGCGATATCCTCGCCAAAAAAGCCGAGAATCGCCCGATTACGCCCGAAGAATACACCACCCTGGCCCAGTTCGTCGACCGCGTCGAACGCCGCAGCCTCGAACGCCAGCGCGCCGAAGACAAGGCCAATTCCGAGAAGCTGGCCGAAGCCCGCGCCGGCATCCCCGCCATCGCCTTCGAACAGCCGCTGGATTCCCTCGGCCTGCCCGAACACGTCTTTAACATCCTCACCGAAGCAGATTACAACACCGCTGGCGACCTATTGCTGGCCATGCGCCTCAGCCCCGATAAAGTTCTCGGCCTGGCTGGTATCGGCCCACGTGCCATGCAAGCCATCGAAAAAGCAGTCACCGAAACCAGTGCCGCGCCCGAACCTGTCGCCGAAATCGCACCCGCTGCTGAAGTCGCCCCCGTGGCCGAAACCAGCGCACCAGCAGTCGAAGCCACTGGCCTTGTTGAGCCGGTTGCCGAAGTCCCCGCTGCCGAAGCAACAGCCGCAACCGCTGAAGCCATCGCCACGGACGCCCCTGCTGCCGAAACCGCTGCAGTTCTCGAAGCCCAACCCACCGCCGCCGCCCCTGCCGAAGAAGAAGCCGGCACCGAAGCTACCTTCGAAGAACTCTTCAAACTGCGACCCGACACCTTTAAACCCGGTACTGAAGAAGATGACCACGGCGATAAAAAAGGCAAGAAGGGCAAGAAGTCTGTCGAATACCAGTTCGACGAAGATCGTGGCGAAGTCGTCGGCCGCAAGAAACACAAACGCGGTGACGTTGACTGGACCGGCGAAGACTGGTAGCCATGGCCGGGAAACCTGCCAAACAAAAGCATGTTCCACAGCGAACCTGTGTTGGCTGCCGCACTGTGCTGGCAAAGCGCACATTAACACGTGTAGTGCGGCAGCCTGATGGGGTCGTGATTGACCCAACAGGCAAAATGAACGGTAGGGGAGCCTACGTGCATGACCAAAAATCATGCTGGGAACGCGCCCTCAAAGGTGCGCTCGCCAATGGGTTGAAAACAACCCTTTCACCCGATGACCGGCATAAGCTGGAATTATATATGTCCAGCCTGCCTGCGGACCCCGCGCCATCCAGCGCGGATATTGGATATTCTGATGCGCAAGCCTGAGCAAACCGCCGTGTGATCGCAGCCATCGTTCACAGGACCCCGGCACCAGGCGCCCCCATGTGGGCAGCGTATTCTATTGTTGGAGGTACCTATGAGCGATAAAAAGATTGAATTGCCGATGGCAATTGGCGTGCGTGACCTGGCCCAAAAGATGGGCATCAGCCCAATTGATGCGATTAAGAAATTAATGTTAAATGGTGTGATGGCCTCCATCAACCAGACCATCGATTTCGATACTGCCGCGATTGTCGCCGCTGAATTTGGCTTCGAAGCCACTCCAGAAGAACAACTTGCGGATGAACAGAAAGAAACCGGCGAAATTCCGATCTGGCGCCAAAAAATCGCCAACGAAAAAACCGCCGACCTTGTCACCCGCCCCCCCGTCGTCACAATTCTTGGGCACGTCGATCACGGCAAGACATCCCTGCTGGATGCCATCCGCATGACTGAAGTTGCCGCCGGTGAAGCAGGTGGTATTACCCAGCACATCGGTGCCTACCAGGTTGAAAAAGAAGGCCGCCTGATCACCTTCCTCGATACTCCCGGTCACGCCGCCTTCACCGCCATGCGCGCCCGCGGCGCACAGGGTGCCGATATCGTTGTCCTGGTGGTTGCCGCCGACGACGGTGTCATGCCCCAAACCCGTGAAGCCATTGCTCACGCCAAGGCCGCCCGCGTCCCGATGATCGTGGCCCTCAACAAGATCGACAAGGCCAATGCCAACCAGGACCGTGTCAAACATCAGCTCTCTGAGCTGGAACTTGTCCCCGATGAATGGGGCGGCAACACCATCATAGTGCCCGTCTCCGCCCGCCAAAAAACCGGCATCACCGACTTGCTCGCCTCCATCCTGCTGGTCGCCGATAGCCTGGATATTCGCGCCAACCCATCGGGCAAGGTCATCGGCACCGTCATCGAAGCCGAAGTGGATAAAACCAAGGGCGTCATGGCCAGCCTGCTGGTTCAAAACGGCACCCTCAAGAACGGCGCCATCGTGGTGGCCGGCATCTCGCAGGGTCGCCTCAAAGCCATGTACGATTACCGTGGCAAGCCCGTCCAAAAAGCTGGCCCATCCATCCCGGTCTCTGTGCTCGGCATGAACAATGTCCCATCGGCCGGCGAAATCTTCGAAGTGGTTGAAAGCGAACGCGTCGCCCGCGAAATCGTCCTCAAACGCCAGGAAGCCCTCAAGAACCAGACAGCCGCCACCAAGATGTCGCTCGAAGACCTCTTCGCCCGCTTCAAGGCTGGTGAGCTAAAGGAACTGCGCCTGATCCTCAAGGCCGATGTACAGGGCTCGCTCGAACCCATCGTCAAGGAACTGAACGAACTGGCCAAAAATAACAGCTCCGAAATTGCCCTCAAAGTGCTATACTCAGAGACGGGTAATATCGGTGAAAATGATGTCATGCTGGCCTCCGCCTCCAAAGCCATCCTACTCGGTTTCAACGTGCAAGCCGAAGTCACCGCCCGCCGTCTGGCGGAATCTGAAGGCGTATCCATTCGTCTTTACGATATCATCTACCGCCTTACAGAAGATATCGAAAAAGCCCTCAAGGGCATGCTCGAACCAGAGTTTATCGAAAAACATATTGGCAAAGCCCAGGTTTTGGCCATCTTCCCGGTCTCCAAAGTTGGCAAAATCGCCGGTTGCCGTGTTCTGGAAGGTGAACTGCGCCGCAATGGCAAGATCCGCCTCTCCCGTGGCTCTGATGTGGTCTTCGAAGGCGAAGTCGCCTCACTCAGGCACGAAAAAGACGATGTTCGTGATGTACGTTCCGGTTTTGAATGCGGCATTGGCCTCAAAAACTTCAACGATGTTTTGGTAGGCGACATGCTCGAATGTTACTCGCTGGAAAAGAAATCCTAATTTTCCGAGGTGTACCAGCACCCCGCTGCAGGTTGTATTGCCAACCAGGAATTTGAAATAGTCTATGCCATCAGGTGTTCGTTTACAAAAAATTGCTGATCGTATCCGCGAAGAAATCTCTGAGCTTCTTATTAAGGAGCTCAGTGATCCCCGCTTGCACCAGGTCTTTGTGACGGATGTACGCGTGGATCGTGAGCTGGCTTACGCGGATGTTTATGTTTCTGCCCTCGAAGGCAAATCGCGCTCGGCCGAGGTCGTCCAGGGGATGACCAGCGCCGGTGGCTTCATCCGGCGCACACTCAGTGACCGTGTCGAGCTGCGCGCCTTCCCCAGGCTGCGTTTCCATTGGGACCCCACCCCCGAAAACGCCGATCATATCGAAAAAATCCTCGCCCAACTGCGTGAGGAAAAAAAATAAACCACCCGCCTCATCCAACTACGCCGGGCCTTTCACAATTTGTCGAAATGCCAGGCGTGGCACAACTACTTGAGGAGTAAGAAATAACATTATGGAAAAAATCGACGCAGACATTCAAGCCAAATTCGCCTCTGCGGGCAATATTCTGGTCGTTTCGCATGTGCGACCCGATGGTGACGCCATTGGTGCCACTCTCGGCCTGGGCCTGGCCCTCAAAAACGCTGGCAAAAACGTCCAAATGGTCCTTAATGACGGGCTGCCAGCCTCTTTCCGCCACCTGCCCGGCAGTGATTTAATCACCAAGGAACCCCACGGCGAGCCCGACCTGTTCATCACGGTCGATTGCGCCGATTTCAAGCGCACAGGCAAACAATTCGAGAGTTACCGCAAACCCGATATCAACATTGACCATCACGTCACCAATGAAAAATATGGGCAGCTCAACCTGATCGAAGCGACCGCAGTGGCAACCTCCGCCATCCTTACCGATCACCTGCCCCTCTGGGGTCTGGAAATCAACCAGGATGTCGCCGCCAACCTGGCCACCGGCATCGTCACAGATACGCTCGGCTTCCGCACCTCCAACACCACGGCCACCTCATTACGCCAGATGGCCATCCTAATGGATACCGGCATCAACATGCCCGACCTGTACACCCGCGCCCTGGTCAGCCGCACCTTTTCAGCCGCACGCTACTGGGGAGCCGGTCTTTCCAGTCTCGTCACTCAAGACGGCATGGTCTACGCCACACTGCGCCTCGATGACCGAAAAAAAGCCGGTTACGGCGGCAACGACGACGCCGACCTCATAAATATCATCTCTGCGATCGAAGACCACACTGTTGGCCTTATTTTTGTTGAACAACGCGATACTGTCAAGATCTCCTGGCGCGCCCTCCAGCCCGGGATCGATGTATCAAAAATTGCTTCCTTCTTTGGTGGTGGCGGTCACAAGGCTGCTGCAGGTGCCGATATCACCGGTAGTATGGAAGAAATCCAACCACGGGTTTTACAAACCACCCGGGAAATGTTAAATCTTTAGGGGGCAGGAGAAATTAGATGGATAATCAGGAACTTAAAAACGCAATTTCTGGTGTTTTGGTCATCGACAAACCAATTGGCATGACCTCGCACGACGTGGTCAACGCAGTCCGCTTCGGCACTGGCATCCGGCGCGCCGGTCATACCGGCACTCTCGATCCACGCGCCTCCGGCGTGTTGGTCATCCTGGTTGGGCCGGCGGTACGCCTGAGCGAATATGTCTCAGCTTCCGACAAGCGCTACCAGGCCATTGTCCGCATGGGCGCTTCCACCGACACCTTCGATGCCGATGGTCGCTTTACCCAGCAGTCGCAAACACCCTTCGATGTCACCGAAGCCCAGTTTGAACAAACCCTCAAGGGCTTCGTGGGTGAAATCGAACAGACCCCGCCACCTTACTCCGCAGTCAAGGTTCGCGGCCGCCGCGCCTACGACATGGCCCGCAAGGGTGAAGAAGTTGAGCTCGCGCCGCGCAAAATCAACGTTTACCATCTCGAAGTGCTCGAATGGGCACCGCCCGAGGTGGTCGTGGATGTGCACTGCTCTTCCGGCACCTACGTGCGCTCACTGGCCAACGACATGGGCAATGCCCTCGGCGTCGGTGGTTACTTGGTCGGCCTGCGCCGCACCAAGAGTGGCCGCTTTAGCCTGCGCGATGCCACCCCCCTGCGAAAACTACAGGAATCCTTCCGCGCCGGCAACTGGTACCAGTACCTGATCCCCGCCGCCGAAGCCCTCGGTGATTGGCCCGCCATCGAACTCGACCCCGACATGGTCGAGAATGTCAAGCATGGCCACCGCATCCCAGCCGACCCCTCCGTCAAACCAGGCATCAATGACCTGGTGCGCGGTGTCAGCATGGCTGGCGAACTGGTAGCCCTGATGGAGCTGGACCCCTCCACCTCCGAATGGCAACCCAAGAAAGTGTTCTTCTCCTAAGGCCTGCTCGCGGGCTGGCAGGATTAGCGCAGGTACAGCAAAAAATGCCACGGCATCTCACTACCCTGGACTCTCTCCACATGGACGGAGCCTGGTTGACCATTGGCGTCTTTGATGGCGTCCACCTTGGTCACCAGGCCTTGATCAATCAACTTACGGCAGGTGCGCATGCAAACAGCGCGCCTGCCGTTGTGCTTACTTTTAACCCCCACCCGGCCGTGGTGCTGGCTGGCCGGCAGATCCCCGTCCTGACCACCCTCGACGAACGTGCCGGGCTGCTCTTCCAGCTAGGTGTGGATGTGGTCATCAGCCTGGAGTTCACCCGTGAACTGGCCGCCCAGAGCGCCCATGATTTCATGCAACTGGTCACCAGTCATCTCGGCCTCAAAAAACTCTTAATCGGCTACGATTTCGCCCTTGGGCGCGACCGCGCCGGTAATTTTGAACACCTCAGCCAGGTCGGTACCGAATTAGGCTTCCAGGTTTCTGCGCTCGAACCGGTTCTGCTCGGCCAGGGCATTATCTCCTCCACTCAAATCCGCCAGACCCTGGCAAGTGGAGATGTGCGCGCCGCATCTGCCATGCTGGGCCGCCCATACAGCCTCTCGGGCCCTGTTGTACCCGGAGATGGACGCGGGCGAACCATCGGCATCCCCACCGCCAATGTGGATGTGCCCACACCCCAGGCCATGCCCATGAACGGCGTCTACGCCTGCTGGGCCCTGCTCGAAGATCAACCCCACCCGGCTGTCGTCAATATCGGTCTGCGCCCCACCTTCACAGCCCAGGGTGCCACCGGCGAAATCCTGCCCCGTATCGAAGCCCATCTGCTCGACCAACACACCGATCTTTACGGGCGCACTCTCACCCTGCAATTTGTTGAACGCTTGCGCGACGAACAAAAATTCCCCTCCATTGACGCTCTTGTCACCCAGATCCAGGCCGATATTCGCTCTGCACACGGCTTGCTCCTGTCTGCACAATAAAGTCGCAATCCTCCAAATTTTTCCTAAAAATGTGCCGTATAGCACAAAAATAAGCAATATTTGTATCCTTTTTTCATTGCAATTATGAAAGATGTATGTAATACTTTATTTGTTCATTTCCAACAACATTCACTGGAGGAGAGATAATGTTAAAGAAATTAATACCCTTGCTCGTCATTGCAATGCTGGTCCTGTCCGCTTGTGGCAGCCCGGCAGCCCCCGCTCCGACATTTAGCGGAACGGTCACAGTCACATTTGTTCAGGAGCCTGACAACCTGAATCCTATGTACACCGACATGTATTTCTCAGGCATCCTCCGTGAGTTTTACCTGAAACCCGCCTGGAGTTTTGACGAAAAGGCCCAGCCCGTTCCCGTCCTGGTCACCGAAATCCCCTCCACCCAAAACGGCGGTCTGAGCGCCGATGGCAAAACCGTCACCCTCAAGCTGCGCAGTGACATCACCTGGAGTGATGGGCAAAAACTGACCGCCGACGATTTCGTGTTCACCTACAATATGATCGTCAGCGAAAAGAATGTGCCCCTCAGCCGCTATCCTTACGAAGACTTTGTTGCTGGGGTAGTTGCCTCAGATCCCACCACAGTTGTGGTCAACTTCAAAGAACCCTTCGCCCCCTGGCTGACCCGCCTCTTCACCTATGTCCTGCCCAAGCACATCCTGCAACCCGAATTTGATGCCAAGGGCACCATCGACCAGGCTGAGTGGAATCGCAAGCCCACCGTTGGTCTTGGCCCATTTGTCTTCGCAGAATGGGAAACCGGCAGCCATATCACCTTTAAAGCCAACCCCACCTGGGTGGCTCCCGCCAAAATCGAGCAGGTCTTCGTCCGCATCGTGCCTGATGACGCTGCCCAAGAAGCCGCCATTCTCGCCGGCGATACCGACTTTGGTGTCTTCCTTTCCTCCGACCAGATAACAAAACTCGAAGCCGGTGGCAAGGTCAAGGTTGTCGCACTTTCTTCCGGGTATAACGAAGCCTGGTTCATGAATGTCGATCCAAAGACCGCCAATCCCGCCATGCTGGATGTCAACGTCCGCAAGGCAATTGCCATGGCCACCGATCGCTTCACCATCGTCAAAGACATGCTGGTTGAAAGTATCAACCCAGTCAATGTCAACTTCTGGGATACCACCCTGCCCTTCGCCAACGAAGATCTCAAACCCTATCCATATGACCCCGAAGGAGCCAAAAAGCTCCTCGATGCCGCCGGTTGGACCGATTCTGACGGCGACGGCATGCGCGACAAGACCATCGATGGCAAGAAAGTCGATCTCAAATTACGCTACATCACCAACCAGCGCGAACTGCGCAAAAACGTCCAGGCCGTGGTCGAACAACAATGGAAACTGGTCGGAATCGGCGTCGAGCTGGTCAACTATTCCTCCGATGTCTTCTGGAACGGTTTTAACGATGGCGGACCCCAGGCCCAGGGTCTCTACGAAATCGCCGAATACTCCAGTGTTCCTGGCGGGTTCCCGGATGGCGATAGCAACGGCTGGACCTGCGATCAGCGCGTCAGCACCGACAACCCCGATGGCTCCAACACCCAGGGTTACTGCAACCCATTGATTGATGAGCTCTTCAAGAAACAGGCCACCACCCTGGATCCCGGCGAACGCATTAAAATCTTCAAGGAAATCCAACGGGTCATGTACGAAGATGCCATCTACATCGGCATGTGGAAGGACCCCGACCTGTGGTCCATCAATGGCCGCGTACAAAATGTCAAGCTTTCTGGCGTCCAACCCTTCTGGAACGTGAACGAGTGGGTCGTTAAATAACCCTTCATTTCGCCCTATGGCCTGCCGGAAACCCCTCCGGCAGGCCGATTGGTTAAGCCACATGAGTAATTACATCCTCAGGCGCCTGGCGCAAGCTCTGCCGCAACTCTTAATCATCAGCTTAATCCTGTTTATGTTGATGCAATCCTTTGGCGATCCCATCGCCACCCTCGGCGGGCGGGTCCCTCCCCGGCCCGAGGATAAGGCCCGCCTTCGCCGCCAAATGGGCCTGGATAAATCCGTCCCAGAGCAGTATCTCACCTGGCTGATCGGGAATGATTGGCAGAAGATCGACATGGACGGTGACGGCGTTGGCGATACACCCGGTCAGCGCCGGGGTGTGCTGCGTGGCGATTGGGGCAATTCACTCGTCACCCGCCAACCTGTGCTCACCATGATCGCGGAGCGCCTGCCCAACACATTGATGTTGATGGTGACCGCCGAAATTGTCATTATTATCTTTTCATTGCTTCTCGGGTTATATTCTGCCCTGCGACCTTATTCCACCTTCGATAACATCGCCACCGGGTTATCCTTCGTGGGCTACTCCATGCCCGTCTTCTGGCTGGCACTCATGCTCATGTATATCTTTGCCGTCAACTTCCGGCGCTGGGGGCTGCCCTATCTGCCCACCGTTGGCATGTACGACCCCGCCACAGGCAAAACAGCCTGGGAATTGATCAAGCACATGGTCCTGCCGGTGACCACACTCTCCATCATCAGCATAGCCGGGTACAGCCGCTTCGTACGGTCAGGCATGCTCGAAGTCCTCGGCCAGGATTACGTACGCACCGCACGCGCCAAGGGCTTGCAAGGCATGGAAGTCATCCTGCGCCACGCCCTGCCAAACGCCGCCCTGCCCTTTATCACCCTCATCGGCCTGGATATTCCCTTCCTGCTGGCCGGTGCTGTGGTCACCGAGCGCATCTTTGCCTGGCCGGGCATGGGACGCCTGTTCATCGACCATACCGAGCGGGCCGATTTCCCCATGCTAATGGGCATCCTCATGCTCATCTCCATCGCGGTTGTCATATTCCAGATCATTACCGATGTGATCTACTCCGTCATCGACCCACGCATTCGCCTGGAATAGGACCCTATGGCCCACACCAACTCCACCATCCCCGCCCTGAATACAGGCCAGCAACCCATCCCGCTCTCACCGCTCGCGCTAGCTGTGCGCCGTTTTCGCAAGCACCGCATGGCCATGGCCGGTCTTTGGCTGCTGGGCTTCTTGCTGTTATATGTCACCTTCGCCGGTTTTTTCGTTCACGGCTACTGCACACCGCTCTCCCAGGAACTCAAGGGTGAAGCCTGGGCAAACTGCAATATTACCAGCATCAAACTGCAGCCCCCCTCAGTCCTAAACCCGATGGGCACCGATGTGATTGGCCGCGATATCCTGGCCCGCACCGTCTATGGCGGGCAAATCTCCATGTTGATTGGCATCTCCGCCGCCTTTGTTGAAGTCTTGCTGGGTGCACTGATCGGTGCTGTGGCAGCCTACTACGGTGGCTGGGTGGATGGCATCCTGATGCGCTTTACCGAAGCCATGCTCAACATCCCCAGCCTCTTTTTGCTCATCATCGGCGCACGCTTCTTCGGCCGCGATATGCCCTCCATTAACATCATGGGGCGAGAACTAACTGGCAGTGTCATCGTCATTGTTCTGATTATCGGCGCCACCTCTTGGATGTACCTGGCCCGCATCGTACGTGCCAACATCCTCTCCCTGCGGGAAATGGACTACGTCTCCGCCGCCCGCGCCCTGGGTGCTTCAGACGCGCGCATCATCTTCACCCACTTACTGCCCAACACCGTCGCGCCCCTCATAGTCAGCTCCACCCTGGGGGTTGCCAGCGCCATCATCTCCGAAGCCTACATCAGCTTCCTGGGCCTGGGCGTGCAGGGTGCTACCGCCACCTGGGGCAACATGCTGGATGGTGCCTACCGCTACCTTGAAACCGCCCCCTGGCTGTGGTTCTTCCCCGGCTCGCTCATCCTGCTCACCGTCCTCGGCATCAACTTCGTCGGCGACGGCCTGCGCGATGCCTTTGACCCGCGCAGTACACGCCACATCTAACCCAAACCACCCTGTCATTACAAAAGAGAAGGGCCCGGAAAGACGCATCGCGTCCATCCGGGCCCTTCTTTATTTATCGAGGTTGTGCTTTACCCGCCGTGCACCAGGCGTGGATCGAGCACGTCACGCAGCCCGTCGCCAATCAGGTTAAAGGATAGCACCGTCAACATGATTGCCAAACCCGGGAAAAACACCAGGAATGGCGCATTGAAAACGCTGTTACGTTCCTCACCCAGCATCAGGCCCCATTCCGGCGTCGGAAATTCAGCGCCCAGGCCCAGGAAGCTAAGTGCCGCAGCGCTCAGGATGGCAGAGGCAATTCCAAGCGTACCCTGCACGATCAGCGGAGTGAGCGCATTAGGCATAATGCGATAAAAGAGCACATGCAGCTCCGAACCACCCTGCGCCCTCGAAGCCATCACATAATCCAATTCCTTCACCGAAAGCACACTGGCGCGCACCACGCGCGCGAAAATGGGTATTTCAATAATCGCAATCGCCAGCAACGCATTTATCAGACCTGGACCCAGCACCGCCACAATCGCAATCGCCAGCAGCAGACTCGGAAACGCCATTAACACATCCAGCGAACGCATAATCAGGTCATCCAACCAGCCGCCAATAAAACCCGCCACCGCGCCTAACAGGCCGCCGATGATGATCGCAAAGCTCACAGTCGCCACACCGATTTGCAGGGAAAGCCGCGCGCCGAAAATGATGCGCGAGAATAAATCACGTGTATTACCATCAATGCCCATCAAGTGCTGCGGCTGGCTTTGGGGGCAGCCAAGCAGATGAATACAGGGGGTCGAACGCCGTTTTTCGCCCTTCAGAGGAACAAGCGGGTCAAAGGGGGCAATCTGTTCCGCAAAAATGGCGCACACAATCAGCACACCCAGCAAAAACATGCCCAGCTGAGCCGAACGGTGCCGGAACAACCGGCGAACCATGATCACATAAGGGTTATCACGCGGCTTGATGGCATCTGGAGATAAAACAGCCACTTCTTTTTCACTCATATTATTTCACCCGTACACGCGGATCAAGGTAAGCATAAGAAGCGTCCACGATCAGGTTGGTAAACACAAAGATGAACGCGATTACAACAGAGAAACCCTGCACAACCGGGTAGTCACGGCTCAAAATAGCTTCGACCATGCGTGAGCCCACCCCGGGCAGGGAAAATATCGTTTCAGTCAGCACCGCGCCGGAAAGCAAACCGCCGGTCTGGATGCCGATAATGGTGACAATGGGAATAAGCGCATTACGCAGCGCATGTTTGCGGATGACCATCGCATAACGCAAACCCTTGGCCCGCGCGGTGCGAATATAATCCTGTCCCAACACTTCCAGCAGCGCCGAGCGCGTCATGCGCGCAATCACCGCCAGCGAAATGGTGCCCACCGCAAAAGCAGGTAGGATAAGATGCTTGAGTGCATCCAGGGTTAACTTGTAATTACCGGTCAAAAGACCGTTTAAGATGGCAGAATTGGAAACAAGCGCGAGCAGGAAACCCTTCATACCGTCCAGGTCGGTAATCCCCCAAAGCTTGGCGAGGGGCACCATCGACATGCCCGGTGAGAGGCGTCCACTGGGAGGCAATTGGAAAGGGGTACCTTTCATCACCAGCGCAAAGAAATAAGCCAGCAGCAAGCCCAGCCAGAAAACCGGCATGCTCACCCCCATGTTTGCGCCCAACATGGTCAGTGTATCAATAATACTATTGCGATTTAGTGCAGAAACAACCCCCAGTAAAATTCCAACCGTGGAGGCGAAGATCATTGCAAGAACGGTTAACTCCATGGTCATAGGCAATCGTTCACTGATCACAGTGGTGATCGGGCGGCTATCCTTGAGAGATTTGCCTAAATCACCTTCGGTGATGTGGATGGCATAACGGAAGAATTGTTCCGGGATGCTCTTATCCAGGCCATAGCGCACCTTGAACTGATTGCAGGTATCCTCAGTGGCATGTTCGCCCAACATCACATAGCACGGGTCACCTGGAACCAGGCGAGTAATGACAAATGTGACAAACAGGATACCCACCAGCACTGGCAGTACCAATAACAACCTTCGGGCTAAGAACTGTAACATCCACGACTCCCTGATAAAAAGTAATGAATGGGGCAAGGTTGGCCTTGCCCCATTCTTTTATACTGGAAAGCTTGATACTACTGGGCGGGTTCGTTGATCAGCTTGGGTCCAAGCAAATCCTTGAAGTACTGGAAGTCGCCCTTGTTACCCTTGTGCAGCGGGTTGGTGTAATCGAGAGCTGCGGCAAAGGTCGCAACAACATCATTGGCATCGAAGGTCGCGCCATTGGAGAAGACAACGCCCTTCTTAAGGGTGCAGGTCCACTCGGTGGCGTCGGCATTGCCTTCGCACTTTTCAGCCAGGTCAGGCTTCAAAGTCGCGCTGCCAAACTCGAAGGTGTACAGCTTGCTGAAGATCTGGTTGCAGACACGGAAGGAGCTGCCATCAGTCTCATCAGAGCACAGCAGGGAGACGGGCTCACCATCCTGCGAGAAGACCAGGGTGCCATCAGCGGTCTTCATCTGGGAGAAGTTTTCGTTGTAAGGACCAATGACAACGTTCTCAACATTGGAGAGGAAAGCCAGTGAGGTGGTACCATTCGCAACGGTGATCATCGGGACGTGCTGGTCAACCAACTTGTTAACTTCGTCATACAGGGCCTGGCGGGCAGCGGGATCGGACATCTTGCCGGCCTTGGAGATCGGATCCTGGATGTCAGCCCACGGCTTGCCGAAGCTGTCGTTGGTGCCCATCAGGAACACATCGTACCAGTTGGTGGCATCCGGGTAGTCTTCAGACCAACCCAGGAAGAACAGATCCTTTTCGCCATTGCGGACGGAAGGCAGGTAGGTGGCCCATTCTTCTTCGCTCAGCTTGATATTGACACCAATTTCAGCCAACTGGGCCTGAACGGCCTGGGCGATCTTGGCAGGTTGGGGGAAATACGGGCGGGTGCGGAAAGCATACGCCAAGGTATATTCCTTGGTGAAATCGAAACCAGCGGCGGTCAACATTTCCTTGGCCTTGGCAGGATCGTAAGCGGGGCTGGAATAGCCATCGCTATAACCGGGCTTGACACCCTTGGGGACAAACTGGGTGGCGGGCACAGAACCCACCACATAGAAGTCATCAACAATCTGTTGCTTGTTAATGGCCATGGCCAACGCCTGGCGAACCTGTTCGTTGTCGAACGGAGCGCGGGTATTGTTGATGCCCAGGTACAGGAAGTTGTTGATCTTGCGGGGGTAGAGCTTCAGGTTGGCATCCGCTGAAATGGTGGGGATGTCATCGGAGGTGACTTCAGCGATACCGCTGACGTTACCGGCCTGGAGATCGAGCAGGCGGGCGGCAGCTTCAGAGCTCCACTTGAAGATGAAGGTGGAGTTGGCGGGTTTTTCGCCGAAGTAAGTGGGATTGGCTTCCAGGGTGATATGATCGCCGCGAACCCATTCCTTGACAACGTACGGGCCGGTGCCGACAGGGGCTGCATTCATCTTGTTGGCATCATTGCCAATCAACTTCAGGTACTCGGCATCATAGATGTCGAAGGCTTCCACCGAAGCGACCTTGGGCAGGAAAGCGGGCTCGGGGGCGCAGAAGCTAAACTTGACGGTTGATTCGTCAATAGCTTCAATGGCTTTGATGTTGCCACCGTAGGTGCAGTCGGCAGCAGCCAGCTTTTCGCCAACAAAGGCGGGAGCAGCCGGGGCAGCGGGAGCTTCAGTGGCGGCCGGGGCAGCAGGGGCTTCGGTCGCAGCCGGAGCAGCGGGCGCTTCAGTGGCCGGGGTACCGCAAGCGGCCAGAAGCATGCTCGCCAGGATGAAAACGGAAACTAACACAGAAATTGTACGTTTCATTACTTTTCTCCTCCTGAGAGAATTAGGATGGTGCGTGGCGCATTTTGCGTGGTGATCACACAAACGCGAGCCACATGTCTCCCCGGTAATGGGGTGGACTGATTATACAGCATCTTTTCTACATTAATATAGGGGATAGGGGTATTTTTGGGTACTATTCTTGGTTAATATTGTACTTTTCGGCCAAATACCGGCAATTTTGGTCCCACAACCCGGGCAAGTGCCTGCCGGGGAGATGCGATAATCGTTGACCATATACCCACGCCGCCGCACCAAGACCTTGCCACAGGTCGGGCAGTGGGTATCCTCATACTCCTCCACCCGCCCGGGCAGGTTGCCGGCATAGACGTACTGCAGCCCTGCCTCCTTGCCAACTTCCGCGGCCTGCACCAGTGTTTCAGCCGGGGTGCGACCCGGGCTGGTCATTTTGTAATCCGGATGAAAAGCCGTCACATGCCATGGAATATCCGCTGAAACCGAGCGAATAAAACGGGCCATTGCAAACAACTCTTCCAGGCTGTCGTTAAAGCCGGGCACCAGCAGGGTCACCACCTCAACCCACAGCCCCAGCTCATGCGCCAGCTGGATCGTATCCAGCACATTCTGCAGCACCCCGCCCAGGGCACGATAATTCCTGGCCTGCATGCTCTTCAAATCCACTTTATAGGCCGCAAGGGTCGGGGCCAGGTAAGCCAGCGCCTGCGGCGTGGCATATCCATTTGAAACAAAGGCGCACTTCAACCCGGCGCTGACAGCCTCTTTAAAAATCGCCGCTGCCCATTCAATCGTAATCAACGGCTCGTTATAAGAAGATACCACCACCTCAGCCCCCACCCGTTTGGCCGCCTTGACAACCTCCTGTGGGCTGATCTTGCGCAGCAAGTTGCCAGCCACTTCCGCAGCCGGGTCACGCAGCGCCTGGGATGTCAACCAGTTCTGGCAGTAGCCACAGTGAAAATCACAACCCAACATGCCAAATGTCAACGCAGTGGCACCCGGCAGAAAATGTGAAAAAGGTTTTTTCTCAATCGGGTCGGCCTGCAGCCCCGCCACATAACCCCACGGCACACGCAGCTCACCACCATCATTAAAACGCACCTTGCACACCCCGCGCGCGCCAGGCTTAATTTTGCAGCGGTGTGCACACGCCAGGCAGCGCACCACCCCGCCTGCCATCATTTCCACCAGCTCCCCCCGCGTGGTCAACCCATCCATCACATTAACAAGGGAAGTCATCCCGCTCCTCCATTCATACAATCTGGAAAAATTCACCAAAATAGGGCTGGCGGTTATAATTACGACATGCTCACTCTTGTCATCCAGGCTGGCGGCGAATCGCGCCGCATGGGCCGCGATAAAGCCCTGGTACCCTTCCTCGGGCAAGCCCTCATTCAGCGCGTGCTGGCTCGCCTGGCAGGGATTGCCGACGAAGTCATCGTCACCACCAATCGCCCGCAGGATTATGCCTTCCTGGGGCTGCCGCTCCACGCCGATATTCACCCAGGTCACGGCGCCCTGGGTGGCCTGCATACCGCTCTGGCAGGTGCCCACCACCCGCTGGTGGCAGTGGTTGCCTGTGATATGCCTTTTGCCAGCCCCAAATTACTGACCTGGCAGGCCCGCCTGCTGCAAGCCGAAAATGCCGATGTAGCCATCCCGCTCCAACCGGGCGGGTACGAGCCATTGCATGCCGTCTACCGCCGCGAAACCTGCCTGCCCGCCATCGAGTGGGCCTTGCAAAACGACCAGTGGAAATTAATCTCCTGGTTTCCCAGGGTCAGGCTGCGCGAAATAACGGCCGCTGAGTGCACCCAGTGCGACCCGGGCGGCTGGCCTTTTGCCAATGTCAACACTCCTGAGGAACTGGCCGAAGCCGAAGAACAGGCCCGGCGCGAGGACTAACTCACCGCACAATCAACACCGGGCAGGGTGCGTGGCTGACCACTTTTTGGCTGGTGCTCCCCAACAGCAAACCGGTCAGGTTACCAACTCCGTGTGAACCCATTACGATCAGGTCAACGGCTCGCGCATTGGCAACATCCAGAATAGCCTCCGCCGGCGATCCTTCTAGCACCTCGCTGAAAATATCGCCCTGAATTTCCCCCACCTCCCGCAATGCCGATTCAAGCACCTCGTTTGCCTCCTGCAGGCGTACATCAATCACCGCCTGCATATTTGGCTCCCCCAGGTACGATGGAATGCTGCTGTAAGCGACCACCACGCGCAGCGATTGCGCGTTCATGTTGCGTGCCAGGTCACCCGCCATCCTGGCAGTATGCAGTGCATGCGTTGAACCATCGACAGCCAGTAATAATTTTTCAAACATACGAGCCTCCTTTCGAATAAGTTCAATTTAAGTATATATCGAACAGGAGTGAAATACAATTTATGCACAGGCCAACCTCTTTATCCAACCTGCTCGTCCACAAAATAAAAAGAGCCGCGCATCTGCTATCGCGCGGCTCTTCCATATCTATCACAGCTCACTCCAGTACATCGGCGATCGTCGTACCCTCAAGCTTATCCGAAATATAATCGCGGATATCCTTAAAAACCAACGTCAACGGTTTTTCCTTTTCAATCGGTGTCGATTCGTAGTAATTTTCGCTGACCGACTCAGTCGGCGCCAGGGCTCCATCAAAAAGACGGATCACCTCCGCCAGACTGATCTGGTTGGGGGGCACTGCCAGCGCATACCCACCCTTCTGTCCCTTGCCACTGCGTAAGAAATGGGCACGTTTAAGCGCCAGCAGCAGCTGTTCCAGGAACTTGGGCGGAATTCCCTGGGCGCGGGCGATGGTCTCAATTGAAATAAAGTCTTCCGTATGGTTGCGAGCCAGGTAGACGAGGGCTAATAGGGCATATTCACTTCGGGCGGTTAGTTTCATAGGTTTACCTTTAATTCATTCACTGTGAGTATAGTATAAAAAAACAGCTTGTCAAGTTGAATGACCGCCCTGCAAAAGCACATCGCGCCACCAAAAATAGTTTTGATCAGGGTATAATCGACCCCATGAAACTATCCGTGCTCATCCCTGTTTATAATGAAAAAGCCACCATCCGGGAAATCATCCGCCGCGTCCAGGCCACTGGCCTGGTGGATGAAATTGTCATCGTGGATGATGGTTCCAAGGATGGTACTCGCGATATCCTGGCAGAATACAGTGGCCAGGCCGGGATCAACATTATTTTGCATGAAAAAAACGCCGGAAAAGGCGCAGCCCTGCGAACAGCCATCCAGGCCGCCACTGGCGATATCATGCTCATCCAGGATGCCGACCTGGAATATGACCCACGCGAATACGCCAACCTGCTCAAGCCAATCCAGGAAAACCTGGCCGACGTAGTATACGGTTCACGTTTCCTGGGGGGCTCTCACCGCGCAACGCTCTTCTGGAACATGGTCGCCAACAAGCTGTTGACCTTCATGACCAACATCCTCTACAACAACATCCTGACCGATATGGAAACCGGCTACAAGGTCTTTCGGCGTGAAGTTGTGTCCGGCATGAAACTGCGCGCCAATCGCTTCGACTTTGAGCCCGAATTCACCGCCAAAATCCTCAAGCGGCATGTACGTGTTTATGACGTGCCGATCAGCTTCAACCCACGCGAATACAGCGAAGGCAAAAAAATTGGCATCTGGGACGCCTTCGAGGCGGTCTGGGCCCTCATCAAGTACCGCTTTGTTGACTAACTTCCACCCCATTGCAAACATTCAAAAAAAGAGCCGGTTCGCCGGCTCTTTTTATTTAAGCATTTACCTGTCGTCCGGCGTGCCGGCTGCCTTCAAATCCTTCAGATTCATCTGCAGCGATGTGCGTCCATTGAACTCATTCATCTCAAAAGTGAACATCGCATCCACCACCTTCGGCATGTTTTGCTGCATGTGCCCCAGCCTGAAACCAATCGCATCAAGCGTCACCTGCCCGTCTGTCAGCGTCAACTTAATATGCTTGGCATCCGCACCCACCGTGCGTGAGGACTTGACCTGTAAATTCCTGCTCACAAAGACCGCATCCGGGTTGCCATAACCGGTCGGCTGCAAGTACTCCAGGTACTTAAGCACCTCAACCTTCAAATCACTGAGCAGCACAACCATATCCGCCGAAAGTGTCTGGCGCAGATCCTTGCCGCGCAGCTCGTCATCCGCGATTTCTGTCAGGCGTTTGCGCAGCTCAGGCAAATTTTCATTCGACACCGTAAAACCGGCCGCAGCGGCATGACCACCATGCCGCACCATCAAATCGGCACATTTATCCAACGCATCGGTGATATGAAACTCAGGAATCGACCGGCACGAACAGCGCGTCGATTCTGGCCCTTGCGTTCCCACGATCGCCGGTCGGTAATGCACTTCTGCCAGACGTGAAGCCGCCAGCCCCACCACCCCAGCGTTAAAATCAGGATGCACCGCAAAGAGGATATTGGCATCCGGTCCGGCTTCGTTGGCAATCTGCTCCGCAGCAATCTGGATATTGCGGGTCAGTTCCTGCCGTTCACGGTTCTGTTGTTCCAGTTTCTGCGCCAGGACCCCGGCTTCGTGCCGGTCAGTAGTGCTCAATAGAGTAAAAGCGGCCAGAGCCGATTCCAACCGCCCGGCTGCGTTCAAGCGCGGACCAAGCGAAAAGCCAATATTGGTAGCGGTTGTCTTGCCAATCGCCAGGTCAGAGACCCCTGCCAGGGCAAAAAGCCCCTGTCTGCCGGTCGTACGGATGCACTCCAACCCTTTGCGCACCAGCATTCGGTTCTCGCCCGTTAAAGGAGCCAGGTCCGCCACCGTTCCGAGGGCCACCAGGTCGAGCAAAGTTTCCAAGCGCAGCTCTACCGGCCCACCACGCATGGTCAGGCGTTCCACCAGGGCCTGCGCGATCTTAAAGGCAATCCCCACCCCGGCCAGGTCCTTATCCGGGTACTGATCGCCGGGCTGTTTGGGATTGATCAAAGCAAAGGCGGGCGGCAAGCTTTCGGCCGGGTGGTGGTGATCCGAGATCACCAGATCCAGACCAATCTGGCGCGCATACTCAGCCTCATCGGGCGAGCGCACACCACAATCCACGCTGATAACCAAACCCACCCCTTTTTCCTTCAGGTTTTTGAGGGCTTCCTTGTTCAAACCATAGCCTTCATCAAACCGGTGTGGAATGTAGCCGCTGGCCTGCAAACCCAGGGTATTTAACGCCTCCACCAGCAATACAGTCGCAGTCACCCCGTCGACATCATAGTCGCCATAGACCACCACCGGCTCATGGTGATCGAGCGCATACAGGATGCGTTCCACCGCAGCCTCCATACCGGTCATTTGAAATGGAGAAGTATCATAACCGGTCTGGCCACGCAAAAAAGCGCGGGCATCCGCATCGTTCGAGTATCCCCGGTTAAAGAGCAACTGCTGCAAGATCGCAGGGAATTTCGCCAAATCAATCTTGGCTTGTTCACTTAACACGGGGGGTACAGACCATCGCTTAAAATTATTCACACTGGTAGTATAAACGCGGTTCAAACGAGCGGGAAGGGTTGTTGTATAATCATATTGTATGAATACATTCACCCCACTGCATAAACCAGCCGCCCCCCGGGAGGTATCTAAATGGATCCATTAGCACCTGACGAAAAATCGACCATGGTCATGATCTATACTCAAAATACGCTTGTTCGTGGGGCTGTCGTCACCAAGGAAAGCACACGTGTAGAGATCTGGCCACGCACCCAGGGCATCCCCAACTTCATCCGGGTTTTCAACCCAAGTGTACTGTTGTTCGGGGGCAACCCACCCAAACCGCTCACCCATGCCGAAATTTTAGTACCAGCCACCGCCATGCTCGGGTTTCACCTGGCACCCCCAACCAGCACCCCGCTCGATTATGACGAGAACGAAAAAAACCGCTCCATGGAACCCATTTCCTTCCTGATGGGCACCTTCACCGTCAAGGGTCATATCCGTGTCACCAATGCAGCCGCCATCATAAACAGCCTGGATGTCGCCTTTAACAGCTGGCTTTCCATTTACAATTCAGAAATCAGCAATCCATTCCTGCCACAAATGCCA
>CAIVSQ010000389.1 GCA_903908605.1 uncultured Anaerolineae bacterium
ACCCCAGCTTTGTTTCGCGCGCGGCTCGGTGGGGATTGCCGCAGGTCAAGAACAGCGGATAAATCCGATACGACGGTTTAGTGCCCACACTGCGAAAATGCCACGCCAACAAAATCCAGCCCGCCGCGCTTGCGCGGCAGGGGAAAAAATAAATAATCGCGCGCGGGTCGAACGCCCATCTCTACCCCAGCTTTGTTTCGCGCGCGGCTCGGTGGGGATTGCCGCAGGTCAAGAACAGCGGATAAATCCGATACGACGGTTTCGTGCCCACACTGCGAAAACGCCACGCCAACAAAATCCAGCCCGCCGCGCTTGCGCGGCAGGGGCTACCGGCAAGTGAATATTTTCGCGGTGCATTTTCGCGAAAATATTCACGAAAAAAATAAAAAATCGCGCGCGGGCCAAGCGCCCATCTCTACCCCAACTTTGTTTCGCGCGCGGCTTGGTGGGGATTGCCGCAGGTCAAGAACAGTGGATAAATCCGGTAAGACGATTTTGTGCCCAAACCGCGAGATTGCTGTACGCAGCCTGCCCTGCCACTACACAGTCGCCAGGCAGGCGTTGTTATCCACTTCAGGTATGGTTAATGGTTCCAGCGGGCCGTGAGCGTGTTTTCATCATCATTTCATACGCCGGCAAAGAGCTTATACAGGCTTGAACCCGCTCCACTCATCACCCTTGTTGGGATAATCCCGCACCACCGGGTAAGCCTCGATGCCCTGGCATTTATCCGGTGATTTATCACAATCGACAAAGTTAAAGGGAATGTGCGCTTTTTGGAAGACTTCTTTTTGATGTTTGCAGTGTGGGCACCAGCTGGTACCGTAGATGGTTGCCTTGCCGATCATCATCCCGGTGCGTACGGATAGATTGGTATCTTTCATGGTTTATCTCCTGGCAGGTTTGCACAGCCTGCCTGAACGAGCCGCAGTTCCATTTAGTCATTTGAGCGTGACAGAAGCGTGACCGGGGGCAGGATACCCTGCTCGCCGGGTTCAGATCACAAAACCCAAGCCTGGCTTTTACAGTTTAATAGTTAGTCGTAATTTCACTGGAATTGGTCCATTCGCCATGATAGTTGTGCCGCCCGGCACACCAATATTTGAGGCAGCCATGGACGTGTGATTCGTAGATACTCAGATCGCTATCATCGTAGGTTGGCTTACTTTGCAGGTAGCGGCAGGAATTGTCTTCCATGCACTGGTTCTTGCAGCCTTCCCAGTCACCGCCATCCGGGGCGATATAGGTATTGCAGCCGGCCTGCAGCTGGCTGGATAGCCTGATGCCGATGGTAATTCTACTTGTGGTTGGTTTGTCCTTCATTTAAATATCTCCTCCGAGCCAGGTGTGTATTTTGGCCAAGCCGGCCCTATCTATGAAGCAAGGATACCAAATGCCCGTGACACAAGCGTGACGGCAGGCGGTCAATTTGGCAGATCTTTGCCCGGATTGACCCTGGCTGACGGGCAGGTGACCCTACTCGCAGCGTATCTGGATGCCGTGCCGGGTGGGCTGGGTGCGCGCTGGCGAATGCACTCCACCCACCCAGCCGCCACGTGCCAATCGCGCGGTGAGCGCTATCCCTGCAACGTTTCGGCGGGGGGATTAAATCAAATCCCAGGGTGTAGATTCAAGCCTGCGGGGGATGAAATCCTGATCGGATCTGAAAAAAGTCTGAATTATGGCCTTTCCCGTCACGCTTGTGTCACGCTGCTTCGGTATGATCAGGGTGTAGTTCGTTATTCGTTTTGCACACACATTGATGAAGGAGAAGCCCATGTTAATGTACCTGATGTTGATTATTTTCGCCCTTTTGGCCTGGCTGATCTTTAAACCAGAATGGATGCCCGCCCCGCCTGAGAATGACATCACCGAAAAAGTGACCTACCAGGCCGGGCGCATTAAGGAAAAGTCGGATGGTTGGATTAAGAAAATCCCGCCCTTCTGGAAAAAGAAAGCCAGCCTGGGTGTGCAGTTGAAGGCCTGGGCGCAGAATGAAGACCTGGTCAATGCGGCGGGTTTCTCGGGGGCCCAGGCGGATATGCTGGCTGGTTTTAAGGCCTGGATAACGGCGATCTCAGATGCGGAAGCGGATGTCATCACGGTTGAGCTGGCGGCATTTTGCGCCAAGCAGGGCGTTGAACTGCGCTGGGTGCTGGATGACAATGGCAAGGGTGATATGCAGGCGGCCCTCTCGGCGCTGGTGCTCTTTTACGGCATGGCTGTGCGCGAACGCGATGCGGCCCGTCCGGCCGCAGCCCTGCGCGCCTGGCAGGATGCCCCGCTCTCCAAGCACAACCGCGCCTTTGGCAGCCGGCTGTACGTCTTGCTGGTGGGTGCCAACCTGGTCAGCATTCCGCCCAATATGTTGATGGCGCCCGAAAAAGAACGCCTGGCTCACATGGTCGAATCGATCCAGGCAGCAATTGCCAAGGATCGCAACGCGCTGCTGCCATTCGCGGCCCAGGCCCTGAAAATTGCCCCCGTGCGCGCGCCTGAAAAGGCCAAAGCCACCAAAAAGGCCAAGAAAGACGTCGTCACGGTGGATGCGGCTGTCTCTTGAGACTGGTTTGCAACCCACCTGGCAGCCTGGCCTGGTGGAACATAAGAAAATGGTGATTTCCACGGCAGGCAGGTCCGCTGGCACTTCGGGGGGAGTGCCAGCGGGCGGATGGTGATGAAACCAAAGCCTGCCCACTGTGGGATTTTTGGCAAATATTCGTCCGATGAGAATAACAGGGTAGTCAATATGCGCGTTAACCAGCCATCACGCCCGGGAGCCCGCCCCCTGGCCGGCTTGCAGCTCAAAACCGGCTACCGGGTTGGGCTGGCGGGCCCGGCTTCATCCAACACGCCCGGCGATTTTGGCCCCCGGCCGCTGCCGGGTGGGGCCGGGCTGGTGATTGACCCAACCCCGCTGATTGATCTCAGCCAGCGCTTTTTGGAGTGGCTGGAGGACTGGGCCGCCGATTACCGCTTGCGCCAGTTGACCAGGGCCGGCAAGATCATCGACCTGCCCGATCTGTCGCGGTATTACGAGCTGGATGCCGCCCGTGGGGTGGCGATTGTGATGATGCTGCTCAAGCATGGCCTGGATGGCTGGGGCAGGCTGCTCAGTCCGAGCCTGGTCCGCCTGCTGCTCTCGCTGTGGACGCCGGGGAAGGTTTTTTTTATGGGTGGGATCGCGGCTTTCTTCTTCTCGGCGGCGCTGCTCGAGTCGCAGCTCTTTCAGCAGGTGCTGGATCAGATCAGCCCGGGTATGCTGCCGGGGGGCAAGGTGGCGCTGGCCTGGGCGTTGGCAGCTGTGCCGGCTGTGTTCATCAGCCTGCAGGGGGTGGGGGCGGCTGCTTTTTTGGTGTTGAGCGGCATGACCATGGCCGTGCGGGCCAGGCGCCAAAGCGACCCGCAAAAACTGCGCGCGCAATTTACCAGCCAGGGTCTGCAGCTGCTGGCGGCGGGTCTGCTGGTGACGATCCTCTCGCTGCTGTTGGTGCCAGGCAAACCCATTTATTTTGGAATTTTACAGCTGCTGGGCCTGGCAAGTATGCTGGCCGAGCCACTGCTCGCGCTGCCGCTGCCTGTGCTGGCGGTCAGCGGCCTGCTGATCAGCCTGGCCGGTGTGCTGATGCCGTTTCACTTGCCGGTCTGGCTGGGGTTGGGTTTTGTGCCGGTTGCCATGTCCTTTGCCGATTACACGCCGCTCCTGCCCTTCCTGGGGCCGCTGCTGCTGGGGCTGGCCGTTGGGTTGACGCTCTACCCGGATGGGCGTACACGCAAATACCGCCTGCCTGATCTCTCACGTCTGCCGCTTGTGCGCGCATTGGCGGCGCTCGGCCGTCACTCGCTGCTGATCTACCTGGCCCAGCAGCCCATCAACCTGGCGGGCGTGGCCAGCGCCGGAGCCTGATCCGGCTGCGGGCCGCACGGGTGGTTCCGGTCCGGGTGGATGTGATTCAATCGTTTTTTATGGTGTGATTCGTTCGGCGTTATTGCAGCTCGGCATCTCACAATTTCCCCAAATCTTTCACTGGCGAGCGGCACCCTGCGGTGATCATTATTTTTAGCAGGCTGTTGGCTTCCTGGATGGTTGTCGCTTGCCGGGCAACCGCAAAAAGCAGGAAACCGACCGTTCCTGAGATTTCCATGCCCAGCCGCATACCCACTGCGCGGGCTTTGGCGTCATCTGTGGCAAAGATGGCCTGGCGGCAGTAGGCTGCAGCCAGGCAAGAACTCTCCCCGTTGCCCAATTTTGGCAAAGTTTGCCAAAAGGAAATTTCTGTTTCGTTCAAATCCAGTAATGGCAACCCTTCCCATTGGCCTGGCTCAGTCTTTTTCGTCAAAATCCCATTCTGTAATTCGTCCCAGGCCTGGGATGTCGTTGCGCAGTTTTTCCAAATATTGGTAATCAAATCTGCCCGGTGCACAAATGCAAAATTACTTAACACCGTATTGTCCAACAGAACCAGTTTGTCCGTAGGGCCTATGGCGGTTGTCATCGATTACTTGGGCAGATATTTCAGCAAGGTATCGAATTCGGCGCGTGCATCTTCAGGGGTGGCTGGTCCCAAAAACAATGGCACACCCAGCCGGTTAAAGCGCTCGCGCATATCCAGCCAGGAAATTTTCAGCAACTCAGCCATGCGCCCGGTGCTGCACTGCTTGCCCAGGTAATAATCCATTGCGCGGTTATAGCGTTCCTGTAAACTCAACCCGGCAAATTCGGGATCTGATGGGCCGTTGGGGTCGAGCACAGGCGAATTCCCCGCATGAAAATTTGCCAGCGCGCGCAAGATGAGATAATCGACCACATCGACAACAATCGCTTCGGCCTGGCCGTGGTTTTCAATGACGGTGGGTTGTCCGCGCATGACATTACGGATAATTTGACTGGTATTGCGCGCAAGGTCGGTTTTACGAACATGTGCATAATCCATGAGTGCCTCCTGTAAAATACGTATTTTACGTATTTATTATACCGTGCTATCCGTCGATTTTTATTCTCATTTTGTGAGTTTCATGCTTTCGTATAGTAAATTCAGGAATTTGCAGGCCGGGTTTCAAAATCACCACTGAGGTTAATCCATGGCCGAAGCGACGAAAATGGTAAGTATGTGACCTGGCGGATAAGGATGATTCTGGTTTTAAACGGCTTGCCGTATGAGTCGGAATAGCCTGGTCGCGTGGTTTGAACGCAACCAGAAAGAACCCGATCGGGTCTTATGGAATACCACCGCGATTGAAGACCTTCTAATCCGCACGGGGGCTGGGGGTGACCATGCCTTTTTTGAAGAGGTAGGACCAGCGTTCGGGCATTTTCCAGAGGGCATAGAAGAGGGTTTTGGCCAGTTTGCCGCTCAGGTAGCGCATTTTGGGGGTCCGGGCGCACAAGGCGTGGGTGATATCGTCAATGGCATCCTGCGGGCTTTGCGCCATACTCGCCAGGCGCTGGCTGTTGGCGGGGATGTACTCGTCGAGCCACTCGCGCGGGTAGGCTTGCTTCCAGGTTCCGTGTGGGTCCTGGGCGTCCATTTGCTCCCAGGCTTTTTTATGGCCCTCGAAAAAGCCCAGCGCCAGCGGCGTCCGCATGGTGGAGGGGTTGACGACGGAAACATCCACGCCCCAGAAGGAGAGCTCGACCCGCAGCGCGTCGGCATAGGCTTCGATCGCAAACTTGGAGGCGTCGTAGGGGGCGTTGCCGGGCAGGCTGACGATGCCGTCCACGCTGCTGATCAGCACCACCCGCCCGTGACTGGCTTTGAGGGCCGGGATGAGTGGTTGGGTCAGCCGGGTAACCGCAAAAAAGTTGATGTCCATAATGCGGTGGAAGTTCTCCAGCGGTTGATATTCGATAAAGCCGGGCAGCACCGCACCGGCATTGTGGACGAGGCCCCACAGGCGGCCCGCGCAGGCGGTCTTGACCTGCTCCACCGCCGCTGCGACGGCTTGTTCATCGGTCAGGTCGAGCTGCAGGGCCAGCCGGGCGCCGGCCTGGCGTGCTTTTTCTGCTCCTTCAGACGTAAAGGTCAAGGCGATCACTGCTGCGTTGGCGGCGACCAATTGCTTGACCACCCCCAGCCCAATCCCCGAGTCGCAGCCTGTGATCAGCACCCAGTGGCCGCTAATCGGCAGCTGCTGGCGGGCTTGCAGAGCCTCAGATAGCTTGCCGGCGATAAAAAGGGCGACCAAAACCCAAATGGCAATGCCAGTGATGGTAAAGAGGGTCGACGCGAAGGATGGCATGGGTGGGCTCCGGGTGGGCGAATTTGGTTGAGGGTGGTTGAAGGCAAGTTGTGGGCTGTGTTTTAGCATGCATCCGGCAGGGGGGAGCGATCATTAAAAAATGCAAACCGCCAGCCTTGCCATTGCTGACCTTTGCAATACGTACAAAGCCCGGATGTATTTTCCCGATCGTATCCAGGCGGGCCGTGCGATATATGTCTTACTTCTGTGGGATGATTTCTACTTTGACCAGGTCGTTTTCGATGATTTGTTCAGTCACTACCTGGGGGTTGATGATCGGTAGAATGATGTCGTGATTGCCAACCCGCCTGAACTGGTCGCTGGCGTATTCGCGCGCGTAGGGCCATAAAATGGTCAGGGTGTAGGCTTTGACAAATTCAATAAAGGCATCCTGCGGCACATCTGCCCCTGGAGAAAAGGTGGCCATTAATACGAAGGAAAGATTGTAGCCCTGCAGGTCGTCGGGAGCATCATCAAAGAAGTAGTTTACTTTTACTTCCAGGTAGCTGAAAGATTTTTTCCCGTCGACCATGATGCGAATTCGAAAAGCGAAGCGCGTTTCGGAGTTTTTTGTTTCATTTGCCAGTAAAGGTTTCAGCGTGGAAGTGATCAGGCGAATATCGTCACATTGAATCGCAGAATGAGAGTCCACCGTACTGACATCCACCATGACGTCTTTTGTTGTGCCCATGACCGGATTAATTCCGTAATTTTTTGCCATCAGGCGAACTCGTGATGGCGCACTTTATGAGCAGGTTTGATGCTGACGGGTTTGGCTTCTATTTGCGACATATTTGTATTTTCGGAAGAGATCCATTTTGCGTTTGAGCTGAGTGCGGATTGCTCCTGGTCGTAATACAGGATCCCCTTGAGGGCATTTTGTTGGCGGTCTTCGTTATCGCTTTGGGCGGACTTTCGGCGGATATTTTCCACTGGCAGCAGGCGGACATCCATGGCGGCATCGAGTGCAGCTGCGATTTTTAAGATCGTATCAAATGAGGGTTTTACCGAGGCACTCTCCACGCGAGAAATAACCGCCTGGGTGGTGCCAATTTTTTCAGCCAATTCTTTTTGGGTCAGCCCTCTTTGTTTTCTTAGCAGCAGGACTTCGCTGGCCAGCCGGTAAAACGCGGATGATTGCAGGAATTGTTTTTCGAAATTCTTGTCATTGAATTTCTCTGCGATACGATCTTTCAAAGATTTCATTAAAATTCTCTCTCCTGCGGGGTGGAAATTTAGAGATTGGAAAGCGTAAAATCAAGGGGGATATCGAATTCGATTACCCTTTTATTTATAAGGTATTCATGCCAGTTTTTTTCAGCCTGGGCTATTTCTTCGGGAGGGGTTTTTTGTGTCTTTTTGATGAATGCGTTCAACATAATGTATCGATTAAAGGCGCGATCGTATGCAAAAAAGATGCGATGCCTGTCTTTGCGCAGCTCGCAAAGCGGCTTGTGATCATTGATCGGTTTGGCCATGTTCGTATCAAAAATAGCTTGTCCCACATATGAAAGGTATTGCATGCAGTGGATGATGGTATTCAGAGCGGTCTCGTTGCCAGAAAATAAATAATCCTGAACGGGGCACTCTTCATTCTGCTGAACAAAAAACACGATTGTATGCCTAACAGGCATCGACCGGCTCATTGAATATATCACAAAAGATATATTTTCGCAAGTCCATCAGGTCATAACCTCCCACATCCGATCACTGGGTGCGAATGCCCCCATTCAGGCGTAATTATACACAGGTACGCTTTTATGGGGGCATAATGGTTGGGTATTGCGCGGCTTTGTGCAAGCCCTGCATTTTTCCCTGCCCCCCTTGACGGCCCTTATTCATCGTTTATAATATTGGCAATAAGTTGAATATTAGAAAATAGGAACTATTTTAGAATGACGATTCCTTCGGCAAGGGATATTCCGGAAGTAAAAACCATCAGCCTGAAAACGTTAAAGTTGATGGCAGACCCAGTCCGCTCGCGGTTGGTGGGGTTATTTTCGGGCGGAGCGACCACGGTGCAGCAGTTGGCGGAGCAGTTGGGGGTGCCGCTGACCCGTCTTTATTATCATGTGCACTTGTTGGAGCAGCACGGTCTATTGCAGGTGGTGGCTCAGCAGCCGCGCGGCGGGACGGTGGAAAAAGTGTACGCAACCACCGCGCGGACCTTCCTGATCGATCGGTCCGAGTTTGCCGCTGATCCGCAAGCCGCATTGGAGCAGGCCAATGTCCTCGCCGATTTTGCGCTGGGCGAAACCACCAAGGCACTGCGAAAAAGCGTGCTGGATGGCAGTATCGATTTGCAGCAAAACCCGCCGCATCCCGATTCGCTCCATATCCGGCGCGGTCTGGGCCGCATCTCGAAAGCGCGGGCGGAGAAACTGCACCAGCGGCTGCTAGCGGTGATGGAAGAATTCATCGCTCCAGATGAAAATGCCGATGAAAATCCCCTGGAAGACGGCGGCGAGTATGTTCTCGCGCTGGCGTTTTTTCCGATTAGGTATGATCAGCCACAGGAATAAAAGCTGAAGAAGGAACCAATGAAAATAAAGTGGAAAAATCTGCTTCTATATATTTGTGTACTGGGGCTGATCGCCCTGGGCGGGTATGGCCTGGGTAATGCTGTGAGTGCGAATTTCGAACAGGCTCAAACCGGCGATCCAAACCTGTTGTGGTTAGTAGCCGTTTCGGTCCTGGCGATGTACCTGGCGCTCCTGACGCATGAATTGGGGCACTTGCTGGCCGGGCGTCTGGCCGGGATGCGGCCGTTTTTATTAATCAGCGGACCGTTTAAGGTGATGGCTACTCAAACTGGGCTGGAGTTGGGTTGGAACACCAGCCTGGCGCTGGCCGGCGGGCTTTCGGCCTGCCTGCCAGGTAAAGACGGCAACCTGCGGCGTCAGCACCTGATGTTGGTGGCGGGCGGGCCGCTGAGCAGCCTGCTGACCGGGCTGCTGGCGTTGGCAGGCTACTGGCTGCTGCCGAAGGGTTCGTGTCTGGGTTTACCGATCCTGGTATATGGTGTCGCTGGTTTGAGCATTTGCCTGGCAACGCTGCTGCCTGCCAAAACCTCGGGCTTTATGACCGATGGGGCCCAGCTATTATCGCTTTGGCGCGGTGGGCAGGATGTGGAAGAGCAGATGGCTTTGCTGCTCTTGCAAGCCGAGTCGCTCAGTGGGACGCGTCCGCGCGACCTTTCGCCTGAGCTGCTGCAGCGCGTAAGCAGTGCGCCCGCCGGCAGCCTGACCGGGATCAGCGCAAATATGTTGGTTTATACCCACGCCCTGGATGGCGGGGACCCAATCACTGCCGGGGCAGCCTTGCAGCGGGCGGTGGAACAGAACGCGCACATCCCGGAGGGCATCAGGCAAGCCATCTTCCTGGAGCAGGCCTACTACCTGGCAGCTCATCAACACGAGGTTGGGCAGGCTGAAGAGGCCCTGCGCAAAGGGCTGGCATCCGGGCTGGTGGAAAAACATACCAGGCTACGTTGTCAGGCGGCGGTTTTGTGGGCGCAGGGCAACAGCTCGCAGGCCGCTGCACTGGCGGAACAGGCACGCAATTTTGCCCAACGCTCGATGGATCCGGGTTCTGCCCAGGCCGAGATGGAATGGCTTGAACAATTACTAACCGATAAAAAATAAGTGAGGAAAACATGAATAACTATCTTGATCTCGCCCTGCAGGGCAAAAATAACTGGTGGCGTTACCTGTTGGCGGTAGTCGTCATCCTGGTGATGTGGCAGGTCGTCGGCGGCATCCCCAGCATCATGCTCGTTTCGTGGGTGATGCTGGACGGCAATCCACAAACGGATTTCAGCGCCACCGGCTATGTCGGCGTGGATGTGCTGCTGGCTTTTGTGGTTACCATGCTGGCTTCGGTGGGCTTTTTTGTGGGGATCTTTCTGGCGGTGCGTTTTATCCATCAGCGCCGTTTCCTGACCCTGATCACGCCTCAAACACGGGTTTCTTTTCGACGTTTCTTCGAGGGATTTTTTCTGTGGTTCGCCCTGGCGGGGCTGATGGCGGTGGCTGAAGCCTTGCTTTACCCTGGGCGCTACGTCTGGAGCCTGGACCTGGCCCGCTTCATCCCGTTCGTTTTCCTGGCCCTGATTTTTATCCCGATTCAGACTTCGGCGGAGGAACTCTTTTTCCGCGGCTATCTGCTGCAAGGGTTGGGCAAACTGCATTTGCGCAACATCTGGATACTCAGCCTGATTTCCGGGTTGCTCTTTGGTCTCCCGCATCTGCTCAATCCCGAAGCACAAGCTAATCTCCCCATAATGGCGTTGTATTACATTTCATTGGGCTGTGTCACTGCTTATGTTACCCTGCGGGATGGGCGCCTGGAGCTGGCCCTCGGCTTGCACGCCGCCAATAACCTGCTCACGGTGCTGCTCGCCAACTATACCGTCACTGCGTTGCCAAGTCCCTCGCTGTTTACCGTGACCGAATTGGATGTGGTCTATTCCGTTTCGACGGCACTGGCAGGTTTGTTGATCTTTGTGCTGGTCTTTTCAAGAAGCTGGGCAAGACCCGGCCAGGCCGAACAAACGGTTGAGTTGGAGGCGGAGAGCTAACTTATCCTGTCCACGGTATTTTCTGCGCCCGGAGCTGGGATGGAGATGTGTCGCAAGCGGCCATTGAATGAACTGCGCGGGTGTGGACATTTTTGTTTGGCGGCAGGGCAGGGTTGTTCTCTCCACAGCTCTGTTCTGGTAAACATACGTCCGGCTATGGGTGGTAAACATGCGTCCGACTATTGACAACGTTTGCGTGCCCGGTAGGTGATGGCGGGTTATTACCTTTCCTCAGTACGTGAAAGTCGGATAAATCCGCCCCGGGATGCCTCACCCGCAAGACCTTCCAATGCGGATATTATCACTGGCCAGTGCAGCATGGCATGATTGCCTTGGTTTTGATAGGTCTTCAGACAGCGGTAGCAGGCTGTCTCGCAGTTTTCATGCAGCAGGTGGTTCAACGCCTGCCTGGTGACATCATCCAGCTTATGGAACAGCTTGCGCAAATAGCCGCTGCCGCCGATGCTGTAATCCAGGTGGGGAATTTCAGCTTGTTGTACGGACTTGTCGTCGCGTTGGACTGTATGCGCGCCTTCCCATAGCACACCCAGCTCATCGGGAGAAAGCGCGAAGTGGCGCTGAGCGCCCGCCGCCAAGGCCGCCGGCCGAAACAGGGTGGATGTCTATTCAGCAGCAGATGAAAAAAAGCATGGAACATGATAATAACTAACCTGCCAATCGAATAAGGCTGGTTAAATATGAAAACATGGTTGCCATGGACGTTAAGCAGCGGCTTGAGAGTCTGGACTATTAAATTGTTCAGCACGCCACAACAGGGTTAGATGCCATCCGGTTGTTTAGCCAATATTACGATCGTTATTTCTTACCAGAAGCTCCATAAACGCCTGCACGACCTGCGGATCAAAATGAGTGCCGCTTTGTTCTAGGATGTATTTGCGCGTCTTTTCGTTTGTCCAGGCCTTGCGATACGGGCGGTCTGAGCGCAGCGCATCCCACACATCCACAATCGCAAAGATGCGCGCCTCAAACGGAATCTCGGCACCTCTCAACTTGCGTGGATAGCCGCTGCCATCCCACTTCTCGTGGTGACAATAAGGAATATCCAATACGGGACGCAAATAGTCAATCGGTTCCAAGAATTGGTAGGCGTACTCGGGATGCCGTCGCATGACCTCCCATTCGCGCTCATTGAGTGTGCCGGGTTTGAGCAAGACCGAATCGGGGATGCCCATTTTGCCGATGTCGTGCAACAGCGCACCACGGCGCACATTTTCTAATTCGTGTTCGCCGATACCCATGGCTTTGGCCAGCTCAACCGTCATTTGCACTACGCGGCGTGTGTGCCCTTCCGTTTCCTGGTCGCGCAGTTCGAGCGCATGCGCCCAACCCTCCAGCGTAGAATCATATGCCAGCACAAGCTCAGCCGCATCTTTTACAGATTGTTCATGCAAAGTTGTGCGGTGAATCGCGTTGGCAGCCATATCGGCAACGGCTGTAAGCAAGCGAATTTCGGGTTCAGCAATCTCTGTTCTGCGCCCCATCCATATAAATCCAATCAATTGATCTTGAGCAATTAATGGCGCGCCACTACAGCTGTTAATATCATTGTTGGTCCATTCTGGATAGACAAGGTTCGGATCATTTTTCAAATCGTTGGTGTAATAAGGTTTTCGCGTCTGGCTGATGATTGCATTAATACCGGTACCACTTTTTTGGCGTGTGCCGATCAGCGCCGCCCAAATGCCGTGCGCCGCCTCAATGACAGCGTCTTTCGTGAGCGGATTTATGATCTCGATCGAGACCGTTTCGCAATTGAGCAAGGCAACCAACTGCTCGACAATCACCGGGAGCATCTCGACACGCGAGGGCGAGGAACGTAAGGCCGCGCTCAATTTGGCGATGGCTTGCAATTCGATTTCATGTTGCATGCGTGCGGTAATGTCATAGGCCAGGGTCACAACGTAGCGCTCGCCGCCCACTTCGATCGGCGCGGCTGACATGAGCACATCCTGGATAAGGCCTGATTTCGTGCGCAGCCTGGTTTCAAAGTCACGGACAGTACCCTGCTCGCGCAGCGTTATTTCCAGCCGGCGCAGGTCATCTGGTTTGACCCACTGATTCAACTCAGGCGCGGAATATCCGATGACTTCTTCGCGCCCATAGCCAGACATACTATGGAAGGCTCCGTTGACATCGACGAACTTTCCATCGGACATGCGGACGATAAGAATGGGAATAGGGCTGGCCTGAAAGATGGTCGAGAACCTTGCTTCGCTCTCACGAATGGCTTGTTCGGCTTTCTGTCGCTCCGAGATATCTTGTACCGTTCCAACCGAGCGTAGTGGATATCCGTCAATATCATAAAAGGTTTCGCAGCGTTCGTGCACACACTTCACTCGTCCATCGGGCATGAGCAGCCGGTGGTCGATCTCATAAGGGTTGTGGGTTTCGAGCGAAGATGTATAAGCTTTGTTGACGGCATCGCGATCCTCTGGATGAATGGCTTCCAGAAATGCATCATACGATACGATGAACTTCACCGGGTCGATTTCGAAGATACGATAAATCTCATCTGACCAGCTCAGCTCGTTATTAACCAGGTCCAGTTCCCAGTTTCCAATCAGCGCAATGCGCTGGGCCTCCTGCAAACGCTCGGTGCTCTCCCGTAACTTTTGCTCGGCTCGTTTGCGTTCGGTGACATTTATCCCAACTCCGATCTTGTGCTTTAGTTTGCCACCCTGGTTGCGTAAAAAGGGGCTTTCATAGCTGTGAATATTCAGCCACTGTCCATCAGCACTGCGCATCCGATATTCGATTTCAAGGACCTCTTGATTTGCGGCTGCCGCGATCTTGTTTTGGAAGGCAATCACCTCGGGCAGGTCGTCGGGATGAATGAGGAGCGAGAAGAGATCTGCGCCTATCTCTTTGATCTGGTCAGCGCTGTAACCGAGAATCTGTTCGATACCATTATTTGAATACACGTTTCTGTTTTTTTCGACGTCGTACACGTAAACCAGTGCTGGGGCGGTATCAACAAGGGCAGATGTAAATTTACTTTGTTCAGCGAGCGCTTCCTCCGCCCGCTTGCGTTCGTCGATATCGCGAACGATGGCCTGAATAATGAACTCACCGCCAATGAACACGCGATTAAGGCTTACCTCGGCATAAAATGGCGTCCCATCCAGATGGATGTGGAGCCATTCAAAGACCTGCGGATAGCCTGCGAAGGCAGCCTCAATTTTGCCTAAGGCGGATTGGGTGGAAAAACTGCCATCAGGTTGTCGTTCAGGCGAAAACTCAACAGGTGAATGACCGACAATCTGCTCTCTTGAACATCTAAAGATTTTCTCGGTAGTGGCGTTGCAATCCAGAAAGGTGGTGTGGCTCAATATGAAGATCGCATCGTTGGCTGTGTTGAACAAGGTTTTGAACTTCTCTTCACTTTCGCGCCGTGCTTCTTCCGCCCGCTTGCGCCCGATGGCGGTGGTCAATTGCCCGGCAATGCTCTGAACGCGGGCAAGATCTGCTGCGCTGGTTGCTTCTGTGCGCGCCATCTCGAGCAACCCGTAAATTTCTGTCCCTGAAATTAGGGGGACCAACAGCATGGAACCAATTCCAAGAATTTCGTAGACAGGCTCGGCAAGGCGTTTGAGCAGTTTGTTGTCTGTAAACTCAGCCATTACAGCCTTGATGGTGTCGGGATCGTTGATGGCTTTGGGCATGCCCGCGTGCAAGACCTGGGCAAATTGCCCGTCGCCAGTCATTGGGATTTTCAACGGAATTGACCAGATGCTAGCGCCGATCAATTTCTCGATCTGGCGCGCCAGGGGAGATTGGAACTCGATATGCTCGATGCGCAGGGACTTTCGGATTTCTGTGAGCGCCCCAGTTTGAGCGGGATTATCCGAGTTTGGGAAGGCGGTGATGGTGCCGATGCAATTAAAGATGCGATGAAGTTCATCGGCGAACAGCGCAACGATCTTAAGGAGATCATCGCCCTGGTTAATGGCAGCATTAAGCGTATTGATTAAGGCCAGGTCATCCACGCGCTGGCTCAACTCGGCTTTGCTCTCCCGTAACTTTTGTTCAGCGCACTGGCGTTCGGCTTCCCTGTAGATTGCTTTCAAGCCAAAAGCGATATCGCCTGCCAATTCCTGGAGTAAATCCAGTTCTTCCGCGCCGAATATATTGGTTTGGTCGGAATAGACGCTCAATATGCCAAACAGGCTATCCTCGTGCAATATTGGAACGGCGACCGTACTGGAAAAATGAGCCTGTTCGACTTCCTCGCGCCAGGGCGCATAGCGTTCATCATGGAGCATATCATGGCAAACCACCACGCGCCTGGTGCGTGCCGCTTCCGTGCCGGGCAGTCGCATGCCTTGTTCATGAGTGGCGCTCGCCACAATTCGCCTGATCAGGTTTTGACCGTCGCCGGCATGAGCGAGGGGTTTAAGGCGGTCGCCCGCCGATTGACCAACCCAGACAAAACGGTAGCCGTGCGCGCGCAAGAGGATCTGGCAAGCCTGGTCCAGCAGGCTTTGCGCGTCGGACTCATGCGCGATTAATTTGTTGACATCTCTGACGGCGAGCAAAATAAGATTGAGATGTTGCAATCGCTCTTCAGTGGCATGTTTGTACAGCGCCATTTCCAGGCTGGCGCGCAGTTCTCGGTCACGCACTGGCTTGGCCAAATAAGCATAGGCGTCGGTAAGTTTGGCTTGTTGCAACAACAGTTCGTCGGTGTAGGCCGTAATATAAATGATTGGCGTGTTGAGCTGGCGATGAATTTCAGCGGCAGCCTGAATGCCCGTCATCGCGCTGCGCAGGCGGATATCCATCAGGATGGCGTCTGGTTTTTGGGCTAGCGCCATTTCGACGGCTTCTTCACCGGTGGCTGCCAGGCCTGAAACCTGGTAGCCGATTTGAATGAGCATGTGTTCCAGATGATTGATCAGGATGGCGTCATCTTCGACGACCAGAATGCGCGCGCTGTTCATAATGAGTCTCCTGCTGTTTCGTGCAGCACCCCTTGCGGATTTGTAAAAGTGATAGTGTAATTTGCGCCTGGATCGCTGCTGACATTCAGTGTGCCGCCTAATTGGTGAGTAGCCCACAGTTTGACGAGACGCAGTCCCAACGACCGGCTGGCCTGCCAATCGTAACCAGGCGGCAGGCCTACGCCGTTATCGGCTACTGTCAGACGATAGGTCTCGCCATCCAACTGCAAAGCGATATGCACCTGTGGCTGACCCTGGAATTCGGGCGGGAAAGCGTGCTTGAAGATGTTGGTAAACAATTCGTTGACGATCAGACCACAGGGCATGGCCTGTGCCACATCGAGGGCAACCGACTCAATATCCAGGGTCAGTTGAACCATGCGCCGGCCGCCAAACGTTTCGGAGATGTAGTAGGTCAGCTGCTGGAGATAAGGGGCCATTTGTACGCGTGCCAGGTTGACAGATTGGTAGAGCTGCTCGTAGACCAGCGCCATGGTGCGCGCCTGCCCTTCCAGTTCTTTCAAGAAAAGTCGGGTGGCCTCATCTGGTATCGAGCCAGCCTGCATCTCCATCAGGGCTATCATGGCTTGCAGGTTGTTCTTGACGCGATGATGCACCTCGCGCAGCAGGGTCTCTTTTTCTTCCAGGGCCGCCAGGATTTTGGCTTCGGATTGTTTGCGTGCGGTGATATCTTCGACCATCCCTTCGGTGCGCAGTAGCCGGCCTGCGGCGTCTCTGATAGGCGTCACATTGAGCTGGCCGATAAAGGTGCTGCCATCTTTGCGGCGGTACACATTTTCGAAGGTTCTTAAATCGGGGTTGTCGGCCATCAAACGGATGATTTTAGCCCGGCGGTTTGGGTCAGCGAATAGATCGGTGGCCGCGTTCTGGATGTTTTTCATGGCATCTTCGGGCGAGTCATAGCCCAGCATGTGTGCAAAGGCTGGGTTGATCGAAATAACTTGCCCTGCCAGGGTAGACTGAAAGATGCCCAGCGAGGCGTTGTCAAACAGCCGGCGGTATTTTTCTTCGTTCTCGCGTAATGCTTGCTCTGCTCGTTTGTTCTCGGTAATGTCGATGGCCGAAGCTATTAATTCGATGGGTTGTTGTTCGTTATCTTTAACCATCGTTGCTTCCATCCAGGTAATAAATATCGTGCCATCTTTGCGGGCATGCCCAATTTCGGCGGCATAGGCTCCGGACTCGATCACATTCTTATTAAACGGATTAACTTCAGATTCCATCTGCGCCTGGGTATGGAAAATGCTCAGCGGCTTGCCAATTATTTCATTAACTTCATAGCCGTGCATTTTTGCCCAGGCTTTGTTGGCAAAGACGATCGTCCCATTCATATCGGCTCGGGAAATTCCGCCGATTGCCTGGTCAATCGACCGTTTAAGGCTGAGCAGCGCTTCCTCAGCGCGCATGCGGTCGGTAATGTCTTGCACCGTTCCCACCGAACGCAGCGGTTGTCCTTCGGCAGAATAGAAGCTTTCGCAGCGTTCGAGTACATACTTTACGCGGCCATCCGGCATGAGCAGCCGGTGGTCGATCTCATAGGGGCTGCGGGTTTTAAGCGAAGAAGTGAAGGCACGGTCGACCATCTCGCGGTCTGCCGGATGAATGGCGTCAAGAAAAGCAGCATAGGATGCGCCAAACTTGGCCGGATCAATTTCGAAGATGCGATAAACCTCATCGGACCAGGTCAGTGGGTAAGCCCCGCTTCCAGCAATGGCATTGCTATTATCCAGGTCTAATTCCCAATTACCGATCAGCGCAGTGCGTTGCGCCTCTTTTAAACGTTTCTCACTCTCGCGCAGCGCTTGCTCAGAGCGTTTTCGCTCAGTGATGTCGCGCACGACGCTCACCCAGCCGATGCGCTTGCTCTGTTCGTCTTCCAGCGGCATCACGGTGTGCTCGGTCGGAAAGATCGTTCCATCCATCCGCTTCATCTCGAATTCGGGCAGAAACAGAAATCCTTTCTCTGCCACGGCAGGGAACAAGTGCTTGCGAAATGCCTCAAGTGCTGCATGGTCTATGTGCAGGAACTCAGTTGCCTTGCCTAACATGGCCTCACGGCTGTAGCCGAATATCTGCGTGGCAGCAGGGTTGCAGTCCGTAATTGTTGCCGTGTTCGCGTCAATAATGAAAACCGCGTCCCGCAGGCTGGCAAATGTGCCCTCCAGCATCTGGTGGAATTCGCGCAGCGCTTCTTCGGCCTGCTTGCGCACGGTAATTTCCTGCTGCGCTTCTTTATACAAGCGCGCGTTCTCCAGCGCGAGCGCGATCATATCCGCCACCGATTGAATCATTTTCGCATCGGCCTCGTTGAATACATCCTCGCGATCACTTTCAACGTTGAGCGCCCCGAGCAGATGCTCGCCGCGGCGCAAGGGGGCAACCAATTCACTCCGCAACGCGGGCGCGCCTATCGCGTTGACCTCACGCACATAGTCTGGATCGTCCAGAATGTCGCGCACCCGCTGTGTCTGGCCGGTCTTAAACATGCGTCCAATCACGCCTTGATGAATTGGGTAGGTCGCGCCTAATTCTGCTGCGAGACTGCCTGCGGCGCCGCGCACAATCCAGTGCGCGCCGTTTGCATCCGGCAAGGCGATGCAAACATGCGGATAGCCGGTCAACCGGACAATGGTTTCCACAGCCGAATGCACCACGAGATCCACATCCAGTTGACTGCTCACGTCGCGTTGGACTTGATACAAGACCTCGCGCTGCAGTTCCGCGTGCTTGCGCTCGGTGATATCCTGTACAGTGCCGATGATCTGGGTTGGTTCATTTGGCAAAACAGCAGAAAAGGTGCCAATCATACAGATCCATTTGAGTGTGCCATCGGGCAGCAGCAGGCGGTGTTCGTGTTCATATTCGGTTTCCCGCGCCATGGCGGATTCGATGAAGGCCAGATCAGCAACGCGATCATCCGGATGAACCGAATTTGCAAAATCAGTGAATTTAAATTGATTCCGGGTCAGTCCAAAAATCCGAAAGAGTTCGTCGGAGCCCTCGACGCGTCCGCTGGCAGGGTCGAATTTGAAGTGACCGACCTGCGCGATTTCCTGCGCCCTGCGGAGCATATTTTCGCTCTCTTGCAGGGCTGCTTCAGTTTGTTTGTGCGCGCTGATGTCGCTCATTGCTGTAACCCGTACTGTTCTGCCTTTGTAGTGCATCATTTTTCCACGTACCATCGCTGGAAACGTGAGGCCGTCTTTTCGCAGGGCGGTCACTTCGTAGGGCTGGTCAAATCCTGAGAGCATGTTATTTGAGACTGTCTCGCGGCTTTCAGGTAAGATCCATTCCGTTCCAGATTTTCCAATGGCTTCCGAATCTGAATACCCAAAAATCTGCTCAGCCATTTGATTTTGTTCGAGGCAGATGCCGTTCTCAGATATGAAGATGGCTTCGAAAGAGGCTTCACTTAATCCGCGGTATTTTTCCCGGTTTTCCTCGAGCGCTTCTTCCACCTGCTTGCGTTCGGTAATATCACGCACCGATACCAGAACCTGGGTCTGACCGGCGATGACGGCCAACTTCATGTTAATATCCACCCAAAACAGGCGGCCGCTTTTATCTTTTACCTGCCTTTCTAATCGTTGCGCTCCCTGTGTGACTGCTTGCTTAATCCATTCCAAGGTATTTTCTTGTGCATAAGGTGGGGTGGCGGAACTAAGCGCCAGGATATCAAGTTGGGCAATCTCTTGCAGGGTGTACCCGAACATTTCGGATGTCTTTTCATTGATATCGAGAATGGTGCCTGTTTGAGAGTCCAGGATGAGGATGGCATCATTGATTGAGTTATAAATTGCCCGGAAGCGCTCATCCGAGCGCTGCGAGCGGAGGATCAAATACTCGTTACTGCGCAGGAGCGATATGGCAATCAGGCTAAAGGCCAGCAAAATCAGCAGCATCACGATCAGGTCGCCAGTATCGGAATAATTGGAAAAGAATTGAGCGTTGGGAATCAGGTTGGTTACTACAGCCAGAATCATAATCAGGCCAGTGACGTATGGGATCACACGCCAGCCAAAAAGGAGACCCGAGAAGAAAATGATGGCAGGCCAGGCGATAATGGCCACATCATGGATCCCAAAACCTGCAAAAACATTAAATTGAATGGTCATTAAAAGGGCGGCGATCAGGACGACAGCTGAGCTTTTTGGGTGCCCCGCGCGGTTTACCAATCCCCCCAAAAAACTCACCGAGCCCAGCAGGAATAATGACAGGAAAGAGTTCATGTCAAAAAAATACATCACAGTTCCACCGATTACGCTGGTGATGAAAACAATCAGGTGGATCAAACCTACGATGGTTTGTTTGTCACCCTGAAGCACTGCATGCTCAATATTTTTTGTGAGCGGTTGTTGGAAAAATGACTTGAAAGTTTTCATAACCAGTCCTGTCTTTTGCTTCGGCAATCGCATCTACCGCTATTATGATGCGTGAGAGCAATTTGCCATGGCCTTGCGCGTGGCTTTATCTGCATACATACGTTGGTCGGCAAGCATGAACGCTTCGGTCAGGTTATTTCTCTCGGCGGTTGCCGTCCCAAGCGATAACTGCACGGGGAAATCGAGCGTTTCGGCATTATGTTTCGCCAGCAACTCTCGAACGCGCGCCAACATCTGTTCTGCGTTGGCTGAATCTGTACCTGGCAAGATCACGGCAAATTCATCACCGCCGATGCGTGCCAGCACGTCCGCTTCTCGGAAGACAGCACGAAGCGCATTGGCGGCTTGCCGTATCAGTTCATCGCCTGCCGCATGCCCCTGCGTGTCATTTATCACTTTCAACTGGTCCACATCCGCCATGGCAATACTGATGGGGAATTCCCGGCTGTGCTCCAGCCGTGCAAGTTCCACTTCAAAAAAGGAGCGATTATAAATACCGGTTAATGCGTCGTGTGTGCTTGTATAGCCGAGATGTTCTTCTGCCAGTTTACGTTCGGTGATGTCGCTGATTGTTTCCCAATAGGCTGGCGTGCCATCACTATTGTGCGCCAATTTGGCTTCCAGACGCACCCAGTGGAGCGCACCCGCTTTCCCCACGATTCTCAATTCGCACACCTGCGGTGCGCGTGTATCGAAAAGTCGATTTTGATGCAGATAGTGAATGTCCTGGTCTTCTATGTAGATAAAGTCAGTCAACGACTGTTTGCACAGTTCAATTTTAGATACTCCCAAGAGATTTGCAGCGCTCAAATTAGCTTCCAGAATCATCCCCGCTGCGTTGAGCGTCAAATAGCCCGTTGGGGCAAGGTCATACAGATCAAAATATTTTGCCAGCGCGGCGTCCAATTCCTGGCGGATTTGCAGCAGCTCTTCATTCTGCGTTTTTAATTCAATCTGGTGAGTCTGTAGTTTATTCAACAGCCGGTTTTGCGCTTCTTCTGCCTGCTTGCGTTCGGTAATATCCATGATCGTTCCCAGTAGCCGCAGGGCCCGCTGCTGCTCGTCACGCACAATACACTTCCCGCGCATCAGAATCCAACGCCATCCGCCGTTCTTGGCTTTCATGCGGTATTCAACCTCAAATTGCTCGCAGAGTCCCTCAATACAATTCCTGTTTACTTGCAAGGCGCGCTGCAAGTCTTCAGGGTGAACAAGGTTCTTCCAGGCGTCGTACTCCATTGGAAAAGTGCCAACCGGGTAGCCCAACATGCGATAGTAGCCAGGGCTGAAATAGCCTTCGCCGGCCTTGATATTCCAATCCCACAAGCCATCGTTGGTTGCGTCCATGCTCAGTTTGAATCGTTCTTCGCTCTCCTGCAAGGCTGCCTCCGCCCGCTTGCGTTCGGTAATATCATGAATGATGGAGTAGAGGTACGGTTTGCTCGCAATTACCAGGGGGCCGCTATAGACTTCAACATCGCGGATTGTGCCATTGCCCCGGCGGTGTTTGAAGACAAAGTGATTGCGCTTTTCAGTGAGCGCCAACTGCATCTCTGCGCGAACATCTGCGGTTGCGAGTATGTTGATATCGCTAATGCTCTTTTTCAGAAATTCTGCATGACTCCAACCATAATAGCTACACGCGGCGGGATTGGCGTCTACAATGGCAGTGCTATCTGGATCGAGAATCAGCATGACCGCGTGGTTGTTTTCAAACAAGTTCTTATAACGGGCTTCGCTCTCCTGTAACGATTCTTCTGCCAGCTTGCGTTCAATGGCTATGGTTGCCAGGTTCACAACTTGTTCAATGGTGGCAATATGGGGTGTTATATCGTTGCGGGCAAGAATAATTAATCCGCCCAGGTGCTCATCTTTATGGACAAATCCCATGCCAAAAACTTTTTGCACGTGCAGCAGGTTTTCAATCAGCAGGCAGGCTGGTTTGGGAATCAGGCGGGTCATGAGCGTGTATAAACCGTTTTCCAATAGGCTCAAATTGCTCTTGCGGTATATGTTCAAACCTTCTTCAGTTATGGAGTCCAGCGGAAATTCTTTTTGCCGGGGATCAAATCTGAGAATCGATAGCAGTTGCTCAAATGGTATGTCCACACCATGGTAAGCGCCCATGCGCAAGGTTCTTCGTTGTTCATCTAATATGGCAGTGGCTGTAATACCATCCCCGATCAATTGTTTGGTTTTTTCAGAAACAAGCTGATAAATATCTTCGCGTTCGCATGGACGTAAGAGAATGTCTAGCACTTCGGCGATCAGGCGATCGTGTGTTTCCACGCGTTTGCGCTCGCTGATGTCTCGCGAAATTGAGAGAACCATTGGCTGACCCTTATATTGAATCAGGCTCATGACAATTTCACACGGAAATCGCTTGCCAGTTTTTGTAATAATCTCGCTGGTGTAAGTGGCGTGACCGTTCGCATGCAGCTGGTTCAGCGCAAAGGCATAACCTTCCTGTGATAATCCCAGTTCTGTGGGATGAGATAATCCCAGTTCTTGTGAGAGCGGTTTTTCCTGGGTGACTTCTTTGAGGTGTTTCTGCAATAACTCATCTTTGGAATAACCCAGACGAAAACAG
>CAIVSQ010000390.1 GCA_903908605.1 uncultured Anaerolineae bacterium
AGAAAAACCAGCCCAACAAAACATAAAACCGGTGAAATCGTGAGTATCCGCATCTAATAATTATCCTGGGGGAAAATCATCACGAGAATCCGACCCTATGAAGCGAATAAAAACAACCGGCGAAGCATGACGTTATTCGTCAAACTCCACCGGTTGTTTATTGAACTCTTTTTGGGTTATCTTTTTTCCCACTCGGCGATGGCCGCCTTGATGAAATCGCGGATTTCCGGGTCGGGAACGTTACCAACACCTTCAAACCGCTCGGAGCCTACGCAAACAATCACCCCGCCCATTGCACCATCCTCCAGCTTGATCCCTCTATTCTTCAAGGGTGAGCCCACCAGTCTGGCCTGCAAGACTTCATCAATCATGCCGACAATAGTGGCTGGTTTCTTCTCAGAAACAGCCTTGATATCCTTGGTCACCATACTGGCGATCCCCTTAACCGGGCTGATCCTGAGATCTTCGTGGATGGGGGCAGCCTGCGCAGGGCTGACCGGGCGGGCTATGGGCTGTGGAACCACCGCAGGCTGTGCATTCACGGGGGCAGGTGCCACAACAGGGACTACTGGAGCCACAGGGGCTACCTGGGCAGGTTTCCCATCCAACCAGGGCCGAATCTGTACAATCACATTCACCAATTTTTGTCGTTGTTCGTTGCTCATCGCCGTGGGATCCAATAGTTGGAATCCATCGAGAGTAATGCGAATTTTCTTATCCTTATCCAGGCTGACCTTCAGCAAACCTGGGTCTTCCGGTGGTGCAGGCGGTAATTCCGGCGGTTTTTTCTTCAGCGCCGAAGTAAATCGGCTGTCAATCATGCCGAAAACATATCCGGCAATTGCAGCTAATAGAATAAATAATAAAGTAGGACCCAGGGATGCCATATTATCCTTTCTGACAGTTTGGGCAATAATGTGTACCGCGCTGACCAACTGATATTTTACATATCAGCGCACCACAAGTTGGACAAGGCTGACCTTCGCGAGCGTACACCCGGAAATAGTTCTGAAACGCGCCACCACGATAGACCCAATCAAAGCTAGCGCCATTGTGCTCAATACCTGCAGTCAGAACAGCCCGGATGGCTGTGTGAAGCAATTCGGCTTCCTTTTCTGATATTGTATCGGAAATCCGCAGTGGATGAAGCCCTGCCATGTGCAGTGCCTCATCTGTATAGATATTACCGAGACCAGCTAAAAAACCCTGATCGAGCAACAGTGGCTTAATTTGCCTGTGTCGATCCGATAACATCTCATACAGCAATTGGGGGGTAAAAACCGGGTCAAATGGTTCAGGACCCAAACCACCCAATACCTGCTCTGCATCAGTCGTCAACCAGACACGCCCAAATTTTCGCGGGTCATTAAATATCAGGCGCTGGTCATCCGATAGGATGATTTCGAGCCTATCGTGTTTTTCGGGTTGATAACCTGCTTCACGGATCAACAAATCGCCACTCATCCGTAAATGGATAAAGAGGTGAAAATCGGTGAGCTGCAAATCCAGGTATTTTGCACGCCGCGTAACACCGCAAACTGTTTGGTTGGCAACACAATCGCAAAAGGTGTCCGGTGAGATGCCAGCCAGGGTCCGATCCCAGAACACACGCGCAGAAAGAATGACCCGTCCGGTTAGTTGTGGGCGCAAAACACGCGCAATGGTCTCAACTTCTGGCAGTTCTGGCATCGGGCGATTTATTCGTTGAACATTTCGCCAACACTACGTCCCTGGTGAGCACGCATAATCACTTCACCCAACAGTGGCGCAATTGAAATAATGGTCAACCTGTCTTTGAGCAGAGAAATCTTCTCTGGCGCAATGGGCACTGTGTCGGTGGTAATAAACTGCTTGACCGGCAGAGTTGCCAGGCGATCAGCAGCGTTGGCTGAAAAAATAGGATGGACGCAGATCACATAAACATCGCGGGCACCCTTTTCCTTGACCAGGTTCACAGCCTGGGCAATCGACCCGCCTGTGTCAATTTCATCATCCACCAGGATCACGTCCCGGTTTTCGACTTCGCCAATGACCGTCAAAGCCTGGGCTTTGGCGTCATTTGCCACGCGTCGTTTTTCAATAAACGCAATTGGTGCATTAATTTCAGCGGCAATGTTACGACCTTTCTTGGCGAAACCCAGGTCCACGGTCACCACAACGGGGTCTTTCATGTGCGGGGTAAGTGAGATCAGATGGTCGCTGATCATGCGAAAACCAGTCAAGACATCTCCAGGAATAGAGAAAAAGCCTTGCACCTGCCCGGCATGCGGATCCAACACCATGTAACGATCAGCGCCTGCCACCTCAATCATGTCCGCCACCAGGCGGGCAGTGATCGGTACGCGCGGTTGGTCTTTTTTATCCGAACGCCCGTAAGAAAGATAAGGCATCACAGCAGTAACCCTTGCCGCTGAATCCAGCCGGAGCGTTTGAACCAGGATGAGCATTTCCATCAAATTCCGGTGCACAGGCGCCGAGGTAGTCTGGATAACATAGACATCCTGACCACGCACACTTGAGTGCAGTTTTACGAATAGGTTTTCATTGGGGAATTGGATGATATCTCTTCCGCACAGAGGAAATTGGACGTAATCCGATATTTTTTGGGCAAGCTCGGGTGAACCTGTACCGGCGTACAGCTTAATATCGCCGTAAACTTCCATTTTGTGACGAGTATGATGGTTCATAATATCCTTTTACGCTATGTGCTTGGATTCCATGCGAAGAATAAGAAAAGCATGGTTGACTGTTGTAATAGCGCTACTTCCAAAATGTAGTCTGCCAGGCAGACTCTCGCGCACAAACTTGCTTTGAAATTATTGGCATTGCCCGCGAGTTGATTTCAATATTTTCAATTAACAAATTATATTTCAGAATATGTGGGTTGGTTGGCTAGCCAGTGCATTATCTTCCAATGGCTTTACCGCACTTTCATATTCACTCATCAATAATTATATGGATACCTTACTTAATAACACACTTACCGCCTCACGGGGTGAAAGTTTACGGTTTTGTATGGAATCCATCATTTGGTCGAGAACTTCGCCTGTTACACGAGTACGAAAAAGTTCCATCAACATTTGCTGTGCGAACAGGTCAAATTCAGCCAAAAGCCTGGCCATCTCACGTGATTGCCATTTACCGCTCTGACGCAGATGTTCGCCATGCGATTGGATCGACGCCATTAATTCCGCCAGGCCGGTACCGTCAGTAGCCACTGTGCGCCGGATGGGCGGAATCCACAACAGTGCAGTAGAGCTGGGGGATTCGCTTATTTTTCCGGGTTGACCAGGCACATTCATGGGCTGACCGTGATGCTGAAACACCTTCTGAACTGGGTGAGCCAGGTCTAACATCGATCGAAGCGCGCGTTCTGTACTCTCCACTCCGGCATGGTCGGCTTTATTGATCACCAGGATATCGGCGATCTCCAGGATGCCAGCCTTGATAGCCTGGATATCATCCCCTAACCCTGGTGCTTCCACCACTAGGGTGGTATGAGCCAGCCTGGCAATATCTACTTCACTTTGACCCGCGCCAACTGTTTCAATTAAAATCACATCAAAACCGGCTGCATCAAATACCTGCACCACCCCGGTTGTAGCCTGCGCAAGTCCGCCAAGCGAACCACGTGAAGCCATTGAGCGAATAAAAACACCCGGGTCGCCAGACAGATCACGCATACGCACCCTGTCACCAAGCACAGCCCCACCTGTAAATGGACTGGATGGGTCAATCGCGACGATCGCAACTCTTTTACCAAGCCTACGAAAGGACAAAGCGATCTGGTTTACCAGCGATGATTTGCCTGTCCCGGGAGCGCCAGTGATGCCAACCAGGTGCGCCTTGCCAGTACTGGCAAAAAGAGCATTCAGAGCCTGGCGCCCTTCCAGGGTATCATTTTCTACACGCGTCAATAAACGCGCCAGGGCAAGACGATCTCCAGCGAGAACAGCTTGGGCAAGGTCAGACATGAAAGGTGGTAATGAGGAATTCGATTGTAAATCCGGAAAGAAACTAATAAACAGCCAAAAACAAACTCAGGCTGCCTGACCAGTAATTATCTGACGAATATCGGCGACAATTTGCTCGGTGGAAGCCCCGGGACCATAGACCCCGTGAACACCCATTTCCTTTAAGCGGGGCGCATCCTCATCAGGGATAATGCCGCCAATAAATACTTTTACATGATCCTGTCCATTTGCCTTGAGCAACTCCAGGATGCGGGGCGCCAGGGCCATGTGAGCACCGGACAAAATTGATAACCCAACCACATCCACATCTTCCTGTAGCGCGGCTTCAGCAATCATCTCCGGGGTCTGGCGCAAGCCAGTATAAATGACCTCCATACCTGCATCACGTAAAGCGCGTGCCACCACCTTGGCTCCGCGATCATGACCATCGAGGCCAGGCTTCGCAACAAGAACTCGGATTTTTTGTTCAGTCATTTCGCCTCCTAACAGAGTCACAGCATGGTTCCTGGTGATGGTACAGGTTCAAATAGATGCCAACCTGACAGATGAGTAAGGAACAGAAACCGGTAAATTGATTATACTATGTGAACCATTCAGAGAATGAATCTTGGAGCTCGTTGGGATACGAATTTTGTAGATTTTTTATACAGGGCAAAGATCGCTTTACGGTTTTTTTGCGACGCCTGTTCTATAATTTATGCTATACTTTAAAATATTATGGAACTATCTCGCGCGTATTGGCCTGCCTGGCTGGAATCCCTGCGTAAACATGGGTTGGCAGAACTGGCTGCTTGGGTTCTTGAAGCCAGCGGGCCATTAAGTATCTTGGGGGCACAGGCATTGTATATAAGCCAGCCCTTATTACCAGAGTCCACCGGCCAGGGGATACGCGCGTTGGCCAGCTTACTAGAAGAAGAAGATGAAGTCAGGGTATTTGCAGCCCTGCTGAAAGGAATTAATCGGTGAGTTTTGCAGGCTTAGCTGGTTTGTGTATTGTATTATTGGCAGCCATCTTCATGGTTCTATTTGCCATTTTCCACCGGCGTTCCCCTTTTTCCTTTCGCAACCTGCGCGCGTTTAACGGAATTCAACGAGCCGCCAGATTGGTGGTTGAGGATGGTACCCGCCTGCACTTCTCGCTAGGGAATGGAGAACCATTAACCTCCAACGGTGCATCCGCGCTGGCTGGCCTGGTTTTACTGCGCAACCTTGGAGAAATCACCTCGATGAGTGACCGACCACCCATGGCCACAACCGGGAATCCTGTTCTGAACTTGCTAGCCCAGGATACATTGCGAACTGCGCACGATGCTGCACGCGCGGAAAATGTTTTCGAACTAACCCATGCCCGGCTGACTGGCATGACTCCGATGGCATACGCAGTTGGGGCCATGACGACCATCCGCGATGAGGGGATTTCCTCCAATGTCCTGATCGGTAGTTTTGGTCCTGAAGTGGGCCTGCTTACCGATGCATCCAATCGTCAAAACGCATCGGTGATCGCTGCCAGCGACAATTTACCAGCCCAGGCTGTACTTTTTGCCTGCACCCAGGATACATTGCTCGGGGAAGAGCTATTTGCCGCCGGAGCATATGTCCAATCTGGTTCGCTTCACGCAGCCAGCCTGCTCACCCAGGATATCCTGCGATGGATGGTGATCATTACCCTACTGCTTGGCGCGGGATTGAAAATGGCAGGTGTATGGTGAAACGAATCTTCCCTGCCTTTAATGCTGTCATAGCCATCAGCGTCGGCGTACTAGTCCTACTTGGATATTTTATTGATCTCCCCCCACTGAGCGGTTATCGATCCGTACTGCTAGGGTGGTCTGTCATTCTTGCTGGCGTAGCAGTATTGGTTGGAATCTGGAACTTATTCTCGGTCCATCTTCAAAAAATTCGGCTGCGGCAAAAAGGCTTTATAAACAGTCTTGTCCTACTGGTTTTTCTGCTGTTGACCGCCATTCTCAGCCTTACCCCTGATCTAAAACCAATGCAAGGACTGATGTTAAATGGCATCCTGGTCCCAGTCGAAATCAGCCTGATGGCGGTCCTCGCAATCAGCCTGATACTCTCAAGTATGCGCTTGCTGCAAGTGCGCTCCAACCTTGCAACCATCCTGTTTCTGGTTTCTGTGGTACTGATCATGCTGGGCAGCGGTCCATTTCCATTTATCGGCCAGCTCCCGCTAGTAAGTGATTGGCTGCGCCCATTCATTTCTGACACGCTCGCCACCAGCGGTGCACGCGGCATCCTGATTGGTGTGGCGCTTGGTACCCTGACCACAGGGTTGCGCATTCTTTTTGGCGTTGACCGGCCTTACGGGGGCAAATAATGGAACCTTTACTCTGCCCCACCTGTGGAAAAAGCAACCCCGAATCATCTATTACCTGCCAGAACTGCGGATCTACGCTTAAAAAAGTCCCCACTCAACCCCTGCCGGATTTACTGGCTGGGCTTGCACAATTAAACGATGATCCTGAAGAGCAAATTCCAGATTGGTTAAAAAGTCTTCAAGGTAACCTGCCTGAACCTACACCAACCGTTCAAATTTCAAAAGATTCAAGTGACAACAACCCCGACACCACCGGGATTGAAAACCTGCTCGATCAAAGCCTGCAGGAAAGTGGGCAAGGTTTTGACAATACCAATTTCGACGCCTTATTTGATGAGAGTATCGAACCGCCCAGCCGGATCAGCGAGTCAGCCCCAGATTGGCTGAACGATCTCAAGGACCGCGCTGCAGCAAATTCACCTGCTCAACAAAGCGAAAAACCATCCCAGGCTGCTGTCGACCCGGCCATATTCTCCAGCCTTCCAGATTGGCTTTCTGCGCTGACAGAAAGTGCACAAACACCAGCTGAAGCAGCCTCCCAAGGGACGACGACGGGGAACCCGCTGTCACCGGAGACAGATGACAGCGATTGGCTTTCGAACCTCGGCGGTGATTTTACTCAGGACCCATCGCAAGAAAATGAGCCAGCCCAGCCAGCAACGGAGGATTTTTCCTCGGGTTGGTTAACAGAAACCGAACCGACTCCTGTTGCAAAACAAGACCCATTGCAGACCGAAGCGATGGGAGATACCCAGCAGTGGCTGGCCAACCTGGGTGGATCAACCGATATACCGGTTGAATCCGAATCGATCGCCTCGGAAGCCCCCACACAAGATTTATCCGGTTGGCTGAACAGCCTGGATAGCCCTCCCACCCAGGAAACTACCGCCGCAGCAAATCTACCAACACAGCAACCCGGCTTATCCTCAATCCCAGAAAAACCTGCCCAAACTTCGGGGCAAGCGCCGGCGGAACCTTCAACCTCCATTACCTTTCCGGACGATACTGCCGATTGGTTGGCATCGCTTGGCGATACCAGCTCAGTTAGTGTAACCCCAGACGGATCAGACTGGCTTTCCGGTCTCGAAACCCCATCCGTGGCCACCTCTCCAGCCGACACCTCACCTCCAGTGGAGACACCCGACTGGATGGCATCTCTCGTGACCGCCACACCCGTGCCAGTCGAGGAAACCCCGACCGACCCAATCCCAGACTGGATGTCCAGCCTGGGTTCAACCGCGCAAATACCTGCCGGGCAGCCTACAACAGAAGATGAGCCGCAGAATTCACCATTTAACTGGCTCTCTGAAGCAGAAGATTCAACCCCCATTCAACAGGAAAATACCAGCCCGGCGCCTTTTAACGCCAGCGATTTTAGTATTTCTGGTGTGAGCGATACCGATGCCGGCACACCAGATTGGCTCGCCAACCTGGGCGCACCACAACAAACTGAACAACAATCCGCACCCGAAACACCTGTCGAAGCGGCAGCGCCAGTAAGTTCCAATACGTCAGAAAATACCAGCTTGGAAGAACCTGATTGGCTAAGTTCGCTTGCCCAAAACGCCTGGGCAGTTGAATTATCAGAAAGCCCGACCTTTGATCAATCTACCTTCCAGGATAGCCAGGTATTTTCTGATACACCAGCGACCAACGCGGGTGATACGCTGATCTCCAATCCTACAGATAATAACAATAACATCGATAGCCTGCTATCGATGAACACACCAGACTGGCTCACCGGTCTTACACCTGCTAGCAGCGAAAAAGACTCGACACCAGTCGCAGACCAGCTGTTGAACCAGGATCTGCGCCCTGGCGAATTGCCCTCATGGGTACAGGCCATGCGCCCAATGGAAACGGTAATGTCCAGCGCAGGTGAAACGGACGAAGTCCAACAAATTGAAGAACAAGGTCCACTGGCCGGTTTAAGCAGTGTACTACCGAGTCAGGTCATCCCCATGGATGGCCGCCCTCCCAAGACTTATTCCACCCGGCTGACAATCAGCGAGACCCAGCAAACCCAGGCTGCATTATTGGAGAATTTGCTAGGGTCTGAGACAACCGCTCAAAAATCTACCAGCCATCATGAGAAATCCACCAGCCGAAGGTGGCGATGGATCATTTCGGCGGTATTACTGCTATCCATCCTGCTCGTTTCCGCGCTCAGAACTCAAATCTTCCCCGCACCTGCCTCTCCAAGTGCAGGCGCAGTCCGCGAGTTCTATGACACCGCCGTTGGTCTGCCAGAGAACTCTGTTGTACTGATCGTAGTGGATTATCAACCTGGTTTTGCTGGTGAAATGGAAACAATCCTTGCGCCTGTCCTCGATCAATTAGTCAGCAAAAAGACCCGGCTGGCCTTTGTCACCTCATCCCCACTCGGTAGTTTGCTGGCAGAACGATTGGCAACCAAATACGCGCAGCCACAGGCCTATCAAGCCGGCAGCCAATACATCAACCTTGGCTATCTGCCTGGCGGCTCAAGTGGTATCAAGGCCTTTGCAGAACACCCCGAACAAACGGTGGGAAGCGACGCCACAGACGGAAATCTTTGGGCACAACCAGCCCTTGAAGGTGTCACACTCAACAAAGAGACCCGCTTATCCAATTTTTCGGCGATGATCATTGCAACCGACAACCCGGATACCGGACGTGTGTGGATTGAACAGTCCCAGCCACAGCTTGGAACCAGACCCTTGCTAATGTTGGTTAGCGCACAGGCCAAAGTGATGATTCAACCTTATTACCATTCCAGGCAAGTACGCGGCATGATCGCAGGGCTGGAAGATGGAATGTTGTATGAAACCGCCCTCGGAAAACCAGGCCCTGCGCGCGCCTACTGGGACGCCTATGGGGTTGGGATGATAGTCGCTGAATTATTTATCCTAATTGGTGGGATCTGGGGCCTGATTACAGGCTTGCGTGCCCGCCGCGCTACCGCAGAACAGGAAGAGGCCTAAATGTTGGGCAGCATTCAATTCGAACTTATCACTGGCCTGCTTAGCTTCCTGTTCACGATCCTCGTTCTGAGCTATCTCATCGGGGATAACCCTGGGTTCCGCCTGGCTATTCATGCTTTTGCCGGTGTTTCTGCCGGTTACATCGCCGTACTGGTCTTCAGACAGGTAGTCGTAGATAAACTATTCATGCCTTTGCTCGGATCTTCAGGCTCCGAGCGCATCCTGTTATTTTTCCCACTTGTTATGAGCCTGATGCTGCTGGCAAAAACATCCGCAGGCGTGGAGTGGATCGGAAGACCGGTTGTTGCCCTACTGGTTGGCGTTGGCACTGCCACCGCAATCGGTGGAGCGATGCTCGGAACACTCATCCCCCAGGTGCTCGCCACAACCAATTTATTTAATGTAAACGCCAACTCCACGCCGGGCAATACAGCAGGCAACCTGCTCACCGGTGTATTTATCCTGGCGGGCACAGTCATCACAATCGCCTATTTTCAATTCTCCTTGTTTGGCAAGAAAAGAACAACCGGCAAACGCGGTATCTTATTAAATATGCTCGCCGTACTCGGCCAGGTGCTGATTTCGATTACTCTTGGTGTTATTTTCGCAGGTGTGCTCTCTGCCTCGCTCACAGCCCTGGTAGATCGTTCCCAGTCCCTACTTTTATTCATCCAACAACTGTTCGCATCCATCCTGATGTAGCCACCTATGACCATGCAACCCGTTGAAGGCCACTCTCTACTGGCAATTGAAATCGGAACGATCAACACCCGCGCCGCTTTTTTTGACGTGATCGAAGGCAGCTACCGTTTTATCGGCCAGGGTCAATCAACCACAACCTCAAGCGCACCGGTTCGGAACGCGATGATTGGTGTACAGCTCGCCATTGAAAACCTGCAAAACCTGATCGGCAGGCCCTTAATGGACGAAGAAGGACACCTGATCTTGCCTGCCCAGACAGATGGAACAGGTGTGGATGGTATTGTGGCCACCATTTCGGCTGGACCCGCAGTCACCACCCTGCTGGTGGGATTGCTCCCCGATGTCTCACTTAAATCCATTGAAAACCTCGCACACACCACTTACACACGCATCCTCGATCAACTGCACCTGAATGACGCACGCCAAACCGATGAGCAAGTGGATATCCTAGTGCATCAAAAACCAGAATTGGTACTGATCGCCGGGGGTGTGGATGGTGGCGCTTCCAATTCACTCCAAAAAGTGCTGGAGATCGTTGGGTTGGGCATCTTTTTACTGCCCGAATCTGATCGACCAGCCGTGCTATTCGCCGGCAACAAGAAACTGGCCCAAGATGTCCAGGCTTCACTCAACAACATAGCCTCGCAGGTCCTGATTAGCCCCAATGTCCGGCCAAGCCTTGAAGTAGAAGATCTTGCGCCAGCCCAACGCCTGCTCTCCGACCTGATGGTCGATTTGCGCCAAAAGCAAATGCCCGAACTGGCCGAGATACGCACATTGACGGGCGGCTACCTGCTGCCCTCGGCCTACGCCCAGGGGCGAATGGTGCGCTTCCTATCCAGCTATTTTGGTTCCGGGCGCGGTGTATTAAACGTGGACGTGGGCGCATCATCCATTACCCTGAGTGCATCCTTTGGTGGTGATTTACGGTTGAACGTCTTCCCTGAATTGGGGGTAGGCGAACCAACCGCCGAGCTGCTCAAACATACCACGCTGGACGAAATTGTTCGCTGGCTTCATTACGACATCCCTTCCGATGTAGTGCGAGACTATATTTATCAGAAGTCGCTGTATCCAAATTTTATCCCGTACACAAAAGAAGAACTGGATATTGAACATGCGATCATTCGCCAAAACCTGGTTCTCGCCACACGCTGGATGAATCAACGCCTACCGGGGCGCTTGCGCCATTCTGGGGGGCTTTTACCATCATTTGAACCGATCCTGGCAGCTGGCAGCGCCATAACAGGTGCCGCCAGTGCTGGTCAAAAACTGCTCATCCTGTTGGATGGCTTACAGCCCACCGGCATCACGACCATTGCCCTCGATCAACACAACCTGCTGGCCATGCTCGGAGCGGTTGCGGATGTTAACAAGGTCCTGCCTGTGCAAGCACTGGATGCCGGGGTGCTATCGTACCTGGCAACCGTCATCTCCCCCATCAGCAATGTGGACTATGGCACCCCGATCGCGCAAGCCAAATTAATTCGTGATGATGGAACCGAAATGACCAGTGAAATCTTGATGGGCAATCTCCAGGTGCTGCCACTCGGCTCCCGGCAAACCGCCCGACTGCAACTTCGCCCGCTACATCGGGCAGATGTAGGCCTCGGCCCGGGACGCGCCGGTGAGGTTGAAGTGACAGGGTCTTCAATTGGTGTCGTCATTGACGCCCGTGGTCGTGCTCTTCAGTTGCCTGCTGATCCGGGCCAGCGCAGGGTCCTCGCGCAAAAATGGATCAATAACGTGGGAGGCTGAAAAATGCTGGCATCCATCGTACACTTCCTGCCACTCGCAACCATTATGCGCAAACGGCTGCTGCCCACCAACGGCCGCATCCTTGTGGGCGTTGGTCAAAAAGTTGATCCGGCAGATATCGTTGCGGAAACTGTAGTTGGTCACAAACATCTACTGATCGATATTGCTGGCAGTCTCGGTATCAGCCCACGCCGGGCGGCTGCATTTATCAAGGTAAAACGCTGGCACAAAGTAAGCAAGGGTGAAACCCTGGCCGAAACCGACGGTCTGTTTGCCCGTGAGGTCATTGCACCAGCCGATGGACGCGTGGTGGTGATTGGGGGTGGCAAACTTGTTCTTGAAACCGGAGGCTCCCCCGTTGAACTGCTGGCTGGCATCTATGGCGTCGTGACAGAAATCATTCCCGAACGTGGCGTGGTCATTCGCGCTACAGGCAGCGTTATCCAGGGTCTGTGGGGAAACGGCCAGCACGATACCGGTGTGCTAATGAGCGTCATGGACAAAGCCGATGATGTCTTCGATCTCACCCGGTTGGATGTATCGGTACGCAGCGGCATTATCCTGGGCGGTCATGTGGATAACCCTGCGGTATTCAAAATTGCCGCCGAACTACCTGTACGTGGGTTGATTCTCTCCAGTATGTCACCCGCGCTTTTACCCCATGCGACACACCAGCCTTATCCGGTGATGTTGCTGGAAGGGTTCGGCCAGCGACCGATCAACTCAATCGCATATAAACTCTTGAGCACCAATCTAAAGCGTGTGATCACGTTGAATGCCTCCGCCAGCGATCACCAGCAAGGCGATCGTCCCGAGATTTTCATTTCCCTACCTGTTTCTCAAGAACCACCTGAGCCCAGCGACATAGAAACCTTCCTCCCGGGCCAAACACTACGCGTAGTTTCCCTCACCAGACCAGCCCGAATTGGCACTCTATTACGGGTAAATCCGAGTCAAGTCGTCCTGCCAAATGGATTAAGGGCAAAAACCGCTGATGTACAGCTTGAAACTGGTGAGCAAATTGCTGTTCCACTAACCAATTTAGAAGTGCTAGGGTAAAATATAGTCACCCATGCGAGGAGATAAGAAATGGCCAACACTTTTGTTTTCGACGATGACCAACCCGAACCTGACCAGGGAACTCCTGCTCCGGATCCTTCAGAACCAGAAAAATCAGGAGGAGATGGCAATAATCGTACTTTCTTAATTGTCGCCATCATCCTCGGCGGCATTGTTCTGTTATCTCTGGTCTTTATGGCAGTTTTCGCACTTGTAATTCTGCCCGGCCAAAAAGCCAAAGCCCAGGCAACTTCTGATGCCAACGCCGCTGCGAATACCCAAATCGCAATGGAACAGTCCATGACCCAGGAAGCAGCTCTTTTCACCCCAACCCCTGCGCCAACCGACACGCCATTGCCAGTGCCCACCGAAACCCTGGTGGTAGTCTTTGCCAGCGCGACCCCCAGCCCAGCCCCCACCATGGACCCTGCCACTGCAACAGTGGAAGCACTCCAAACAGAGCTGGCTGCATCTCAACCAACCACCTCTAAATCAGGAGCTGGCAGCGCCGCAACGACGGGCACGCCTGGTACACCTGGCACTCCCGGAACCCCTAGCAAGTTAGCCAAAACAGGCTTCGCTGACGAAGTTGGCCTGCCAACCCTTTTCCTGGCTTCCGCTCTCTTGATCGCGGTGATCTTCCTTGCGCGACGCCTGCGCCAGGCAACCCCCCGCTAAACATAGCAACAAATATAAAAATCCCCGGCTGCCTTATGGGTAGCCGGGGATTTTTATATTATGGTGAAGGTGTCGCAGTCTGGATCAGATCCTCTAACACCCATCCATCGATATCGCCATTAGGTGCCCGGATAAGAACGTGGATCCATGTAAAGCCATCGAGCACAATCGGCGGATCACTCAAGATTTGGGCCAGGTATCCATTCTGAACAGTGGTAATGGAAGGACCACCAGGGCGTACCCGAACCAGGACACCATCCGATATCGGGGAAAAAACCAACCCATAAAACGGGGTGGGGACAAGTGTGGGTGCTAATGTAACAAAAGTCGTCGGAGATAGCACCACCGTGGCGGAAAAAGCCGGGGTAAGGGTAGCTTTCACAACAGGCTTGATAGTTTTACGAGGCGTTAATGATGGCAACCTGGTGATTCCCGGCGTGGAACTCGGCTTGAGCGTTGAAGTTGGTTCCCAGGTAGGTGTAGCTGTATCAACCACAATGACAGTGGCGTAGGCTTCATCACCCCGGATGTTGATAAAACTATTCAGGCCGGAAAACCCTCCCATGACAAGGATTCCAAAGATGGTCAAGCCAACAAGCAAGGCATAGCCCCGAACTTCCACCGGGCGGAAACCCATATACAGAAAGATTACCAGGCTGATGAACAACGAAACGGCCAAGTGGATCAGGTATACCAGGGCAGCTTGCGGCCAAAGACCTTCCACCCCGGAACCAAGACCAAACCCTGCGGCACTGACTGGTAAATAAAACACATAGGCCAGCATCAAACCGGGGATAACTGGCTTCTCATCCGACTGAATAAAGCCAATCACCAGGGCAGCCGTGCCAATCACCAGCATCAATAAATCTGGCCACCAAAGGCGAGCATGCTGCAGGGCGAGCGAATATGTCAACTGTGGCGCAAAACGCGAAAAATAACCTGCAATAACGCCTACACCAAATACGATAAGTGTGGTTGCAAGCATGCCACCCAGGGATTGTCTGAAAAAGCGAAATTCACCCAGAGCAGTGGCTAAACCAACACCAGCCAAAGACCCCCATAAAGGAGACACAAAGACGCCTATCATCAGAATGGCAGGCGCATCCAGAAAATAACCCGCTGCCAGTATACAGGCGCTAAGAAAAGTAAATATAAAGAAATCCACTGTGGGAGAAGCGCGCAGGACGATCGATTGTGTGCGGTCCCCCACGTCCATAGATGAGAGACGATCTGTAATTCCAGCCGAACGCCTGCGCCGGCGTGGAGACAAATTCATACCTGGAACATTTTGCTCATCAATATCATTTCCGACGGGCGGTAGCTGACGAGCATTCAACTCACGCCGAAAAGCCTCAACATCCTCATCGAGTTGTGGAAAATCAAAATCTGATTCAGGCGTGTTTTCAAGGCCCGCAAGATGGATCGATTCTTGGGGCGCATCCGATTTACTTTCTTCAGCAGGCTGCGAGAATGATGAAATTACTTCTCCATCAACCGGAAGAGTAGGCTGTTCACCGGCAGATTCGCGCGAACTCGAGTCATCTGGTAAAGGTGTATTGTCATCAGGAGTGGTCATTTACGCAAGCTCGCAATCAATCGTAACGGTTTTTCAAATAAATCCAGGGCGGATAAAATATCAGGCATCAGGAGATCAGACGCGTTCAATGCTTCAATCGCAAGTCCTTCAACCGACATGACACAAATGCCAAGCGCCGCGTTTTTTAACATCCCAGCATCATTAGCACCCTGGCCTATCGCCGCCACGCAACCGGTCCCCAATTGGCGAACATAGGCTGCCTTTTGTTCCACTTCGTTACCGGGTCTAAGGCGCACTGCATGCATATTCAATAAAAGGTCAATCGTTGCCTGTTTTCCATGCGTATCCGCCGTCAGCAAGTGCACGGTCAGTCGGTCACGCAATCTTCCAATACGATTGGCAATATCATCAAGCAGAATGCCATCCACTGCCAGGGTACCGTTTACATCCATAACCAGATGGTCAATGGTTAAAACATCACGCCCGGGAATGTTTAATTCAATCATAGGTCAATTATACAAGAGTTATTCGACAGACGCGAGAAATCAGTGCCAATCAGTAGCGATACCAATTCAAACCGAACCTGCAAAACACCAACTTGCACCGGTTTCCATACAGGAGAAAGCGCAATATATGACCACAGGCATGATAACAGCTTGAAAAACACACCCAAACCTTGACAGAACTGGCAGGCTGAATATAATTCCGTCCAATATAACAAAAACTTTGACGAGGACGAGTACGCGCCGAACGACGGTACAGAGAGCAGGCAGAAGTTGGTGGAAGCCTTGCCCGAAACGACAGCGCTGAATGGACCTCTGAGTTGAGAAGGCAAACGTTCTTCGCAAGACGCTAGTAATCAGTCAAGTGAAAACAAGTAGCCTGATCCGGAAACTGCGACCGTTACCTGGCAGCGTCAATTTCTTGAAATTCAAGTTATGTTGACTGAATGAGTGAGGCTGGCTTTTCCCGCGCACCCGCGCGGGATTTTTTTATAAATTCTCTGCGTGAGAATAGCAGCAGCCTAATTCGGGTGGCACCACGGACTACGCGTTCGTCCCGTTTATCGGACGAACGCGTTTTTTTATTTAATCAACCCAGGAGGAAGGTATGGTTCCACAGAAGAAATTAAATCCGGTTGAAGAGCGAACCGTTGAACTACCCGCCCAGGAAAAAGTTGCGTTTGGTGATCAACCCACCCAGACACTTTCTGCCGAGCAGGTATATGCCCAACGCCTGGCTGAAAAACAGCAAAACAGTGTTATTCACATGCAAGACTACATCCCGTAGTACCCTGCATCCATTTGTCATTCGTTCAACTATTTTTAAGATAAAGGAGATATGCCATGTCAGATCAAACCCATTTCAACCTCAGTGAGAACGATATTCCGAAATTTTGGTACAACATTAATGCGGATAGCCCGGTAAAACCAGCCCCGGTATTGCACCCCGGCACCAAGGAACCGGTAACCCCCGATTTTCTTTCAGTTCTCTTCCCCATGGAATTAATCCTCCAGGAAATCAGCACAGAACAATACATCCAAATCCCTGAGGAAGTACGTGATATTTACCGGCTATACCGCCCCACCCCTCTTATCCGCGCAGTTCGCCTGGAAAAAGCGCTGGGCACCCCGGCACATATTTATTACAAGTACGAGGGCAATTCACCGGTCGGCAGCCACAAACCCAACACCGCCATTCCCCAGGCCTTTTATAACAAGGCCGCCGGAACAAAAGCGCTTACCACCGAAACGGGTGCCGGACAGTGGGGCACTTCACTGGCAATGGCCTGTAACTTCTTCGATATTGACCTGGAAGTGTACATGGTCAAAATTTCATACAATCAAAAACCATACCGGCGCATCTTCATGGAAACCTACGGAGCACAGGTTTTCGCCAGCCCAACCAACCGCACCCAGTACGGACGATCTTTGCTTGAAAAAGACCCCAACAACAACGGCTCTCTTGGCATCGCCATCTCAGAAGCTGTTGAAGTTGCCGCAACCTCAGGCGGCCACAAAAAATACAGCCTGGGATCGGTTCTTAATCACGTCCTTCTTCACCAGACCGTGATCGGTGAAGAAGCCATCAAACAAATGGACCTGGCGGGCGAATACCCTGACGTGGTGATTGGCTGCGTGGGCGGCGGCTCCAACTTCGCAGGTATTGCCTACCCGTTCCTGCGTGAAAATCTCAAACATGGCCAGCGTACCCGGCTGGTGGCGGTTGAACCAACTGCCACACCTTCCCTTACCAAGGGGAAATATGCCTTTGACTACGGCGACACTGCTCAAATGGCTCCGATCGTTAAGATGCACACGCTGGGCCACACCTTCATGCCACCAGGCATCCATGCGGGCGGCTTACGCTACCATGGTATGGCTCCCAGTGTTTCCGCCCTGTATGACGCCAAGTTGATTGACGCGGTGGCAGTTGCTCAAACCTCCACTTTTGAAGCCGCTGTCCAATTTACCCGCGCAGAAGGCATCATCCCAGCACCTGAATCATCCCATGCGATTCGTGTGGCAATCGATGAAGCCCTGGATGCCAAGAAAAAAGGTGAAAAACGCACCATCTTATTCAACCTGTCCGGTCATGGGCATTTCGATATGATGGCCTACCAATCCTACCTGAACAACGAACTGGTGGACTATGCCTATCCCGCCGAAGCCATCGAAGAGGCCATGCGCGA
>CAIVSQ010000391.1 GCA_903908605.1 uncultured Anaerolineae bacterium
CAACATTTGTTGATTTTTTCACAAAATGGAAGGGCATTGATAAACCCTTAAAGTATAATGATTGTATAGATGTTTGAAATGTTTTTAGTTCCATAAGTGAGTGCTGATGAATTTTAATTTGACAATGCTGATGGCCCAGCACTTATATATGGGATTGCGAGCAGACGATATATTGAAATGTGTTTAAGTATTTTCTAGATTACTTTCCACGTTGTAAAACATAGAGGAGAATATATGCCTAAACGACCTGGTGGAGAATTAGCAACACGCCCGTTACACTTTATCTGGATATGTGATTGTTCCGGATCGATGGCTGCCGATGGAAAGATACAATCGCTTAATTTTGCGATTAGCGAAGCCATCCCCCACATGAAAAAGGTTGCTGACGAAAACCCAAATGCAGATGTTTTGGTTCGGGCAATCAAGTTTTCCAGTGGCGCCCAGTGGACAATTTCTCAGCCTGTGCCTGCTGCGGATTTCCAGTGGCAGGATTTGTCGGCAGAGGGTGTCACGGATATGGGCAAGGCCCTTTCGATGGTGGCTGAACAACTGAAGCTGCTGTCTGACCGTGGTCTGCCCCCGGTGCTGGTGCTGATATCGGATGGCCAGCCAACCGATAATTTTGAAGCCGGGTTGAAGGATCTGATGAGTTTACCGTGGGGGAAAAAGGCGGTAAGGATTGCGATTGCGATTGGTGATGATGCCGATACTGATGTGCTGCAGAAGTTTATCGGTCACGTTGAGATCAAACCGCTTGTGGCAAAGAATTCCGCAGCCCTGGTTAATTATATAAAATGGGTTTCCACTGCTGTGCTTGAATCTGCTTCTTCTCCCGCCAGCCAGAGCGCGGATGCAGCCAACCTGACGATTAATGTTCCGATCCCGACCCCGCCCGATGCGGACAACCAGGCTTCTGCCACGGATGTTTGGTAAAGCATTCATATGACCAAAAGCTCCAATGGTTATCATTGGCGTGCATTCGGAACATCTGTGCAAGGCGCTGCCCATATACGCAACGCCCTGCCAAACCAGGATGCTATTGAGTGGTCCCCCGGAATTCAAAAACAATCTGGTCTGCCTTTGATCATGGCTGTATCTGATGGTCATGGCAGTGCCAAGTGTTTTCGAAGCGGAACTGGGGCGCAATTGGCAACAAAAAGCGCTCAGGATGTCATCAAGCAATTCCTTTGCTCAGAAATTTTCCCGGCGGATTTGTCCAGGATAAAACATCTTTTTGAGGAAGGTTTACCTCGTGATGTGGTCAAAAACTGGCAACAAGCTGTGTATGACGATCTGCAGAAAAATCCTTTTACGGATGAGGAGTTTTCTGCAGTGGAAAGCAAGGAAGGTCTTGCTGTAAGAGCAAAAATTGAAAATAATCCGTATATTGCCTATGGAGCCACGCTGCTGGTTGTTTTTATAACCGAAACTTTTCTAGCCATCCTGCAGCTTGGCGATGGCGATATCCTGGTGGTCTCGGATTCCGGCGAAGTGAGTCGCCCGTTGCCGCAGGATGAAAGGTTGATCGCCAATGAAACGACATCGCTATCCGATAAACTGGCCTGGCAGAATTTTAGAACGAATTTTATATCGCTTGCCAGCCAACCCCCTGCTTTGATTACACTATCAACCGATGGCTATGCCAACTCTTTTCGGAATGATGAGAGTTTTTTGAAAATTGGGGTTGATTTTTTGGAAATGCTGCGGGAAGATAAACCAAAAGCCATTCAGATTGGATTGGCAAATTGGTTGAACGAGGCTTCGCAGTTGGGCAGTGGTGATGATATTACGCTGGGCTTAATTTATCGTTTGGATGCAATTCAGTCAGCTTAAATGGGGCCGGGTGGCTCCTGAACACTTGATTTGGTTTAATCAATGTAATTCGAAGCAGGTTTTTGGGCTTATTTTGAAGTGCAATGATGCGCTTACCCTCAAAATTTGTTTTGCTTCGTATCGAGAAAAGCGCAATTATTCACCGAAGGGTATCGTTTGCGGCAAGTAGAGACCAGGAGTGAGAAGAAAAATATGCGAGAGATACCGCAGGTTGTCATCGCGATGGCCAGGTGCCGGAATTCCAAGAAAGCGTTTGGAATTCGAGTTGAAGAAAGAGGACCCTCCCAATGGGTTGCAGATTGGGCTTTCTCGATACCGGAAAATAAGGCCAGCAAAGAAGGCTATGGGCACAGTGAGATCAGCGGTACGTTTGCGATTGATTCGCAGCAATACCCGGGCTGCCCGCACTGCCATGCCCGGCTGATTGTTAAATGCAGCTGCGGTGGGACTGCCTGTTGGGATGGTGAACAACGCAAGGTTAGCTGCCCATGGTGTGGGGCCAAAGGGGTTATTGGTGGCGAAATTGAATCGCTCAGCGCTGGAAATGATCGATAGATTGCCAAATGGATACCAGCGTTGCCATTTATTTTAATAGCCGGTAAGGTTGAGAAAAGGTTTGAAAGGACACAGTACAAGACTTGAGGTAGAAAATTAGATCTTTTGGGTTATTTATGAAAAGTGGACTTTGGTCTGACATGAATATCCTGAAATCGTGACGACCTTGATCAGGTGAGTTGGCGTATTTGGAACCATATTGTATGGAAGAAATAGCCAGACAAAAATTGATTGAATTGATTCGTGCCCAAGGTCCTACAGTCATAGAGGACCACCGTCGTTGTGAGGGCTTGCTCAGGGATTATCTTGGCGCACAATCACGTGAATTAAACTTATTCATCATGGCTTTGCGTGATGGAATTGCTGAGAACTTGTTGGCTGAAGTGACCCATCAGCAGAGGAAAAATGGCACCCGGCAATTCATCACGAATGTGCTTCCCAAGGCACTGGTTATTTCGGTTTGCGTACAACGATGTGTTGAAAATTTATCGATTACTCCAGAAGCATCGCGCTGGGCGGTTGAATCATGGGCGTTGGCGCTCAATTATCTTAGCCCGGAACAATTATCGGTCAAATTAACGCCGGGCGCTGCAAACCTGTTTGATATTGAGCCAGATGAGCCCCTCATTCCGCCGACCATTCTGACCGTGGCACAACAGGGCCAGGGTGATTATGGAACTATTGGTCAAGCCATTAAAACCGCGCCGTCTGGAGCCAGGATCATCATCAAACCTGGCAACTACAAGGAAACGCTTGTGCTGGATAAGGATTTAGAAATAATTGGGGATGGGCGGCTTGAAGAGATTGTTATTGAGGGAAAAACTTGCGTTGAAAAAACCTGTGATGTAGTAAAAATTCAGAATATCACTTTGTGTGGTTCGCTAATCCTTGAAAAGGGCGAACTGATATTAACAGGTTGTGAAATTGGTGCGGTGTTAACGGTGACGGGTGAAGCTGCCCA
>CAIVSQ010000392.1 GCA_903908605.1 uncultured Anaerolineae bacterium
AGGCAAAGCTGCCCGAGGAAGCCGGCAAACAAGCCCACCGGGAATTGGAGCGCCTTTCCAGGCTTCCAACCGCCGCGGCCGAGTATGGTGTCATCCGTACTTACCTTGACTGGCTCGCCACCCTGCCATGGTCTGTATCCACTACGGACAACCTTGATATTACGCATGCCCGCGAGGTGCTTGAAGCTGATCATTATGGCTTGGCCGATATTAAAGAACGCATTCTTGAGTTTTTGGCCATTCGTAAACTTCGCATCGAACGAAAGAATGAACAAACTATTTCAGAAGATACTATTCGACGAGAACGCGAAGGTGTGATCCTCTGCTTTGTTGGTCCACCCGGTGTCGGCAAAACATCCCTTGGACAATCGATCGCCCGCGCAATGGGGCGCAAGTTCATCCGCGCATCATTGGGCGGCCTGCGCGATGAGGCTGAAATACGTGGCCACCGGCGCACTTATATCGGCGCTATGCCAGGACGCATCCTGCAGTCGCTGCGCCGGGTAGAATCACGCAACCCCGTCTTCATGCTGGACGAAATTGACAAACTCACCACCGATTTTCATGGTGACCCGGCTTCAGCCTTGTTGGAGGTCCTTGACCCTGAACAGAATGGCGAATTCCGCGATAATTACATTGAGGTTTCGTATGACCTTTCTCAGGTCATGTTCATTACGACTGCCAATACTCTTGAATCCATTCCAGGCCCTTTGCGCGACCGCATGGAAATCATTACTCTTTCCGGTTACACTGAAGGCGAAAAAGTTGCAATCGCAAAAGGTTACCTGATTCCTCGGCAAATCCGCGAAAACGGCTTGCGTCCACAGGAAGTCGCATTTAATGATGGATCTCTACAGGCCATCATAAGATTGTATACTCGAGAAGCGGGTGTTCGTAGTATGGAACGTAATATTGGTTCCGTTTGCCGAAAAATTGGCACACGCATCGCCGAGGGCAAAAACACCGATGTACTTGTTACTCCCGAAGTTGTTAGAGAATTTCTAAGCAATCCACCATTCCAGGGCCCTGAGGAACTCAACATGCGTACCTCTGTTCCAGGCGTGATACCTGGTTTGGCTTGGACGCCTTACGGTGGAGATGTTCTATTCATCGAAGCCACCCAAATGCCCGGTGCTAAGGGATTCCAGGTGACTGGTTCTGTCGGCAACGTTATGCAGGAATCCGCCCGCGCGGCAATGTCATATGTACGCTCACACGCCGCACAGCTTGGGCTTGAAACGAATTTCTTTGACAAATCTGATTTTCACCTGCACATCCCCGCTGGCGCTCAGCCAAAGGATGGCCCCTCAGCAGGTGTGACCATCGCCACAGCTTTAACCTCGCTCATCTCCGGGCGACTTGTTCGACCGGCTCTTGGCATGACCGGTGAAATAACTTTACGCGGGCAAGTACTTCCAATTGGTGGCGTCAAAGAAAAAGTTCTTGCTGGCCACCGTAATGGTTTGCGCACAATTGTCCTACCCAGGCGCAATCAACCAGACCTGGACGACGTGCCTGAGGAAATTAAGAATAGCATGACCTTTGTGTTTGCAGATAATGTGGATGATGTATTGGCCGCAGCTCTCGAACCTGCTGTCCATGTAAAACCAGTTAAGAGAAAGACAAGCCCAAAACAGGGAAAACCAACTACCAGTTCGACGAAAACCAAGATCAAGGAAACCACAGATGCCCAAGATAATGTTGGCTGAAGATGATGCAACAATGCTCTCCCTGCTCAAAACCCTGCTCAAACTGGAAGGTTTTGACACCGTTACCTTGAGCGAACAGGAAAATGTTCTCGAAGCTATTCACCGCGAAAACCCCAAGGTAATCCTCCTTGATGTACACCTCACCCAAGGGAACGGGGTTGACTTTGCACGCCAAATTCGCTCCGATGCCGAACTTCACAATGTGTATGTCATCATGCAGTCAGGAATGAACTTGATCGACGAATGTAAAAACGCGGGCGCAGATGAATTTCTACTAAAACCTTACATGCCCAATGTTCTGATCGATGCTATTAAAAAAGGGATTACCAGTCGGTTGGATTGATCACACATCGCGTCTGCCATAAATTAAAAACCATAATCTCATTTACAAAAATGGGCTGACAAAGTTAATTGGCAAAATTTTCTAAGAGCCAAGGGAGTGTACTCCATGCGATTTGGCATTCTCACAATTTCTGATCGCTCCTCGCGCGGAGAGCGGCCTGATTCTTCCGGGCCGGTCCTTCTCGCCAGCGTTATTGAAAAAGGCGGCAGTCTTTCAAAAAATGGGCTTATTCCCGATGACCAACAAACCATTCAAGATACTCTCATCGCTTGGGTGGATTCTGGTGATATTGATGTTTTATTGACCACTGGTGGTACAGGTTTTTCTCCACGTGATGTAACTCCAGAAGCCACCCGTGCTGTGGTCGAAAGATTGACACCAGGGCTGGATGAAGCAATGCGCGCCAGAAGCCTTCAAATTACACCGCATGCCATGCTATCCAGGGCAATCTCAGGCATTCGCAAGACAACCCTAATTATCAATCTACCTGGCAGCCCAAAAGCCGCACTTGAAAATCTCGAAGTAATTTTTCCGGTCCTGCCACACGCAATTCAGTTATTAACCGGGGATCCCAACTCTGAAACAGGCCATAACCCACAAGCGAAATCACATTAAAAACCTTACAATTCCATTCTTCCCCTCTCCCCGAGGCATATAGTTTGTGGTATAAGAATATTACCCTGCTGTGTTCGTGATGTTGCACCATCGGTTTTGAGCCAACACCCTTTAAACGGATCTTTCATCTTCAGGTGCGACGCGATAGGCCAGAGCCAAGGCGGAGCTACCGGGTAAGGACCCACCTGCGAATAGCAGGTTCAAAACTTCGCAGCACACGGCATGCGCGGGGTATTCAAAAAAAGACGCTTAGGCGTCTTTTTTTGTTTTCTGGAATAAAATTATTGCTCAATGTCTGCTCCTATTAAAATTATATATAATGTATAATATACCGATATGTTCAGGAAATCCGTATGACAATCAAGAACATCGTAGAAGAAAAAACCTTGCTCGAACGAAAATCCCTCAAAGAGGAAATCTTCGAAGTATTACACGAGCGTATCATTGCCGGTAAGATATCGCCAGGCGAATGGTTGCGCCAGGAAGAAATATCCTCGCAGCTCGGTGTAAGCCAAACCCCAGTACGCGAAGCACTCGACTTGTTGGTTTCTTCTGGATTGGCTGAAAGAATTCCTTATCGCGGCGTTCGAGTATTGCAGCTTTCTGTTGAAGAA
>CAIVSQ010000393.1 GCA_903908605.1 uncultured Anaerolineae bacterium
TCCAGGCTCAGGCAGCGCAAATGTTGATGAAACAAAACCAACTGGATGACGCCGGGAAAAACCTGGATGGGCTGGTGAGGGCAGCGCAGGAAGCGCATACCAACCTGCGGCATTATATTTTGGGTTTGCGCGCACCGCTTGCACCGCAACGTAACTTCTCCGAAACCCTGCAAGCCTACCTGGGTTCTTTTCACCAAGCCTGGGGAATCAAGGCCACCTTTGATGCCCCATCAAACGGATTGCCCAGCCTGCCTGCGGAGGTGGAAGACCAGCTTTTGCACATTATCCAGGAAGCCTTGGTCAACATCCGCAAGCATGCCGGAGCCAAACGGGTGGATGTATCCATCACCTTGCAGGCGAATGAGATGACCCTGACGATCAGTGACGATGGTCATGGTTTCGATCTCCAGAATGCGCCGGGCGCAGCCCAGGAACACTTTGGCTTGAACATCATGCGTGAGCGCGCCGGACAGGTGGGAGGACACATGGAGATTCGCTCCATCCCGGGGCACGGCACACACGTTGTGATCTCAGTCCCAATTACAGCTGGCCCAGCTTCAAATTAAAAAGCCCACAAATGGTTTACCTTTGCCCGACACGCCGTGAATACGGCGTGTTTGCTTTTCCTGAAAAGACTATACCTTTCCTATCCCTGTTTTTATACCGGGGAATAGGGACAAGAAACCGGGAAATGGCTATGATAGCGTTAGTTCGATCAAACTCCGCGTAATCGAAAGGATAAAAACCATGACCAGTGCTTCCCTGCTTCTTTGACCGCCTGCGCATCCTCGGCTCTGAAATTGTCCTGGGCACCTTGATCGCCCTGTTGAGTGTTGGAGTCGCCTATGGCAGCTACCAGGGTTCAATGGCTGATTCAGACCAGAACAAAAATGAAATTGAAGGCATGAAAAGTCTGAACGATGGCAACACCGTTTTCCTAACCGCCAACCAGACTCTGACGCAGGATTATGCCTACTACGACAACTGGTATACAAACTTGGATACCAATCCAGATCTGTCCGCGTACTACATCGAGTTGATGAGCAGTGAATTGGCGGCCCTGGCCCAAAAAGATACGCTGGATCAGTCAGAATGGGCAGCCTACGAAGAAGGGATCTTTGCCGAGGCTTACGTGTATTTTGACCGTTCCGAGGCCTTCTTTAAACTCGCCGGGGCCTGGGACGAGAAAGGTGACCAACTTTAACTGGTGGTTTTGTTCATGGCGCTTGGGCTGATCTTCGCCGCCTGGGCTTCGCTGCTGAAGGATGAAAGCAATTTGCGCCCACTTTTCGCCGTTTTCGCAATTGCCATGCTGATTGCAGGCCTTGCAACCTATTTCTCCATGCCTGCCATCCCAGCAGTCGAGATTCTTGCCCTCCCCGGAATGTAATCCCGCGGAAATTCTCTTCAGGCTTTCCGCCAGTTTTTATGGCTAATTACTTATTTCAAGTTTCACACCAAAAGGAGATTTACGATGAACTATCCACTGGATGTTCGCTTCAAAACCCTGGCCCTGATGCCGCAAGTAAAAGTGTCGGATGCCGCTGGTCAACTGCTCTTGTATACCAAGCAAAAACTGACCCTCAAGAACGTCGCCTTAAAAGTTTTTGCGGATGAAAACCAGCAGCAGCCA
>CAIVSQ010000394.1 GCA_903908605.1 uncultured Anaerolineae bacterium
CAGAATGCACCGCCGCCCAGCAACCATGCAATCAGGCCTAAAAATAGGTATGTACGGGTAAATCCGGTGCCGGGTTGAGCGTCATCCCGGCCAAGATAAAGTGCTATCAAAGGTGTCCCAACCAGGCACAGACCAAATGCCCCAATGGCTGAGAAAATGCCCAGTGTTTTTAAATCGACCGGTTCAAAGGGAAAGAGCCAGGCATGTGGAATGGTTTCCCAAAACGTGATCAGCATATTGCCTGCCAGCTTGAGGATGCCGACCAGCACGTTCTCGCGGATAGCTTGCAGGGTACCATAGCCATAGCTGGCATTTTGATTTGTGAAAAAGAAAGCCCGCCAAAAAGTGACTGCCAGGAAAATGCCCAGGAAAGGGATAAATTGACGCAGCGCGCGAATAATACGCTTTCGAAACTCACCTTCAGCCAACTGCCAGAACAAAATTAGCCTGAAAAATTCCAGGAAGTAAAAATATTCCATCGTCAGCAAATTGATCAATGCCAGTAGCAGTGCGGCAAGCTGGTAGGGCCAGGCCAGTTGATCATTTGCGGCTCTTCTCATGCCAACAATGGACAGGTAGATGGAGAGCAGGAAAGCATCCAGAATGATATAAAAATGGGAGTACATCAGGGCGATATAGTTCTGCCCCAAACCTGGGTAGACCAGGAAGAGAGCGCTGGCCCATACGGCAGGTCGCTCATCGCGAGACCAAACCTGTCGGAAAATCGCCCAGACCAGCACGGCCGAAAGCCAGCGCAGCAGCACCATCATCATTTGCCAGACCCATGGGCGTGGGCCAATCAGTGGCAGTAATAGCTGGTACAACATGCCCCAAAAAGGCCGGCTGGTGGAGAACGTTTTTGTTAACGCTGCCGGACCAAGACGGAAGTAAATCCAAGTCCAAGGGGCTTCATCCCAGTAAAAACCACGCTGCCAGAAAAAGAGGGCGTAGGTTACGATGGCCAGAAGCAAAAGAAAAATCGGGATGGGAATTTTTCGGATAAATTTCATTTTGGTTTGCAGCTTCTCAATGTAAATTCCACTTTTTGGTGTTGTTCAGAACGATATCTGCGGCGGTTTGCTGCAGCAACGTAGCTTCTTCGGTGGTCAGTCCTGCCTTGTAGGACAACCCCAGCGGGCTTTGTTGGTACAAGCTGGCATAAAATACGCAGGCCGCCAGGTAGGTGCCTTGAATATTGGGGTGGCTGCCATCGGCCTGCCAGAGGTCCACCTTTGGTTGCCGGCGCTGGAGTGCCAACCAGGCATAGCCAACTGGCGATAGGATTGTCCCAAACTGCTTTCCGGCGGTCAGGTAAGCATAATTGAGGGCTAGCTGCATGCCCTCATATTCGGGCATCCCATTGTCTGGCCAGCCGTCACGATGCCCCCAGGTAACAAATAACACCGGTTTTGCACCTGATGCAGTGATTTGTGTGACCAGATTGCCCACGGAGGGGATCATTTGCTGGTCACGGGCATATTGATTGGCGGGAAGCTGACTCTGTTCCTGCAGAACCACATAATTCCATTTTTTTGAAGAAATTTGCTGCAGGCTTGTGGGGGCTTTTAGATGATCGGACAGGCTCCAACCGCCCTCTGCAGCCATGCCGGTTTCAAGGCGGTGACCACCTGAACTCGCTAGTTTGACCAGCATGGCGGGTAGGTCGTTGACGTAGGTGTAGCTGTTTCCAATGAATAAAACACGTGTACAGGCCGGGTCGCTTTCACAAGGAGAAAGCGCGCAGCCAGAAATGACCAGCAATAAAAGACAGCCAGCCAGGAAATATTGAAACTTAATCCAGGGAGAATTCCATACGGTGGCGTTCAAATCGTCCCTCTCGAAATGTTTTGACCATTCTGAAACCCTTGGACAAGTACAGGTGAATGGCGGCCGGGTTGTCAGTTTCGACGCTCAGGGCGGTGCTGTGGTAGCCTGATGAGCGGGCAGTTTGGTTGAAGTAATTCAATAAAATGCCACCCAGGCCGG
>CAIVSQ010000395.1 GCA_903908605.1 uncultured Anaerolineae bacterium
CGCTATCAGGATATCATAACGGCATTAGACAAAAGCATTGAAGTAAACTCGCTTCCCCAATCCTCTTGGCTTCCCTTGACAGTGTACGGAGAAGCAATCACCGAGGAGGATCGCCAACTTGCAGGGCTATGGGCTAAGTCGCAGAATGAAAGAGAAATGGCTAAGATGCTTGCCGCAAGATGCGCAGAGAAAGTAGCCATGCGATTTTATAAGGGACTTGGTTATGAGGTACGAGACGTAGCCATAGAGCAACTGGGTAGGGCGAGTGATGTGTGGCAAACCCATGACCTAGAATTGAACGATGGAAAGCCTATCGATGTAAAAAACTCTCGATGCCAGATTCACAGAGATTATTATGTCGCACACGAGGTTAAGCATAAGCATTCCGCGGGAAGAGAGGTAACGTTAACAACCATCTTATCGCCGTATCTGAAGCTCGAACATCTGGATAATCCAGATAAGATTCCAATAGATTGGCACGTTCCAGGTGTTCGTGTTCTCGGCGAAACGGTTAAAACCGAGATCGAGTATTTTAGTGATGTCTTTGTAACTGACAACTTCAATTTCGAGGTAGACGTCGATCAGCTAATTCCTAGCTGGTTGTCCGAGTTTCCAACCGCTTACTATGCTTCTCAGACACGTCACATCGAACATTTACGCGAACCGAACCTGTTGCCGCCAGACGAGGCATGGGAATTTTTGTCGTTACCACCAGTCTCCGCTTTCGTGCGAACCGGATGTGCATTGCCGACCAGTATGAAGACTAATCTGCACGGGTGGCAGATCGAGTTTATCGATAGGTTGCAAAAGCTAGCGAATAACAAACAGATCAGCCGTCCGTATCTATATCTTGCGATTTTGTCGCATTTCTTGGACAGTCTGCGCGCCCCCCCCAATGGATTTGATCCGGCAGGTTATCGGCAGTTGTTGTTCAGTGACATTTCCCTGTTCCCCTCGCACAACAGCTCGAATAGCAGAATAAGCGACCCTATACCGGCCAAAGCATTTTACCCCTGTGGACTTTATGACCCACTTGCACGTGTCTACGGACTCTGCGATACGCTGAACGTACTTTGGCAATATGGTAACCGTAAAGAATTGCAGGAATTTAGGAGTTTTCGGTTATCCAGTAAGGATTTGCTTTTGGGGCGCAAACCAGCGCGAGATGCTTGGGTTACGTTGGTTGCGTACTGTGGCGGTGACAAGTATCATATTATTAATAATGAAAAAAAATGGATTGGGAAATGTCTAAATTATCCGTTGATCTTCGGGCGCGAAAAGACCTGCCAAGCTTGCAATAAGCTCATTTGCGATGAATGTTATTTCTGCACCAAAGACTGTCCCGATTGGCAGCGGCGGACAAGAGAGATTTCACACAACTCAGAATATGATCAGATTCCAGACGGGGATTACATGCCAAGATGTGATGTACCTTTTTATGGACCTGACGTGCAGCAATACAGCGGCGAGGAAATCGGGTTGGATGATTGCACCGACGTTGATCTGCCGCGCGACGATATACCACCATGTCATGAAGCTCCGCCTTGGTGGGACGACAAATGGGGCTGACTAGAAATGACTGGGGACTCTATTACTTGAAGTTCCGGTGGGTGTTCGGGTGACAGTTTAATGCACTCGTTCGGTCATTTAGCACTACCGAACGATACTTTTTAGATAATTAAAAAGGGTAATCCCCCGGCTCTGCCGGGGTGACAGTCAAAGTTTGACAATTCCGGGAGTCCATCGGAGCCTCCATTCCGTGAGCCGCCAAAGCACACGACTGGAGATCCCCGATGGACAAGATCCAAACCCTAAACCACACGAGTTGGACCTGCAACTACCATATTGTCTTTATCCCCAAGTGTCGGCGTCGCGTCCTGTTCGGACAGCTACGGCAGCACTTGGGGCAGGTATTTCACGAGCTGGCCCGGCAGAAGGAGAGCCAGATTGTTGAAGGCCAAATAATGCCTGATCATGTGCATATGTTGATTGCAATTCCTCCGAAGTACGCGGTATCGCAGGTGATTGGCTTCATCAAAGGGAAAAGTGCGATACACATTGCACGGACATACGGTGAGCGCAAGCAGAACTTTACGGGTCAACACTTCTGGGCGCGCGGGTACTTTGTATCCACTGTGGGGCGAGATGAGGAGACGATCCGGCGATACATCCGTCACCAAGAGGCCGAAGATCAGCGCCTGGACCAGCTCAAACTGTGGAGCTGATCGCCACCTTTAGGTGGCACCCATCCAGCCCTTTTAAGGTGCGAAAATACAACTTTAAGAATCAGTTGCTTGCATAGCTCATCGTGAGCCGTCCGGGTCA
>CAIVSQ010000396.1 GCA_903908605.1 uncultured Anaerolineae bacterium
AGGTATTCAGAGCCCAACCGAGTTTCTCCGCCATGTCTTCCTGAGTCCAATGCTTGCACAGCCGCATTGTTTTGAGTTTTTCGTGAATTTGCATGAAATACACCAAAATTTGACTAAGATCGACATTTTTCGGGCTGTAACCCCACATTTTATTACTGTAAGATAATTATAGAATAATGGCAAGTGCAAGTTTAGTCTCAATGTTGGGTTTCGTGTATAGCCTCCCAATGTGACACCCGGACAGACCAATCTTGGGTAAAATATTTAATCCTTGCAAAACAAAAGTATAGGCATATAAATCTTGTCCGGATAACTCATTAGCGGACTATAATCCGATGAGTTGGGCTCTGACATGAAACGATGAAGCCCCAAAAAAACTGGAGCACTCACGGAAATTCTGGCCTTTTCATCAGAAACATCTCGGAAGCCATAGCAGATTGCAGAACCGGCAAACGAACACAGGAAGAAATGCTTATGGTCCCCAGCCGCAATCTATTTTTTGCCGCGTTCGCGTTGTTTGTTGGCTTCTTGAGTGGGGGGATCTCTATATACTTTGTCACTACTGAGAAAGAACCAAGCAAATCAACAAGCGCAAACTCTTTTAGCCGTATTCAGTGCCAGAAACCACCAGCTGCATCTCCGCCACCACCAAGATTTTATTCTTCTAAATCGTATTCGCCATATCTAGAAAAGCAAGAATTAGATCAAAATGGAGTGCAAGATTCTTTTTCAGAAAACAAGAAAGACTCAGGTTCTTCATTTGATGAGGGCATTGCTGCATTTACCAGTGGTGATCGGTACAAAGCCCAACAGATTTGGGAACAGGCGCTTTCGCGCAATCCAACTGACATAGAAATATTGCAATCTTTATCTATGGCTTATGAAGCCAGTGGCCGCTATCAAGAGTTTGTCGCAAAGTATAAGAGTATTATACAAACGTCTCCAGATTCCATATCCTTATATAGCGATCTGGCTTCTTCTTTAAACGCACACTCCCAGACAAGTGAGGCACGTCAAATTCTAGAGGAGGGTGTCGCCAACAATCCCGATGATCCGGAATTTTATTACTTACTGGCAGATCACTTGGCGGAAAATGGTGATTTTAAAGGCGCTGTTAAGCATTATCAAGATGCACTTTCTATAAAACCGAACGACCCCTGGGCACATTTTTTCCTAGGCCAAATCTATCTGAAAGCTCATGCTGCATTAAACGCCCAGCAAGAATTTGATATCGCTTCGCAGCAGTCCGTAGAGGTAGCAGCAGAGATTGAAGAATTCCAGCGTCAGTTTGAATATTCGGGCTCCTAACTGACGCTCTTTACCGAGCCCAACCATACACTTGGAGGCTATAATGACTCGTTTTGATCACCGCCGTGTCAGCTATGCGCTTGCTGTCGCAATGGCAATATTTCCTGCCCTCGCGGCTGCCATCAGTAATTCTGAGTACAACGAGCTTCGAAACTGGACGTTGGGCTCAAAGGGTTCACTTTCGGCGCGTTGGGGGGATGTAAATTGCTCTGTTTGGGGCCAAATCTACCGTGCTGATTGCAAGCACCCAGGCGTTGACTATGGAACCTTAGGTAAAGCCATTGACATAAAGTCAGTGGGGGGCGGTGTTGTTACCGGCACGGGCAATGGGAAGGTTTGTATCTACAATAGTAAACGCAACAAAACGCTCTGTTACTTGCATTTGTCAAGCATTAAAGTGAGTAATGGAAAACCTGTCGGGAAAGGCGATGTCATCGGTAAGACGGGGAATACGGCATGCCCGGGTTGCGCAGTACATCTTCACTTTGAAGCCCGGAACGGAAACAAGAGTTCTGCGGCATCAAAATACTCCGACTCAACTAATCCCTATGATGCCGCAAAGTCTATGCGTTGACATTAGAGTTAAATGGGTCGGAGCCCTTTAAACGTTTGGCCTCTATGGAGCCGTCACATGAAGGCTTTATCATAGCTCCGTCCCTCCCGTCATTCCGGCAGGATGCCGGAATCCAGTGCCATGGATGGTCAGCTTCAATATTGGCTTAAAGCTTGCCATCCTGGACACTGGGTCCCCGCATCCTGCCGGGACGACGACTGAACGGGATAATGATCAAGGCCTTACCTGAAGAACAAACTGGCGGCTAAATTTGGGAGGCTGATATATGAAAACTGGTGCGCTTGTATTAGGTATCCTCGGAGGTTTGGTGGCTTTACTCTACGGTTTGCTCGGGTACGGCCTTGGAAGTATTGCCGATGCTGGAAAGACCGGTGCTGGAGAAGCAATTAAGTTACTAAGTATCGGCCTGCCTATCGCAGGACTGGTTGGGGCGTTGGGGCTGGAATGGTCAAGGCAAAGCCCCTGATTGGCGCAGCCCTTATGTCAATTGCCGCAATTGGCTTCGTACTGATTCTATAGTCAATATTTTTTGCAAATTCAAGAGCAATTGAGTACAAAAGCCTAATCGTACAACAAAAGAGGAGTGGGAAAATGTTCGCAAGCACTGGATTATTCGCTAGGTCAGTTATTGTTGCAGCACTTGTGCTGCTTACAGCAGCATGTACCTCCAACATCAGCCGTATTCCGATGGGTGCCGAGGGTGCACCAACCAGTAAAACCTTTGATGCTCCAGTCGATCGCGTATGGTCGGCCGCGCAGGCAGCGCTTGCCTCGGATGCGACCTTCAAAGTCCTGGATAAGTCATCGTTGATCATGGTCACCGAGTATAAAACGGTTGACTCGAATGAAATTTC
>CAIVSQ010000397.1 GCA_903908605.1 uncultured Anaerolineae bacterium
GGTGATAATTGAGTATACAATAAAAAAACCATGCGCGGGGATTGCTATCCCGTGCATGGTTTATCAGTTTAGCTGCGCAGCTTGGCGCCTAATTCACGATCGAGGCGCTGGATGATCCGGTTGCGGATCTGCCCAGCCTCCTTGTCTGTCAATGTGCCATCCGGCGACTGATAGACCAGCGCATAAGCAAGGGACTTCTTGCCAGCGCCGATCTGCTCGGAGCGGAAGACATCAAACAAGCGGACGGATGCCAGCAGCTTGCCACCTGTCTGTCGAATAAGAGCTTCGACCCTATCGGCAGGCAGACCTTCATCGACAATCACCGCGATATCCTCCAGGACAGGCGGGAAATCGCTAACCGATTTGAGGTCAAACGTATACCCGGCAGCCTCAAGCACCGCTTCAAGGTCAAAATCAGCCGCCATCACCGGGGCAGCAAAGTCATAATTTTCCTGAACCAGGGGGTGCAGCTCTCCAAAGACACCCAGGACTGTCTTACCCATCAAAACCGAAGCACATTTACCCGGGTGGAAGGATGGATGCACCGCGAGAGTATATGTCACTTCCAGATGCAGGGCTGCAGCAAGTGCCTCAACCAGACCCTTGAGATCATAGAAATCCAGCTTGACACCCAGCTTGGTGTCCCAGGCCTGAACATAACGCCGGCCGGATAACGCCAACGACAAGCGGCGCGGCTCAAGCGGCAGGTCAGTCCCCTGGGGGATGAAAACCGGGCCGATCTCAAACAAAGCCAGCGAATCTGCAAGTCGGGCGTTGCGCTCGACCACATTCAGGACGCTGGCCAACACGCTGCGACGCATAACTCTTTTTTCTGGTGCAATCGGGTTGGCAAGTTTCACATATTCAACCTGCAGCTGCTGTGCCGATTTTGGCAACAAGCGGTTCTCCAATTCAGGAGAACTCATGCGGTGGGTAATGACTTCCTGCAAGCCAAGACCTGCGAGGATATCACGCACACGCTCCTCGGCTTCCAACGAGGGGTTGCCACGCTGTGGAGGCAGCGGATCAGCCATACGCGTTTCAGGGATACGGTCAAAGCCATACAGACGCGCCACTTCTTCCATAATATCGGCAACACCAACCACACCTTCGCCAATATCTGTGCGGAATGAGGGGGTTTGAACCTTGATGCTGGCTCCATTGACCGTGCAGGTAAATTCCAATCTTTCCAGCATGGTGGCAATTTCCTGCGCAGGAATACTGACACCCAGAGCACGGGTGACATCCTTCTCGGTGATCTCGATACACGGGTCCACTGGCGGCAGCGGGTACTGATCAACAATTCCCGGGGCTATCTTACCGCCACTCCATTCCGCCATCCAATACAGGCAGCGCTTCAAACCTTCCATTGCCATGGCCGGATGCACCCCACGCGAGAACCGGTAGGCGGCTTCAGAATGCAAATTGTGGGCATTGGCGGTCTTACGAATATTAATAAAATTCCAGGCCGCGGCTTCTAATAAGATGTTGGTTGTGTTCTGTGAGCGTATACCTTCGGCGGGGGTTTCAGTACCTTCCACAGGCTGGGCTAGCTTGGATGCATCGTGAATTTCGCTTTCCAGGCCACCCATCACACCCGCCATGGAGAGAGCGCCTTTTTCGTCACAAACCAGTACATTGGCCGGGGTAAGTTTACGATCCACGTTATCCAGGGTGACCAGTTTCTCGCCTTGCGCAGCCGCGCGGGTGATGATCTTGATCGGCCGGTTGCCGGCACGAGACTTCAAAATATCATAATCAAAAGCATGCAGAGGCTGGCCAACTTCCAACATGGTGTAGTTGGTCGCATCCACAATATTGCTAATCGGGCGCATCCCGGCCAGTCGCAGCCGCCTCTGAACCCAGTATGGGCTGTCTTTAATGTTTACATCGCGGATCAGGCCCAGGACAAAGCGCGGGTTGAGCTGCGGGTCGTGAATTTCAATATCCATCCCGCCCTCGATGGACTCACCGGAAACAACCAGGTCATAGGCTTGCTTTTTTAATGGCTGATTGGTTAGCGCGGCGACTTCGCGTGCAATACCCAGGATATTGGCATTACGTGCATTGTTGGGAAGAATGCTGACTTCCAGCACAGCGTCACCAATATAATCTGCCAGGGCCGCACCAACCGGAGCATCGTCATCCAAAAAGATGACGCCTTCATGTTCAAGCGAAATCCCCAGCTCTTTTTCTGAGCAGACCATTGAATAGGATTCGATACCGCGAATTTTTGCGCGTTTTAAGGTGGTCAACGCCAGTTCAGCGGCATGACCATCGTAAATTGTGGCGCCTTCCTTGGCATAGGCCACTTTGATAGGTTTGGGTAACTTGCCCAGACCCTTGTATGGATACAGATTGGGTGCGCCGGTCAGCACGATATGATTTTGCTGACCATCAAACAGGCTGCATAATGTCAACCGGTCGGCATTGGGATGCGGATTGACTTCGCTGATCTCAGCGACGACAATTTTTTCTTTATCCCAAGACATGCCGTTGATCTTGAAGCCATATTTATTTTCTTTTGGCATTTGCCAACCAACGTAATGAATCTCATCCACTTCCAAGCCTGAAACAGTCAGCAAACGAGCAAGTTCCTCGACTGGAATGGTAATGTCTACGTAATCCTGCAGCCAGGAAACGGGTACTTTCATGGCAGCCTCCTAGAATTGGTCGAGGAAACGGATGTCGTTCCCCCAGAAATAGCGGATATCATTCATGCGATGCAACAGCATGGTCTGGCGCTGGGGACCCATGCCAAAGGCAAAACCGGTGTAACGGCGTGGGTCATAACCACCGTTCTGAAGCACTACCGGGTGAACCATTCCACAGCCCAGAATTTCAAGCCAACCCGAATTCTTGCAGACAGCACAGCCCTTGCCGCCACACACAAAACATTCAACATCCACCTCTGCGGATGGTTCAGTAAATGGGAAATAGGATGCTCGGAAACGAACCCTGGCCTGCGGGCCAAACATTCGCCGGGCAAAATCGGCCAGGGTACCTTTGAGGTCACCATAGGTGATGTTTTCGCCCACAGCAAGGCCTTCCACCTGGTAGAACTGAACTTCCGAACGGGCCGTGATTTGCTCAAAACGATAGCACATGCCAGGCAGCGCTATGCGAATGGAGGGTGGGTTTTCCGGGTTGGCAGCAGAAAATTCGCGCATGGCGCGAATTTGGCCAGGAGAGGTATGCGTACGCAGCAAGAGCGGGTTTTCACCGCGATCACCTGCATCCACATAAAAAGAATCCTGCATCTCGCGCGCCGGATGATGCAATGGAAAATTGAGGGCCTGGAAGTTCATTTCATCAGTTTCAATGTCACGAGAGGTGTAGACCTGGAAACCCATTTCAGCCAGGATACCCAGGATGCGACGCAAGGTCATGGTAGCAGGATGAAGACCACCGCGTCGGGCAGGACGCCCAGGCAATGTCACATCCAACTGCTCTTGCTCAAGTGACCTGGCCAGGGCGGCGGTCTTAACCACCTCGGCCTGCTCGTTAAAAGCTGTTTCCAGGGCGAGCTTAACCTGGTTTGCACGTTGGCCCACCAATGGACGTTCTTCCTTGGAAAGTCCGCCCATCTGGCTGAATACATTCATCACCGCCGAGCTGCGGCCAATGTTACCCACACGCCAGGCTTCAAGCGCGGCTTCGTCATTGACATTCGCCAATGACGCGAGGGCGGCTCTTTCAATTTCATTTAATTTTTCGAGCATATCTACCTCCGTCATTCAACTTAATCGCTGCAAAATCAACCCGGGCACAGGGGGAAAATACAAAACTCCCGCCCACACAGGGACGGGAGCAACTTTCCCGCGGTACCACCCAAATTGACCAACCTCTGGTCCACTTAAAGCCAACTATCATCGGCTTACCTGATAACGCCAGGTGGACGGCTTGAACTACTTCACTAAAATCGTTTTCACTCAAGCGGCTCGAGAGGGAACTTCAATTGGGTTAGATTGAGCGCAATTCACAGCAAAACCCGTGCGCATCTCTGGCAATTTCCGCCAATTTACTTTCCTCTGTCAATGCCTTTATTATTTTTAACCTGTTGAATTCAATTATCATCAGATTTGTATGGCTGTCAAGTCCATTATCTACAGCATATTTTTCCTGATGTAAAATAAACAATATGAATTCAACACCCGGCATAAACATCAATATTTTGATCGGCGACTTGTTCGACCCATTCTGGGGGCAGGTACTCGAAGGTGTTCACCAGGCCGGGCAGGAGTTCGGGGTCACGATCACGAACATTATGGAAAACTTGCCATTCGACCCTTCCCGCATGCAAGAATTGGCCTTATTGGAAGAATTGATGTCCCAAAACCTGGATGTCCTGATTGAAGCAGGGACATCCAGGTTTGTCGTTAAGAGTTTGCTGGAGCACGGAACAGCACTCGTCCGGATGGTTGAAACTGATTTTCGCCACCCACTCTCTGTTTCTCCACTCGGATTGTATGATGCGGCCCAAATGGCCGGAAATTACCTGGCAGAAATATTAAATGGCAAGGGCAGGATCCTGTTGGTAGGTGGAGTACCATCTTCTCCCCGCTCAGATACCGGAGAATCTCGGGTGCAAGGCTTCAAAGATGTCTTACAAAATTACCCCGAAATATCAATCGAGCAGCTACCCTCCGGCTGGCTGGCGATTCATGCACAGCAAGTGGTAAGCTCCTACCTTACTGAACACCCGGAATATTTTGACGCCATTTTTGGCATTTCCGATACCCTGGCATTGTCCGCCAGGGACGCAGCAGATAAACTGGGATACCTGCGACCGGGGACCCATATTGTCGGAATCAATGGAGATCCGTTGGCATTGGCGGCCATCGGCTTTGGAACCATGTCTGCCACAATTGAAACTTCGCCACTGCACCTCGGTCGCACTGCGGTGGAAATGGCTTACAGAATCTCCACCGGACAACCCGTCCCAGAACACTTCCCCTATAAGATGCGCCTGGTCACCTCGCAAAATATTAATACAGTCTCAGCCGAAAAACTAATTTCGCTGGCAGAAGTACCCAGCCGGTTGGTGAACTTTGACCACCAGCAATATCGCGAACGAATGCGCCAGCTGGAAACCAGCCTGGAAATTAATCACCAGCTAGGCACAATTCTTGACCTGCATCAATTATCCACCGAGATAACCAACCTGATCTGCACTAATTTTAATTATGATGAAGCACAGCTCTATCGATGGCTCAGTGACGAAAAAATAATGATCCCTGGTTTGTCCAACCCAGCTAGTCCCTCGGATATTGCGCTTGAAGACTCGGGGGACCTGGGCGATGCCATTCAACATGATCACCTCATCTGGTACTCCAATATCCAGGGAAATAAAACCAACCGCGCAGCGACTCGCTCCAACCAGACCGGTTCCCGCCTGATCTTGCCAATCCACTTTAGTGGGCGCATTACCCATGTCTTGGATTTGTTCAGTCAGCGCGGAATCTACCATACCCGGCAAGAACTGATTGGTCTGCAATCGCTTGCAGACCAGTTCGGAACCGCCATTCGCAATACCGAGTTATACATTGATGCTGTGCGCGCACGTGAAGAAGCTCTCACTGCCCAAGCCCAGGCTGAAAAAGCAAATAATCTAAAAACCCGATTGCTCGCAAATGTCAGCCAGGAGCTGCGCGTTCCCCTCAGCCAGATTGTCGGTCACAGCATATCGGCACTTGCCAATCCTAATTCTTACGGTATGGAATTGCCAGTAAAACTCCGCAATGACATGGATATCATCCATAAAAACGGCGAACACCTACTTAGGTTGATCAACGATTTGCTCGATTTATCCCGTGCGGAAATAAATGAATTGGATTTATCCTTACAATTGCTCAACCCCGGCAAACTGATGCTGGATGCCTTCCATGGTACTTCGAATACAACATCAAACCGGCACGCAATTAACTGGCAAATAGAGATACCTGCACACCTGCCAATGATCATGGCAGATCCGACCCAGGCACGCCGGATTGTTTACAACCTACTGAGCAATGCGGAAAAATTTACAACAAGTGGCAAAATAACCTTGGGGGCAAAAATCTCCCCCCCGCACCTTCATTTGTGGGTTGAAGACACAGGACCGGGTATCCCAGTAGATATCCAGGAACGTATATTTGAACCATTTGTCACCGGTGAAACCGCCAGCCGTCATCCCAAGGGGATTGGACTTGGTCTGACAATTACTCGGCGTCTGGTAGCCCTGCATGGAGGTTCACTCCAGCTGGAAAGCCAACCAGGCAAAGGCAGCACCTTCCATGTATTCCTGCCCTTGCCTAACCTGGCAAACGAAACACTCCCACCAACATTTAAGTTAACGGACAAACAGCCTGTTGTCCTGCTCGTATCTCAAAACAGGGAAATATCAGAAACAGTAGTAGAGTTTTGCTCGAAGCCTGAACTGGAAGTTAGCATAATCGAACTGAGTGATGATCTGAACCAGTTTGGCAACCAGGTACGTCCTCAAGCGATCCTATGGGATTCAACCCAACGAAATGTAAATGACCTGGCAATCATTAACAAAATAAGTGTCCATCCACAACTCAGCCGGTGCCCTTTCTTACTCTTCGGTGAAGAGGATAGCGCTCACACCGGTCGGGGTATCATAGGAAACTATGAAAATTTAATTCAGTTGATTCAATCCATGCAGACAGGCCAAACAAACCGCACAATTCTATTCATCGATGACCATGTCCGCGACTTTGATATGCAATTCTCATTATTAGGCAGTCAGATCGAAGATCATCAAATCGTCACCGTCGATCAAATTACCGGGTCGATTGGGGATATCAGCCTGGAAAACCCGTCACTGGTGATCGTAAACCTGGGCAACCCGGAAAACGATGATTTTTCTATATTAGCATTGCTGAGGGAACGAGAAAATACAGCCGGAACACCCGTATTGATAACGAGTAAAAAACCACTCTCTGATGAAACAATCAGCCGGTTGAATTACGAGCGAGTCATTTATCACACAAGCGATATTCTCTCCCCCGAAGAAACCAGTGAATACATCAAACGAATATTGAAGGGGAAACACTTTTTACCTCAACCGACCAGTATATTGGTCAAACAATGCCTGGCTTACCTGCACCAAAATTACACTCGCCCTTTTACCTTGCAAGAAATTGCATCCACGGTCGGGATCAGTAAGAATTATCTCAGCCAGATATTCCGTGACGAAATGAGCCTGCCGATTTGGGAATACCTGAACCGGTACCGTGTTCAACTTGCGAAAGAATACCTGCGTTCTTCAGTCCTCTCGGTAACTGAGATCTCCATACGAGTGGGATTTGAGGATTTCAGTTACTTTGGAAGAGTCTTTAATAAATACTGTGCTTGTTCGCCGCGCGCCTACCGTCAAAAGGGGCTCGAGCAGAGTTAACGCCGAGCACTTATTTCACCTAGTAAACTAAGCTAGAATTAATCATCGCGATATTGTCCTTGTTTTTCAGTATCCGCCCCAATTGTCGTAATATAATCCGACTTCTTAATTATATAATCCGAGAAATTATCCCGGGGCTTTGTTATATTTAATAAACTATTTGAATTAATTAAAATGTTGTTTTTTCATATCTAGAACGATCTTTTCCCGATACAGCATATTCGCCGGTAAAAACAACTCAATAATGAGAATAATGTGCGAATATCCAACATTATTCTGCAATAATAATCTGAATTCACCCAGATAAAAAATGTTTTATTACAAAACTGAAATAAATTGGTCTGAGACTACCACGCTGGGTTTGTTTTTTTTTACTTACTTTGCAAATGATTTCGATAACCAATATCCAACCTCTGAACTACAAGGTAAGTCGGTCTAATAAGGGAAAGTCGTTGAACGCTTATTATTTTCTGCCCGCCAATCACAATGTCAAAAATTTTAACAAACACGCGGCGGTGGATTTGATTCGTTTTGCGGGGAAAAGCATATCTCGGACAGATATCGCTGAAGCCTTGGATTTGTCCCGGGCAGGCGTCAGTATCATCATCAATGATTTGATCGACAACAAAATTATTCTGGAAACCTACAGTCGCACTACACCAAGTGGTCGTCCACCCGTGGTACTGGAATTAAATCCAAAAGCTGGCATGGTAGCCGGCATTGACATGGGCGCGTCGCACCTGAGTGCTGCGCTCGGGGATTTTTCAGCCCGCATCCTGAAGGAAATAGAGCATCCATTTAAGATTGCAGATGGTCCTGAGAAATGCATCGACGACGCGAACCAGATACTGAATGAACTTTTGGAAAGACAGGGCATCGGTATCAAGGATTTATCTGCCATTGGTGTCAGTGTACCGGGTCCGGTAATTACCGATGCCGGAATGGTAATGGCACCACCCATCATGCCGGGCTGGGATAGGTTCCCAATTAGAGACACGCTTGAAAAACGATGGAGCGTTCCGGTCACAATCAACAACGACGCCGATTTGGGTGCGATGGGTGAATGGGCTTACGGCGCCGGGCGTAATGAAATAAATCTTGCATTTATCAAAGTTGGCAGTGGCATTGGTGCCGGCTTTATTATTAATCAACAAATATTCGTAGGGTCCACCGGGTCAGCAGGTGAAATTGGACACCTGACCATTGAAAAGAATGGCCCCTTGTGCAGCTGCGGTAACTACGGATGCCTCGAAGCATTCGCAAGCGGCAAAGCAATTGAGTTGCAGGCACAAAAACTGGTGGAAAGTGGAAAGCGGACTCTGCTGACTGAGATCAAAGAGAGACCCATTAGCGTACTCGATGTAGCTAATGCGGCCCGCTCCGGAGACCTCGAAGCCCAGGAGATACTCAATCGTGCGGGTACCTTCATCGGGATCGCGCTGGCAGGTCTCATTAACATGTTTAACCCGAGCGTTGTCATCATTGGAGGTGGCGTAGCGGAGGTCGGTGACCTGATCACCGCCCCCATTCGCAAGATGGTGAAAGAACGTTCTTTGAGAGCGTCGGAACATGCGGTAAAAATTACAACCGCCATGCTCGGGCGGCGCTCGACTCTCATTGGTGCCATGGTACAAGCAAACAGCCTGGCAATCCATAACATGGTCGAGGGCAAAAGTCCTTTATCCAGAGTTGTTTACACATTACCAAATAATGAAAAGGAGGTGGTTCTCACCGGACATTAATTCAAAAAACACATTACAATTACAATAGTGCTGTATTTGTCAATACAACCAAGTCTGTACCACCAACAATCTTTTAGGAGAAGAAGAACCAAATGAAAACCAAACTGTCTTTGCTCTTCAGCATTCTGGTAGTCGCAAGCATGCTGCTGACTGCCTGCGGCGCCCCTGCCGCCCCCGCCACTGAAGCCCCCGCTGCGCCCGCGGCCACCGAAGCTCCTGCCGCTCCTGCCGCGACCGAAGCCCCCGCGGCCACCGAAGTTCCTGCTGTGGCCGCACCAATCGAAGTCACCTTCTGGCATGCTTATGGCACCGGTTCTGCTGAAGAACTGGCCCTCGCCAAGGTTCTTGCCAATGCGGCTGTCGATATGCCCCAGTACAAGATCAACGTTCTGCAGATCCCATTCGCCGATATCTATAACAAGTATCGCACCGATGTCGCCGCTGGCGGCGGCCCAGACATGTTCGTTGCCCCCAACGACTCCCTGGGTGATGATGCTCGCGCCGGCCTGATTGCTGATATCACCGAACTCACCAAGGGTAAGTTCGATGGCGTCAACCAGCTCGGTGTCGATGGCATGTCCCTCGATGGCAAAGTCTACGGTATCCCTGAATCCCTCAAGGCCGTAACCATGTGGTACAACACCTCCCTGTTGCCCGTTGCCCCCAAGACCACCGATGAACTGATGGCTGCCATGGAAGCCGGCACCCCCATTTCCATCAACTACGGCTGCTACCACATGTTCGGTTTCTACAGCGCCTTCGGCGGAAACATCTTCGATCCTTCCTGGAAAGTTATTGCCGACCAGGGCACTGGCGTTACCGATACCTTCACCTTCCTCAACAAGGCCTACCAGCTCCAGAAGACCAATGGTTGGGCTATGACCGACAGCGATGGCCTGGCCCCCTTCAACGAAGGCAAGCTGGCCGCCATCTTCAATGGTAACTGGGCCATGGCCGACTACAAGAAGGCCCTGGGCGATAAACTGGCTGTGGCTCCCTTGCCCGCTGGTGCTGGTGGTCCTGCCAAGCCCATGCTCGGTGTCGATGGTTACTACATCAACCCGAACAGCGCCAATCAAGCTGCCGCGATCGATGTTGCTCTCTACCTGAGCAATGCCAAATCCCAGGCCATCATGATGACCGAAGCCGGCCACGTACCGGTCCGCACCGATGTCGAACTGACTGACCCGCTCATCAAGGGCTTGGTTGATGCCTTCAACGTCGGCGCCACCATCCGCCCCCAGGTTCCTGAACTGGGCAAGTACTGGTCGAACTTCTGCGGCCCCGATGCCATCTACGAAAAGGGTGTTGAACCTGCCCAGTTCGTCAAGGATGCAGTCGCTGGTGCCAACAAGTAATCCGGAATAAAATAAACATGAGAGCGAACGGGGTAACCTGTTCGCTCTCATGTAATTTACCAAAAACCTTTCTGTCTCAAAATCCCTTCATAACCAGTCCTTATTTGTATTAGCGTGTGCTCAAGGAGCGGCTCGATGGCAACCCTTACCGCAAAATTGGATACTTCCAAAAAAAGTAATTTCAGCAAAGCAATTCTGCCTTATTTATATCTATTACCAGCCTTCGTGGTAATGGGTGTCATCACGTTTTACCCCCTGATCTACCAGGTGATCGTTTCCTTCACCGACTTTCAGACCAAGGATCTGCGACTTGGGCTAAACTCACCGGCGCTGAACTTTATAGGTCTAAAAAACTATATTGACATTTTCACTGGCGGCTTGCCCGTTCAAAATTTTGAGTTCTTCCGTGTTTTGATCTACAACTTCTGGTGGGCTATCACCAACGTTATGGTGCATGTACCCGCTGGGGTCCTAATCGCCGTATTGTTGAACACCGAAAGCTTATGGCTCAAGAAAATCTACCGTGCGGTTTATATTCTGCCTGTGGTGGTACCTCCCTTGGTGGTTGCCACCGTCTGGCGCAATATCTTCGATGATCAGTACGGCGCGATGAATCAGTTCCTGACCGCCATATCACACTTACTGGGCAACACTGATGTGGTCCACATTCGTTGGCTGACGGAATACGCAGCGCCCATTCCCTGGTTGTTGCCTGGCGGCCCGCTGCCCAAGGCCTATTACGCCATGATGATCGCCAACTTCTGGTTGGGCTGGCCCTTCATGACCGTAGTGGCAACAGGTGCTTTGCAGAGTATCCCCAAAGACTTGTACGAAGCGGCCGATATTGACGGTGCCACCGGTGTTCAGCAATTCTGGAATATCACAGTGCCATTGCTGCGCCCAGCCATGATCCCCGCTGCGGTTTACGGTTTTACATTATCCTTTAACTTATTCGCGTTCGTGTTCTTTATGACCGGCGGCGGGCCCGCGCGCTCAACGGAAATCTTGGTCACGTTCGCTTATGACCTGGTGCGTAACCTGCGCCTGTACGGCGCTGCAGCCGCCTTCTCAGTGATCATTTTCTTTGTGGGGACGTTCGTATTCCTGGTGACCAACCGGATTACCCGTGCTACAACAAGCTATTCGGAGAATTAACATGACCACTTCATCCGAACCCAAGCAAAAAAACATCTTCATGCGTATTTTGACCATGAATACGTCCAGCGCCAAGAGCGGGCGCAGCCTACCCCTCTGGCGGCAACTTCTCCTACAGTTGTTGACCCTGGCCATTGGTTTTGAAGTCCTGTTCCCGATCCTGTACGTCATTACGTTATCCTTCAGTTCCAAGACGGATCGGCCCTCTACCCTGGTCTTGATCCCCAAAGAAATCTCGTTTTTAGCTTACGCACAAGTGCTGGACAGGCCAACTGCCAACCCGGTCAGCTTCCTGGAACTGCTGCGCAACAGCTTCCTGCTCTCCTTCGGCGTGGGTCTGGTAGCCCTGCTGGTTGCGGTTACGGCCGCATATGCCTTCTCGCGCTTCCAGTTTAAAGCGCGCCAGATTCTGATGGTGCTGGTTTTCATCCCATTGCTGATGCCCGCGATTGGCACTTCAACCCCGCTTTACCTTTTGATGAATAGCTTTAGGATGATGGATTGTGGCAAAGGTGTAACCGCGCTTATGCCACTCTCGGTCTGTGCACCAGGCGTGACCGGTAAGTTGCTCTTCAATCTGCGCGATTCACTGCTGGGGGTGGGCATCGCCATGATCTCCGGCGCGCTGCCATTTGCGGTCTGGAACCTGAAGGGTTACCTGGATACCATCCCACATGAGCTGGAAGAAGCCGCCTCCATCGATGGCGCGGATGCCAACCAGGTCTTCTTCTTGATCGTATTACCGCTGGCCATTCCGCAGTTGGCGGTGACCTTCTTCTTGGGCTTCATTGGACATTGGCAAGAATTCGCGCTGCCCTGGTTATTCCTGACCAAACCCGAGAACTACACGCTTTCGATGACGCTCTATAATATGACCGGTCAATATGCCAGCAGCATCCCTTGGAACCGATTTGCGGCCATGGCGGTTATCGTAGCCCTCCCCGTGGCGTTTATCTACATCGCCTTGCAAAAGTACATCACCGGCGGCCTGACAACAGGCGCTGTCAAAGGCTAAAACCCTAAAAGGGCGACCAGTGGTCGCCCTTTTTTTTGAAACCCTATGAAACGTATCCTTTCCATTTTCCTGCTACTTGTTCTACTGGCGGCCTGCGCCCCAGCGCCTGCCACCCCACCCACTACCCTGTCTGCCACACCTGTACCAGCAACGCAGGCAGTCTCAACGACTGAACCTGGACCCCCTGAGCAGGTTTACCCCTGGTGGCGCGAAGCGGTCTTTTATGAGATCTTTGTGCGCTCATTTAATGACTCAAACGGCGACGGTATCGGCGATTTTAATGGCATTACACAGAAGCTGGATTATCTAAAAACCCTGGGCGTCAATGCCATCTGGCTGATGCCCATCAACCCCTCGCCCAGTTACCACGGTTATGATGTGCTCAATTACTACGCCGTCAACCCGCAATACGGCACTCTGCAGGATTTTAATAACCTGCTCAATGCAGCCCATGCAAAAGGCATCCGCATCATCATCGACTTGGTGCTGAACCACACCTCCGCTCAGCATCCCTGGTTTGTGGATGCCCAGAGTGGGGCTCAGTCTAAATATCGTGATTGGTACGTCTGGTCCGAGACCAACCCGGGCCAATACTGGAACCAGGGCAACAGTGGTTTTTATTACTCGTATTTTTGGGGCGGCATGCCAGACTTAAACTACCGCAACCCCGAGGTCACCGCTCAGATGGAGAAAGTGAGCGCCTACTGGCTAACCACCATCGGCGTGGACGGTTTTCGCATCGATGCGGTCAAGCACCTGATTGAACAGGGTAAAAAGGTGGAAAACACCCCCGAAACACACGCCTGGCTGAAGGAATATTACAGCTTCTACAAGGCTGAAAAAGCCGATGCCTACACGGTCGGTGAGGTCGGCGGTGCAGGTGGTTTGATGGCCAAGCTATATACCGAGCAAACGGACCAAATCTTCAATTTTGAGCTGGCCAGCGCCATCGTCAACAGCGCTATGGGCGGGGCTAATTCGAGCGTACTCAGCGGATACAAATTTTTCCTGAAAGACAAACCCGACGGCGATTTCGCCACATTCCTGACCAATCACGACCAGGTGCGCGTGATGAGCGTGCTCAACACAGATGAAAACAAAGCCAAAGTGGCAGCATTCCTGCTGCTTACAGCCCCGGGGACGCCCTTTATTTACTACGGCGAGGAAATCGGTATGCAGGGCAAAAAACCGGATGAAGACCTCCGCCTGCCGATGCAGTGGAGCGCAGACCCTGCCACCGCGGGTTTCACCAGCGGCAAACCCTGGCGTAGCCCGCATGCCAGCACCGCACAGATCAACGTGGCGACCCAGGATGGTACGGCAAATTCGTTGCTCAATCACTACCGTTCACTCATCGCTTTACGCACAGCCCACCCTGCCATGAAAACAGGCTCGGTGGCCTTACTCGAGACCGGCAGCCCGCAAGTCTTTGCCCTGCTGCGAAAGCAAGGCAAGGAAACCATATTGGTGCTGGTCAACCTGGGCGACAAACCAGTAAGTGATTACAAACTGGCTCTGACCGAGACGGGCACCCTTTCCGACGGCAGCTTCAACCTGGAAACGCTCTTCGGCGGGTTAGATACCCTGGCAGCATTAGCAGTGTCCGCTGGCAAGTTCAGCGCCTACCAGCCACTGCCCGAGCTACCGCCCTATGCAACTATCATCGCCATATTGAAGTAAATAAATATCTTTGCGTTTCTTACACAAGCTAACTGCATTAAATCAATAGACATGATGCGCCCTGTTAGTGAACAGTAAGCAGGTTACATCAATAGATAAAGAGGGTTGTCCTTTCGTTTTGTTTGTGCAAAAGCGAAAAGGCAACCCTCTCTTTTATTATTCAAATTCAATGCATTATTCAGAGATAGCTGGATCGGGGCGGTGACCATCGCGTTGATGGCGGCGGCCTATGATTTCTGCAC
>CAIVSQ010000398.1 GCA_903908605.1 uncultured Anaerolineae bacterium
CCAGGGATGGCAGCCCAAAATAATGGCCCCATTCCAATGTCGCAAGCGCAGCCGGAGAGAAATAATGCCAATACTTTTCCACCCTAAAACCAGCTGCTTCCAGGCGCGTTGTCCACTGCTGTGGGTTATCACAAGTAACATGACGCGATATCTTATTAAAGAACGCCCGATATGCACGCGCCAAACCTTTTAGTCCTACCTTGTCAAAGAAACGCGCGACCGAAAGATTGGGCAAAAACTGGTGATTAGGAACACAGAAAACAAAAGGAGCTCCAGGCTTTAACACTCGGGCGGTTTCCAGTAGAACTGCATCCAGATGTGGAATATGCTCCAGAACTGAATTACTGATTGCGCTGGAAAAATAGGCGTCAGGATATGGCATCGCTGCACCATCGGCCTCGGTCAACAGGTCATAAACCTTACGCGTCCCGGCTTCATGGATTGGACCGGTCCACGGGTCAAGCCCGACATCCAGTTTGTGATCAAAAGTGAGTTGGGTGAAATGACCGTCACCGCAACCAACATCGAGGGTTGGTTGCGGCAGGTTGATATCCTGGTAAAAACGCGATTCCACAGCGCGAAGGAACGCCCGAAAATAAGGCAGATCACGTGTATGTAAAAAAAGGAAATCTTTTTGGGTCTCAGGCATTCTTTAACAACCTTCAATGATGTGGAATATGGCAGGCATATACTCTGGCGTTAGCCTGTTTTGCCTAGCCGGGCGAATAATTTTTCATACTCCGCTGCAACTGAATCGGGATCATAGGAACGCGCAATTTCGGCCGGGTCACGGCGATATTTCTGCGGCTCGGCCAGGATCTGCAAAATCGCATCGGAAAGCGCGTTTGAATCACCAATGGGGGTGACGAAGCCCATACCGGTCATCTGAACTGGGCGGCGTACACCTGGCAGCGCCGACGCCACACAAGGGACATTATTCATCATAGCTTCAATTTGAACCAACCCAAAGGCCTCAGTCGAATTGAGACTGGACACAACCAACACATCGAGGTTGGGATAATAAGCTGCCATTTGCTGGGGATTCAAATTACCGAGGAATTTCCAGTGCCCACTTTGCTCATATTGCTGGATAATCGGTTTCAGGCGATTGAAATAGGCTTGCTCCCCCATTACATTCAAATGCTGACCAGCAAAAAGCACCTGAGCATTTGGATATTTTTCCAATATCTTGGGAAGCGCTTGAAGCAAGATCTCAACACCTTTTTCAGAGGCAAAACGAGTTGCCATCCCAATCACAGGCCAGCGCCCACCAGGATGGATATGGTTGGCCTCGGCCAGTTCAGCAACCGCGCCTTGCGGAGGCGGGGGCAGTTGAACTGGAGGCAGGATGGGTGTCAGCTTATGCTTGTAACGTGATAAAAATGGCGAGTTATCTGCATAATCTTGTGTGTACGTCACAATATGATTTGCGAACCAAGCGGCTGAGGTATTTTGAAAATCAACGACCGCATTTACCAATCGATTAAAGAATCCGTGTGGCAAGTGCAAATCGCAATGATAGGTCAGGATCGCCAATTTACCTAACAGTCGCGCGCGCGTGGCAAAACCCGGCGCGTCAAACTGGGGCAGGTGCATTTGAACCACATCGTTTTCGGCCACATATTTCCATGCTAAAAAGCCAAAGGTGGGCATGATGACACCCTTGCTAATTCGCAGCGCTACCGGCGCGCGGACGATTTTGACCCCATTACGTATTTCCTCAGCCGGGGTATTGGGATCAAAACGGGAGGTTAACACAGTAACCTGATGTCCCCGGCGAGCAAACGCTTCTGCCAATCGCTCCGCGTATATGGTCAATCCGGACGTATGCGGACGATAATAAGTTAGTACAGTCAATATTTTCATAAAATCATCCGGAACTAAAATAAATTTTTATTCCGGCGAACCCAATCAAACAGCTCCTCGACGCCCCTATCGACTGAGTACTTGGGCTTCCAAGCAAGCGTTTGTTGAGCTTTGCGGATATCCGCCACAAATACTTTTTGATCACCTGGACGCCAATCCCCATACGTCACCGGGATGGGCTGGCCAAGCAATTTTTCAAGACGCGGTCCAAATTCGGTCCAGATGGACATGGTATTTTCCGAACCACCACCCAGGTTGAAGATTTCGCCCTTTACGTTGTCAATATTCCGAATAGCGGCATCATAAGCATCCAACAAATCTTCAACATAAAGCAAATCACGGATTTGCTTACCATCGCCATAAATCGATATCGGTTTACCAGTTTGCGCGGCAATAATCATCCATGCCACCCAACCCTGGTCTTCAACACCAAACTGGCGCGGCCCATAAATACAACTCTGGCGTAATACCACCGAGCGTAAATCATAAATGCGTTGATAATCACGCACATACTGATCCCCAGTGCCTTTCGAGCAGCCATATGGAGAATGGAAATCAAGCGGTTGGGATTCCGAAGCACCAAACGGCAAGTTCTCATATTCCCATCGATTTCCACGTTCAACAACTTTCACATCATCCATGCCACCATACACCTTGTTGGTGGAAGAATATAGGAAAACGGGATTGCGCTCATTCAACCGCGCGGCTTCTAATGCATTAAACGTGCCCAGTGCATTGATTTCAAAATCCTCACGGGGTTTAACCACTGAAGTGGTCACAGCCACCTGCCCGGCGAGATGCACAATAATATCTGCCGAACGCGCCGAAACGACCAACTGGGCAGAATCACGCACGTCACCCACAACCAGGTTGAAAGATTTAGAGCCGAATTTTTCCTGCAACCACTTCAAATTTCGCGGTGCACCTGCCCGGCTCAAGTTATCATAAACGGTCACATTCTCGCCGCGTTCCAACAAACGAGCAACATAATTGGAACCGATAAACCCGGCTCCGCCGGTTACAAAATAATTACCAGACATATTTACTCCTGAGGATGATCCACTTCAAGGGAAGTATCTGCGCCCGAAGTCGGGGGTGGATCTCCCGCGGAACGCGACTGTAATTTCATAAGCTGCTGATAAATACCTGATATCGTTTCACCTTCGCGGGAGAAACCATACAAACCGAAACCAAAGCTGGTCACATAATTTAGCACACGGCTGACAAGCGCCACCGCCAGAGCTGTAGACTGGTTATTGGATAGCAAGGTCAAAGCTGCGGCCATTGCACCTTCCAGCGTACCAACCCCACCAGGCAGAGAAGGAATCGCACCACCAAAGGCAGATGCCCCCAACAAAAACATACCCCAAACGGGCTTCGCCTGGGGGAAAAAGGCCATAGCTAACAGAAAATATTGCACGATGGCCATACCCCAATTCAGCGCCATCATAAAGATGAACCGGGTAAACAAACCCGGGTCCGTTAAAACCTCCAGGCCAGAAAAGAAGGCTTCCAATAAATTTCCACCGGCAGAACCAATCACTGGCCAGCGTTTACTCAGGCGGTGAAATACATCCAGAGCCCATTGGCGGTTGCGTGCCAATAAATACAACGCAACCAAGCCAAGAATGACCACACCACCAACAAAAAAACCTATCCGATCCGCTCCCGCGGCACCCACCACAAACGGAACCGCGGTGACAAAAATCGCGGCTGAAAAAGCCAGGTCTGTCACTCGTTCGATAATTATGGTGGGGATAATCTCAACAAACTTGAGCTCAGATTTGCGGCTGAGCAAAAACGCGCGGCCAACCTCACCGAGCCGGAATGGCAAAATACTGTTGAGCATGTATCCTTCCATCAATGTTAGGAAAACATCGCGGTATGAAGCACGGTTTCTCAACAGGATACGCCAAACATGTGCCCTGACAAACAGCCAGGTAACACCCATGCCAAAAACAAATGCCAGCAAACCATAATTGGCAGCCTTGATGGCATTCAATGTGATCCGAAGATCGACGAAATATAAAATGGCTACGACCAGGATGACACTGATCAAAAAGCCAGGCAGCAAGCGCCGTAAATCTTTTAATATTCGTGACATGTTTTTCCAGGGTATGGCATAAAAAGCTTGGTGCCAGCCAGTCAAATCAGGCGCCAGGAAAATATCCGGCTTTGAAGGATGGCCCAACCGCAACCGGGATGAATTTCACTTCAGCTTATTCTGAATCCAATTTCAAAACGGCCATGAAGGCTTCTTGTGGAATTTCCACGTTGCCGACCATCTTCAAACGCCGCTTTCCTTTCTTTTGCTTCTCCAACAGTTTCTTTTTACGGGTGATATCGCCGCCATAACATTTGGCCAACACGTCTTTTCTCATCGCTTTTACATTGGCGCGGCTGATGATGCGTCCTCCCGAAGATGCCTGGATGGCGACATCAAACATTTGCCGTGGAATAATGTCCTTAAGCTTGGTGATCAATGCCTGACCTTTATGATAGGCATCTTTTTCATGCACAATCGCGGCGAGTGCATCAACAGGATCTCCATTAACCAGGATCTCCAACTTTTGAAGCTTATCAGCACGGTATTCCAAGAACTGGTAATCCAGCGAAGCATATCCCTTTGTACGAGATTTCAAAGTATCAAAGAAATCAACGATTAATTCAGCCAGGGGAATTTCAAAATTCAACTGCACACGGTGCGGGGCCGGATATTCCTGGCCCTTATAGATGCCACGACGGTTAATCACCAAATCCATGATTGTCCCGTAATAATCAGTCGGGGTAATGATCTCGATGTTCATCCACGGCTCACGGATTTCCGAGACCATTCCTTCGTCGGGAAGCTGAGCAGGAGAATCGATTAATAACACTTCCCCTCCGCCCATCACAACTTCATATTCAACAGATGGG
>CAIVSQ010000399.1 GCA_903908605.1 uncultured Anaerolineae bacterium
AAACTCCCACCCCCCAACCGCGCGGGTTTCCAGGCAGGTCAACTTAGGAAAAAAGTGACGTATCTCTTTGATAATGCGCCTCTGAAGGGCCGGCCTGTCACGCCGGTAGTCTCGGCGGTGGATTTTATTAGTTAAATAAAACAAGGACTTACAGATGTCACGGGGTTGAAAAACGCGAATTTCCTAAGATGAGGGGTCAATTTGGACAATTTTTGAAATTGAGATCCTTGATTGGCGCGGAACACCCCTTTTTTTTCATGACCGGTAGTCTCCTGCTGACGTAAGCGGTCGGTCGTTCTGAATTTTCCCCGGCTTAGCCTCGATAACGACTTACACGAATGTCGCGGTGGAGACCTTAAAACGTTCGCTGAGTGCGCGGATCTGGCGAATATTGAGATCCCGCTTTCCTGTGAGAATCTCGGATACGACGCCTTGGCTGCCAATCTCGTGAAGATCTGATTGCTTGAGACCGTGTTGTTTCATCAAAAACTTCAGCGCCTGGATGCCGGTGACCTCTGGCAGCGGGTGATGTTCGGTTTCGTAATCTTCAATCAGATCGCCCACGATATCGACGAGCTGCATCGCGGGATGGGTTTCGTCGCCAGCGGCCTCATCGAGCAGTGCCTCAAGCGTGGACACCATCCGCTGATAGTGATCTTCGTCGACGATCGGGCCGATATTGGTCGCGCTGCGAAACGCCTCCCACGCCGGCAGCAAGTTATTGACCGGGATATGTGCGTTCATGATTTCCATGCTCCTTTGTCGTAATCGCGGTGAGTCAGCACCGCCTTGATGTAGACGATCTGCTTCTCGAACCGGATGTAAGCGATGAGCCGGTACTTGTTGCCGCCAATGTCAAAAACCGCCAACTCACCGACCTTATCGATCGTGTTGAACGCCATTTTCAATTCCGCCCAACTGCCGAACCGGTTTTTCTCGATCACCCGTCGCCAACCCCGCAACGCCTCGTCGGCTTGAGGGTGCAGGGCGGCAAAGCGTCTCAATGCGCTGTTGCTGATAACTTTCACCAGGCTAGTATATCTCCAATTGAGATATTAGAGAGAGCCTACATTCAGCGTGCGATTGGGGCACCCCGGAAGTCGTTGCCTCGGCTCACACCATCAAATCCTCCATCTTCCTGCCCGCCGCCAGCCAGGCAATCTGACATGCAAACGCCTGCCTACCCCATAACTCCGCTGCGCCAAATCGCAATCATTCTGGCCCATTGCGTCATGCGAATCCATAACAAGCTTACGCTTAGGTCCACAGAGAATCGCGGATCTCGATCAACCGCTTCATCATGACTGTGTCTTCATCGTCGTAGGTTTGTTCGATCTCGTTGGTCATGTCCAGGGCTTGCTTGCTCATGACGCGCTCTTCATCCGTGCGGTCTTCATGGAGGACGCCATCGCCATAAGTGGCGCGCATGTAGTCGCAGTAGGCGGACCAGCCGCCCTCATCCATGGAATCCGGGCGCTGCGGGCGGATATTTACCCACCAGTTGTAGAGTTCTCCAATTTCGGTGGCATTCTTGGCTTGCGGCGTCATCTGCCCGTAGTCCGGGTAGTTGGCTCTTTCATCGTCAGAGAACTTGCGATCGGGATAGCCATACCAGCTTTCGTTGTACGCCAGGCCCTTCTCCCACTCCAGGTACGCCAGCCCCAACTCGGGATAGTTGAAATTGGTGAAGTGGCGGAACGGCCACTTTGTTTTGTAGAACGGAAGGTGGCGGTACTTGTCAGGATGGCTGATGTATTCCATCCAGGATTTCTGCTCGCTCACGAACCAGATCAGTTCGTTGAACAGGCCGTGCAGAATGCGCTCGCCGGTCTCGTGCCACTCTCCCTTCTTCAGCCCGGTGCGGCACACGTGGGTCTGCTCGACGAACCGGTTGTTGATCCAGTACGTCAGATTG
>CAIVSQ010000400.1 GCA_903908605.1 uncultured Anaerolineae bacterium
CCAGAATGGATTTTCCTTTACTTTCCGTATACAGCCGATTCAGCAGGTATAATTAAAACTATGGAAGATAAATTATCGTTTCGCCCATTTCTTATTTCAACCATATTCCTGATCATTGCCGGATGGGGTGGGTTGGCATTGATGCTTAATTTTACATTACCCACTTTGTGGCCACGCTGGGCTTTATATGCTCTGATCGTATTGGCCGGGTCTGGCACCACCCTTCCGATTTTCTTTTTACTAAATAGCACCCTTTTTCCCGGCCGTCCGAACCTGGCCGAGGTTATTGTGCGTGAAGCGATTGGTGTAGGTTTTTACTTCGCACTCCTTACATGGTTGAGTATTGGCGGAGCTCTGAATTTTCCAATTTCGGTCTGGCTTGGTCTTGGCTTGCTCGTGTTGGAATATATCTTAAGGATGAGCGAAGCAGCGAACAAAGTTGAAAATGACCCTTCGCAGCATCCCGTCGGTTGACCGTTTATTACAATCTGGAACGCCGCTCATCGGTAGATTTGGCCGACCGCTGACCTTGCATGCCATTCATGTGGTACTGGATGAGATTCGCGCTGAGTTGAGCGACGGGTCGGATCCGGTAGATAATCATATGATCATGGCACGAGTTGAGAAATTGTTGGGAGACTGGACAAAACCCATTCTCGTTTCTGTAATCAATGCCACGGGGGTTATTCTTCACACTAATCTTGGCCGAGCTCCACTTTCCCAAAAATCTTTATTAGCCATGCACGAAATCTCAAGCGGGTATTCCAATCTTGAGATGGATATCTCCACTGGAAAACGCGGCAGTCGCCAAAGTCACGTGGAACCCATTATTCAAAAATTGACTGGCGCAGAAGCCTGTTTGGTTGTAAATAATTGTGCATCAGCAGTACTATTGGTGCTGAGCGCACTTGCAAACCGCAAAAAAGTGATCATTTCACGTTCACAGTTAGTGGAGATTGGTGGAGGCTTTCGGATTCCGGATGTCATGAAGCAATCTGGTGCCAGATTGGTGGAAGTGGGTACCACGAATAAGGTCAGAGTTTCCGACTACGAAGATGCATTGGTCGAGTCAGGTGAAAACCTGGTGATGCGGGCGCACCGTTCGAATTTTAAGATAGTCGGTTTCTCTGAAGAACCATCGTTACGTGAGATTGCTGAAGCTGCCCACCGCCATGATAGTCTGCTGGTTGATGATCTTGGTTCTGGTGCCTTGCTGGATACATCCTTATATGGGATGGAGCATGAACCAACTGTGCAGGAATCGTTAACCGCAGGTGCTGACTTGGTCATGTTTTCAGGTGATAAACTGCTTGGAGGGCCGCAAGCTGGTTTAATCATCGGCAGGGCAGGTCTGATAGCCCGTTTGAAACGTCACCCACTTTCCCGTGCATTGCGGGCTGATAAAACCTGCCTTTCTGGTTTATCGGCTACCCTAATGCATTATCTCAAAGATGAAGCTGAGCGGGAAATACCGATTTGGCGCATGATTAGCAGATCCCCTGACAATATCCGGCAGCAAGCCGAGATGTGGATGCAAGAAATTGGTTTTGGCGAGATAAGCAGTGACCAATCGACAGTAGGTGGCGGTTCTCTGCCCGGTGAAACCCTTCCCACTTGGGTTTATTCGCTCGCTGTTCGCTCTCCTGATCGCTTGTTAAAGCACCTTCGCAACCAAAATCCGGCTGTTATTGCGAGAGCAAATAACGACAAAGTGGTATTTGACCCACGTACGGTTTTACCTGAACAAAATAACGCTTTTCTTTCCAGCCTGAAGCACGCACTAAAGTAATCATTTTATTCCCCTGGCTGGAAAGCCAAAATTATAATTGCAGGAGATTTCGATGAGATCAGATCTTGATGCCCAGATGATAAAAAGAGATTTGAAGGCGATCCTTGTTTTTGGCAATGCTGAACATAATCCTCCCATGACCTACCTGACCGGCGGGGGGCATGTTTCGGCGGCGACCCTCATAAAAAAAACAGGTGAAAGCGCTGTTTTATTTTGTAATGGAATGGAACGGGATGAAGCTGCCAAATCTGGCCTGACAGTGCGCTTGTATGACGAATACCCCTGGCAGGATTTTCTCAAAGCCGCTGGTGGTGACACTGCATTGATGACTGCCTTAAGGCTAAAAAGTATTCTAGCAGATATGCAGATTAGCGGTCGGATCGGCATTTACGGGCACACTGACTTGAGCAGCCTATTTGCTGTTTTAGCCCATCTGCAACGCCTGCAGCCTGATTTGGAGTTGGTGGGCGAATCCAGGGAGAATTCCATATTCATGCTTGCCATGGAAACCAAGGAAACAGCCGAGGTGGAACGGATACGCCGGATGGGTAAAATCACGACCGATGTGGTGGCGTTAACGGCAGAATATCTCACAAATTGCGCTGTGAATAGCGATGAAGCGCTATTGGATGATCAGGGTCAGCCGCTAAAGCTCGGCAAGGTCAAAGAGATGATCAACTTATGGCTGGCTGAACGTGGCGCTGTACCCAGTGAAGGTTTTATCTTTTCGATTGGGCGCGACGCAGGCGTACCCCATTCCCAGGGTAACCCTGACGATATTATGATGTTGGGAAAGACAATTGTGTTTGATATCTACCCCCAGGAACCCGGTGGTGGCTATTTTTATGATTTCACCCGTACATGGAGTCTTGGATACGCCACACCCGAAGCAGAAAAATTGTACAAGCAGGTATATGATGGATACCAAGAAATTGTCAATAATCTCGATACCAACGCCAAATTCAAGGATTACCAGGTTTTGACATGCGATATATTTGAAAAAAATAGCCACCCGACTGTGCGTACACAAAAAGCGCCTTTGCAAGGCTACATCCATTCGATCGGTCATGGGGTGGGTTTGAATATCCATGAAAGACCTTGGAGTGGACTTACAGCTGCCGATGACAATTTACTAAAACCAGGAGTTGTATTTACGATTGAACCTGGCTTATATTACCCAGATCAGGGAATGGGTTTTCGCATCGAGGACACCTATTGGGTGAAATCGGATGGCTTAATTGAGCGGATTGTCGAGTTTCCTTATGATTTCGTGCTGCCGATGAAACACCCCGCTCATTCAAAATGAGTAATTAACGAAGAAAAGGCTGGCGCTTATTTTGCCAGCCTTTTCTTGAATATATTTTTTGGATCGGTTCTGTTTTTGCCAGTCGCTACTCTTTCAGCTTTACGTAAAAAAGGTTGGACCCATCGGTTTCCTGGGTGCGCATTTCAAAATTATCCTTAAGATTTCCAACCAGGCGTGAAAGCTGACGTTGTCCATAGGTGCGGGGGTCGAAGCCGGGGTCTAATTGGTAGAGGGCGTTCCCCATGTGATCGAGACGAGCCCAGCCGTCTTCCTGGACTGCGATTTCGAACGCTTTTTCCAGCATCGGCATCGGGTCGAGTTCTTCTTTTTCTTCTTTCTCTTCCTTCTTTTTGTTATTACTATTACCAGTCGGTTTTCGTGCGGGTTGTTTGGCAGGTTTGGTTTCGGTGACCAGGTTTTCCGTGTAGACGAACACATCGCAAGCATTTACAAAAGGTTTGGGTGTTTTCTTTTCGCCAATACCGATGACAAAAATACCAGTCTCTCGTATGCGCGTAGCCAGTCTTGTGTAGTCGCTATCACTGGATACCAAGCAAAAACCTTCCACGACCCTTGAGTGCAGAATGTCCATGGCGTCAATAATCATGGCGCTATCAGTGGCATTCTTGCCGATGGTATATCGGAATTGTTGAATAGGTTGGATGGCGTGATAGTTCAGCACGTCCTTCCAAGAATTCATATTAGGCGTAGTCCAGTCGCCATATATACGGCGGACGGTTACCATGCCATACTTTCCTGCTTCCACAAGCATTTGTGAAATCAGGCTGGATTGCGCGTTGTCACCATCGATTAACATGGCGATCTTGCGGCGGGACAGGGATGAAAATTGGTCGTCAGGCATATTTTTATTATACTTGTAAAATGAAAGTCAGGCTCTCAATATAAGTTTTGAAGTGCCAAAATGATTGCTGTATCTTTTTACTATCTTTATCATTTCTTCACGTATTTCACAACCATATTGTCTATAATAAATGGTGGAAGCACAAATTCAAAATTCTTGGAATAAACAAGCATGACTATAAAAATCTTAATAATTGACGACGAACCATCCATTGTGAACCTGGTTAGCGCTTACTTGAAACCAGAGGGTTACGAGGTCTACACTGCGGCTGACGGAAACGCGGGTCTGAAGGCCGCCAGGGCATATAAGCCCGATTTGGTGATCCTTGATGTAATGTTACCTGGGTTAGATGGTATTGAGCTTTTATCCCGTCTGCGGCGCGAATCGGATGTGTATGTCATTATGTTGACGGCTCGCACAGAAGAAACCGATAAGATCGTGGGCTTGTCGGTGGGTGCGGATGATTACGTGACCAAGCCGTTTAGCCCACGTGAATTGGTTGCTCGCATTAAATCAGCACTCCGGAGAATGCAATCAAGCTCGGGTGGTGATTCAGTAAATAATATGTCATTCAAACATGTGACCATTGATCCGGCTGCTCGCATCGTCTCGGTTGACGCACAGCCGGTGGACCTAACCGCGATTGAGTTTAACCTGCTCTTGGCTTTGGCCGAAAATCGCGGGCGCGTGCTGACCCGTGAGCAATTATTGGAAAAAGTATGGGGCGGGTCGTATTTTGGCGAGATTCGGGTGGTTGATGTGCATCTTGGGCATGTTCGCCAAAAACTTGGTGGCGAATTCATCACTACAGTTCGTGGTGTGGGTTATCGTTTTGAAGATGAGATGATATGAAAACCATTAAAGAACATCTTGGCCTGAAATTGTTGATTTCCTACCTGGTAGTTTTGCTGGTGGGTGCTGTGGTCTTGTTTTTTACAGTCATGTTTGCTACGCCAGGTGCTTACACTCGGCATATGGAAATGACGGGTGGTGGAATGATGATAGATGGCAGCCGACCTGCTGACCAGTTAGGCCTGGGGCGGGGACAGGGTGCCGGGTTTTTAAACTTCCGCGCAGGGGTCTTTGAATCTTTGGGGTACGCAGTTTTTGCTGCGGTTTTGGTGGCGATAACGGTCAGCGTATTTTTCAGTCGAACGATCATTGCACCGCTGCGTGCCATGATGAGCGCATCTCATCGGATAGCAGATGGCAGATATGATGAGCGCGTAAGCGTGAATGGTTCAGACGAATTAGCCCAGCTTGCAGAAAGATTCAACCGGATGGCTGAGCGCCTCGACCAAACCGAATCAATGCGACGTCAATTGATTGGCGATGTCAGCCACGAACTACGCACGCCGCTCACGGCTATAGGTGGGTACATGGAAGGGCTGATCGATGGAGTCCTCCCTGCAACGGATGAGACGTATGATCAGGTACGGATGGAAGCCCGCCGTCTCAGTCGGTTGGTTGACGATTTGCAAGAACTTAGCCGGGTTGAATCGGGATCTTATCGTTTGGATATTCACCCTGTCCAAATATCAACGCTGGTGGCTACGATTGTCAGGCGCCTGGCGCCACAGTACGCAGATAAACAAGTGAAATTACAAATCGATATACCTGGAAATTTACCTGAAGTCCTCGCGGACGAAGACCGCATCACGCAGGTGATTACCAACCTGCTTGCCAATGCACTTACTTACACCCAGTCAGGCGGAGAAGTCACCATTTCTTCAGCTGCGCCCGTCGGGCATGACTTACTGGTCACTGTAGCAGATACTGGCATCGGCATCACACCTGACAATGCTGCACATATATTTGATCGTTTCTACCGGGTAGATAAATCCCGCTCGCGTTCACATGGCGGTGGTTCTGGAATTGGGTTAACGATTGCGAAGGCAATTGTCGAAGCACATCATGGGCGAATATGGGTGGAAAGTGCCGGCGAGGATCAAGGCAGCCGTTTTAGTTTCTCCCTGCCAATCAAACGCTAAACCATGTGCCGACCTTACAATCTGCTTAAATAATTCTCCCTGACTTGAAATCAAAGCCTGTTTGTGCAACAATAAATTTGCACTTCGAGAAAGAGCAAAACCCACGAAAGTAGGCGACGCAAAGTCAAAGGGTCTACAGCCATAATAATTGCTATGACAGCCTGACTATCGAAAATGGCAAACCCGGTGAAAGCCGGTAGCGCATAGCCGTGGATCTACAATCACAAGAGAATGTGATCATGATCGCCCGGCAAACCGAAAGGCAAAATCGTTGAAAAACGATCACGCAAAGTCATGGGTCTAAAATCAAGAGTAATGATCATGACCGCCAGACTGCCGAAAAGTGCATGAAAACAAACCCGCCGCCAGCATTTTTACACTGGCGGCGGGAATTATTTAATGGATGAGTTTTAGATTTTTCCGAGACCTTTTAGTACACGTTCGGGGGTTAGTGGAAATTCGTTAAACCAAACTCCGGTTGCCGCGTGTACCGCAGAAATAATCGCGGGGGCCATGGGTAAATAGGGCAGCTCCCCGAGACCCTTCGCACCCCACGGACCGCGTTGGTCTGGTACCTCCACGACAATAGATTCGACTACATCTGGAATGTCGCGGATGGTCGGAATCAGGTAGGTACTAAGTTGGTCTGTGAGGACGTAGCCATCACGGGTGATGAAGTTTTCCATCATCACGTAGCCCTGGGCCTGCACGACTCCGCCTTCAATCTGACCTTCCACCAGTGTGGGATTTAGCGCTTTTCCGACGTCATCGGCAGAGATAATTTTCTTGATATGTACGTAACCGGTGTCGGTATCCACTTCGACCTCGGCGACCTGGGCAACATAGGCGTAAGCGAAATTTGGCATGCATTTGCCGGTTTCTTTATCAAACGGAGTTGTTTCAGGTGCCAGGTAAGTGTATTCGGCGATGGCAGGATGTTCCTCGTTGTCCCATTTTGCACGCGCCTGTTCAGCCGCGCCTTTGACTGCGTTTCCGGACATAAAGGTCAGGCGTGATGCGGATGCTGAGCCGGCATTCCCCATATTGAGAGTGTCCATGGTGATCATTTCCACTTTTTCATAGGGTACACCTACACCTTCGGCG
>CAIVSQ010000401.1 GCA_903908605.1 uncultured Anaerolineae bacterium
TGAGCTTGGCATCACCGATCCATACGCACTGACTGAAGAACAGTTTAATGCTGCTGTAACGCTGCTGCAGGGTCAGCGCCAGTTGGTTACCCGTTACTGGCATGATGCTTACGTTCAGATGGATGATTTTAAGAACGAAGGCGTGGTTGTCTCAGGTTCCTGGCCTTTCCAGGTTAACCTGCTGCAGTTTGAAGGCCAACCGATTGCTTCTGTATTCCCGAGCGAAGGTGCGACCGGCTGGGCTGATACAACCATGCTGCATGTCGATTCCAAGCACCCGAACTGTGCTTATAAATGGCTTGAGCACTCGCTCAGTGCCAAGCTTCAGGGTGACCTGGCTGCCTGGTTCGGATCTGTTCCTTCCGTTCCTGCCGCTTGCAAGGGCAACGCATTGCTGACCGATGCCGGTTGTACGACGAATGGTTTTGATAATTTCGCAAAGATTTCTTTCTGGAAGACTCCCACCACCAAGTGCGCGGACGGATCTGACAAATGCGTGCCGTACAGCAAATGGGTTGAAAGCTATATTGCCGTCATGGGCGGCAAGTAAGGAATATTTCGAGGCGCAGCGAAATTTCGCTGCGCCTCGATCCTTGTAAACTATATGTCCAACCTCCCAGCCGTTGTATTTGAATCTGTCAGCCGTCACTTTGGTGATGTAAAGGCCGTTGATTCCGTCAGCATGACCGTGCATGATGGAGAATTTTTCTCGATGCTGGGTCCTTCCGGCTCAGGAAAAACTACTTGCCTGCGTCTTATTGCGGGCTTTGAACGTCCAAGCGCAGGGAAAATCTTGCTGTATGGCAAGGATGTCTCCCAACTTCCGCCCTATGAGCGCGATGTAAACACTGTTTTTCAAGATTATGCCCTTTTTCCGCATATGACCGTTGGCGAAAATGTTGCCTATGGCCTGATGATAAAAAATGTATCCAAGCCGGTGCGGGAAAAACGTGCCGAGGAAATGCTGGATATGGTTCAACTGGGTGGAATGTCAGTGCGTAAGCCCTCACAGCTCTCGGGCGGCCAGCGCCAGCGGGTGGCTCTGGCCCGGGCGTTAATTAACCAGCCCAAGGTGCTGTTGTTGGACGAACCGCTGGGAGCGCTTGATTTGAAGTTGCGCCAGCAGATGCAGGTTGAACTCAAGGCCATCCAACAACGCGTTGGGATCACCTTTATATTTGTGACACACGACCAGGAAGAAGCTCTGACCATGAGTGACCGGCTGGCTGTGTTTAACCAGGGGAAAATTGAACAGGTAGGATCGCCTGCTGAAGTGTATGAGCACCCTTCCACACCGTTTGTGGCGGGTTTTGTTGGCACATCCAACCTGGTGAAGGGCGCGATGGCAGAGAAGATCACCGGCTCGGAGGATACGTTTTCCATCCGGCCCGAAAAAATACACCTCTCCCCGCCCAACGCGCTGCAATCAGCCGATGAGTATGCTGTGGATGGGCGCGTACGGGATGTGATCTACCTGGGCTTGTTTACGCGCTACCTGGTTGAGATGGATGGCGGTGGTGACCTGGTGGTGGTAGAGCAAAACCTGAAAACCACTTCGATGGAGGTACTTGCGGCCAAGAATCAACCAGTACGGCTGCTTTGGAAGAAAGAGCACGTTCGGCGCATCGGAGGTTGATGTGTTAAAGCGTCTTTCGACCTACCTTTACCTGCGTCCCAAGTTGGTGCTGCTATTGTTGTTGGGACCGCCCTTGTTGTACTTCTTTGTGTTCTATATCGGCGCATTGCTGGCCTTGCTGGTTAATTCTTTTTTCCACCTGGATGACTTTACCGGGCAGATCGTGCGCCAGTTTACGCTCTCGACGTATGCCCAGCTCGGCAAGCCCGCCAACCTGGATATTTTTGCCCGAACTTCTGGAATGGCGGCCTTGGTTACGATTACTGATGCGCTGATTGCCTTTCCGCTCGCTTATTACATGGCACGGTTTGCATCCCCACGCCTGAAGACCTGGCTTTACCTGGGTGTGATGTTGCCGTTATGGTCCAGTTACCTGGTGCGTGTATATGCATGGAAGCTTATCCTGGCCAAGGAAGGTATCCTGGCCTGGTTTTTACACCTGGTTGGGCTGGGTGGGGCACTCGACTGGCTCCTGTCGTTTCCCAGTATTGGTGGCTCTTCGCTTGCGCTTTCGCCGATTGGTATCTTTATCGTTTTTTGTTATATCTGGCTGCCTTACATGATATTGCCCCTTCAAACTGCCCTTGAGAGGGTTCCGAAATCATTGATTGAAGCTTCCAGTGACCTGGGTGCCTCCCCTTCGCAAACCTTTCGGAACGTGATTTTGCCCCTGGCGTTTCCCGGTGTTGTAGCCGGTTCGATTTTTACATTTTCGCTGACCCTGGGGGATTTCATCGTCCCACTGGTTTTGGGAAATTCCAAGTATTTCATTGGTATGGCTGTTTATGCTCACCAGGGGACCTCGGGGAATATTCCACTGGCTGCAGCTTTTACCATGGGACCGGTTGTCATCATGATGGCTTACCTTTTGGCGGCGCGTAAATTGGGAGCGTTCGATGCACTCTAATTCTGAAAAACCTTCCATCTGGCTAACCCTGGCGGCGATTGGCGCCTTGTTGTTCCTGCATGTGCCGATCCTGATCATATTTTTGTATACATTCACAACTGATGAGGCGGCTTTTACCTTTCCCTTGCCTGGATTGACGACCAAATGGTTTGCGATTGCCCTTGGCCGGCAGGACCTCTGGCAGGCACTCAGCTTGTCGGTTGAAGTTGCGGTGGTTGCTACAATTGTGGCGTTGATTCTTGGCACTCTTGCTGCTGCGGCTGTCTTTCGAAGTGATTTCTTTGGCAAGGATGCCATTTCGCTTCTGCTGGTTTTACCGATCGCCTTGCCAGGTATTGTGACGGGTCTCGCACTGCGATCAGCGATCGGCACAGTGGGAATTCCTTTTTCTTTTTGGACCATTGTGATCGGTCACGCTACCTTTTGCGTGGTGACGGTTTATAACAATGTCCTGGCGCGATTTAGGCGTACCAGTGGATCGATGATTGAGGCATCCATGGACCTGGGGGCCAACGCTTTCCAGACCTTCAGGCATGTGGTTCTGCCTCAAATTGCCACAGCCCTGCTGGCAGGCGGGATATTGGCTTTTGCTCTGTCCTTTGATGAGGTTATCGTAACGACTTTTACCGCCGGCCAGCAAATGACCTTGCCGATCTGGATTTTCTCCCAATTAACCCGGCCGAGGGATCGCCCGGTTACGAACGTGGTCGCGATGATGGTGGTGTTGATTACTTTCCTGCCGATTTTCTTTGCCCAAAAGCTGAGCGCTGCTACATCTGATACTGAAGGACACTCAAGGTAGGGGACAAAGGGGTTTTACAAAAAACCAACCCATGCGGGTTGGTTTTTTGTTGTGCTGTCTCGCGAGTGAAACCTGACCGAATTGAGTGTCTGCTAAAGAGTGATCTGGGTGATTCTTCAATAAAAAACTCCTTGACAGGAATAAAAAGTTGGCTATAATAACGACTAATAAAGTCGTACTTAGTTATTGCTGTTTTGCGCATTGAAGCGCAAAATTTTTTACCCTTTATACTCGACTAAAAAGGTCGTTATTTGAAAAGAGGATACCATGGCTAAAATTGCACAAAACGTAACAGAGCTAATTGGCAATACCCCCCTTGTTCGTTTGAACCGTGTCACTGAAGGCGCGGTAGCAGATGTAGTGGCTAAGTTGGAATTTTACAACCCGGCGAAGAGTGTAAAGGATCGTATTGGCTTTTCAATGATCGATGCCGCTGAAAAGTCTGGTGTTCTGACCAAGGGAAAAATCATTGTTGAACCGACCAGCGGTAATACCGGGATTGCTCTGGCAATGGTGGCTGCAGCCAAGGGGTACAAACTGGTACTCTACATGCCCGAGACAATGTCCAAGGAACGCCGTATGCTGTTGCGCGCCTATGGAGCGGATTTGGTGTTGACCCCAGGACCCGAAGGCATGGGCGGAGCGATCAAACGGGCTGAGGAATTGGCTGCTTCTGATCCGGATAAATATTTCCTTCCACAGCAGTTCAAGAATCCTGCCAATCCCGAAATCCATCGCAAGACAACCGCTGAGGAGATTTGGCGTGATACGGATGGTAAGGCCGATTTCCTGATCTCAGGCATTGGCACCGGTGGAACGATCACCGGGGTGGGCGAAGTACTCAAAGCGCGTAATCCTAACTTTAAGGTGATCGCGGTGGAGCCGGACGCATCGCCAGTGCTCTCTGGAGGCGCTAAAGGCCCGCATCCCATCCAGGGTATCGGAGCGGGTTTTGTACCGGATGTTTTGAATACCAAGATATATGATGAAATCATCCGCGTGAAGAATGACGATGCGTTGGAAACCGCTCGGCGAGTGGCTCGTGAGGAAGGTATTTTGATTGGTATTTCCTCAGGAGCTGCCACCTGGGCGGCTCTGCAAGTTGCCAATCGCCCAGAAAACGCCGGCAAGTTGATTGTGGTGATTATCCCCTCGTTTGGAGAGCGTTACCTCAGCACTGTTTTGTTCCAACATCTGGCTGATTAATGCAACCTGGCTGTCAGGACAGGCTGTTGATGGCGCCGTAGCCAAGTGGGAAGGCAGGGGTCTGCAAAATCCCTACTCGCGGGTTCGATTCCCGCCGGCGCCTCTACACGACAGCCTGGTACAGCTATGGCCTGACCAGAATGTGCCAGGTTGCCCATTCCGGCGTGCCGAGTTTTTTGGAAAGACGAGCCCACCTATTTATCCAAATGCCTCTATTTATTTAGGGGCATTTTGTTTGGTGCTGGAGAAACCAGTTTGTGTCCCCTTTTCTTCAGGGCGGGCTATCCACCTGGTGTCGCCCACCAGCAGGCGCTAATTTCCGGGTGCAGGTCGCAGTAGGAATCAGACCGCGTTTTACCCAGATATCCTGCCATTGAGGCTATATTTTATCGTACGACTGGTAATTTCCAGCCATAGGTTGTTTGATAATCCTTGATTTGTTCACGATCATTTTTCGGTATAATTAAGGGTACTACCTGATAGGATTGATTCATGCCAAATACTGCACTCGAATTAGAGATTACCCAACTACACGCTGAGATATGCGCAGGTCTTGCAGATCAAAACCGTATTATGATTCTGTATGAACTTTCGCCCGGGCCGAAAAGTGTCTCGGAATTGTGTGTTTCGCTAGGGATGGCTCAATCCCTGGTTTCCAGGCACTTGAAGGTTTTGCGTGAACGTGGCATGGTTACCACCGAGCGCCGGGGAACACAAATTATTTATTCCCTAGGGGACCCCCGTTTAATTGAGGCATTGGATTTGCTGCGTGCTGTGATGCGTGATGATCTTTCGAGACGTGCCGTGCTGATTCAATCCATTTAACCGTAGATTCCATGTGATTTTTTGAGGGCACGCTCTTTTCTGCGTGTCCTTTTTGATTCACCTTCTCGACGTATTGGTATCCATGTAATCCAGGGAAGACCGGGGAGACGGGCTGGATTTTGAGTCGCTCTGGATTTACTGCGCTGCGGGGTTGAATAACCTGTTCGTGAGCAAGTGGTTTGGCAGTCAGTTCCCGTCTGGCAAACTGGGTCTTGACATGTAAATAAAAAGGCGTATACTAAGTGTATGAATAACACTAATTACCCCGAGTACGAACAGCCAGCAGTGACAGTTGACCTGGTGATTTTCACGGTCAGCGCTGAAAAATTAAAGGCACTGCTCGTGAAGAGGGCGCGTGAACCTTATGCGGGTTCCTGGTCCATACCTGGTGGGTTCCTCAAATTGGGTGAATCGCTGGATGATGCGGCGGTGCGTGTTATGCATGAGAAAACCGGTGTCAAGGAAGTTTACCTTGAGCAGTTATACAGCTTTGGTCGTCCTGAGCGTGATCCGCGTACGCGGGTGATTACAGTGACCTATATTGCCCTCATCCCCTGGCAGGATCTTGTGCAGCCAGAATCGGGCAAGGTGACAGACTTGGGTTGGTTTGACGTCAATGAATTGCCCGGTTTGGCTTTCGATCATCGCGAAATTCTGGTTTATGCGGTTAACCGTCTGCGCGCCAAGGCCACTTATAGCAATATTGTCTATGGCCTGTTACCCGTCCAATTTCGTTTGTCCGATTTGCAGAAGATATATGAAATTATCACCGACCACCCACTCGATAAGCGCAATTTTCGCAAACGCATGCTGGCAACCGGGTTACTCAAGGAAACTGGAAAAAAAGAATTAACTGGCGCTCACCGACCTGCCATGCTCTACTGCTTCAAAAAACGTGAATACGTGCTCATGGAGTGAAAACTCTCTTTTTTTTGCCATTAGTTAGTGTAAATAATACGCTATCTTGGTCTTCAGATAAGGATTATGACGATGAAATCCAATCTCGAACAGAATATCAGCGCTTTCCAACAGGCGAAATTCCCTGAGGATGTTTTTGGAAACCTGGGTGACCACCCAGACCTGGCTGGGCTGCGAAAAAGCTATCACGCTATTGCAAAGCAGATTCATCCTGACCTTTACAGCCAGCCAGAAGAAAAAGCCCTGGCCACCCGTGCTTTTGAAATGTTGAATGATTGGTTGAAACAGGCTGAAACCCGTCTGTGGTTTGGTATTTATGATCAGTCAGCCGGAGGACCAGCGCAGTTGTTTCTTGAATCGCGGCGACATTTGTACTGCCTGGATGATCTTCCAGCCCGTGAGGTTTATGCCAACGTTTATCCATGTCGTTTCGGGGAAAATGGAAAAATTCGAATTGCGGCGGCCAGGATCATTCGTGAACCACGCCACAATAATTTTGCGGCGAAAGAGATTGAGGCACTGCACCGGCTGCGTTCGGTACCTGACGCGTCGAAATATTCAGCTTACTTGCCGGTTTTATTGGATGAATTCATTTTTCAGGATGAAAACGGTGAACATCAGGTCACGGTTGTTGAGCGCGAGGAAGGTTGGTATTCACTTGAAGATGTTCGAAAAGTGTATCCAATGGGCGTTGATCCGCGGCATATGGCCTGGATGTTCAGGCGATTGCTGGTTGTGGTTGGGTTTGCCCACCGCAGCGGTGTGATGCATGCCAGCGTAACGCCAGAAAATATTTATATCTTGCCAGGAGAACATGGCTTGCTGCTTGCGAACTGGTCGAACTCAGTTTGTGAATTGGCTGACCCTGCGTATGATCCGCGCCTGGATATTGCCCAGGCTGTCCGTTCCATGCTTTTTCTATTAGGAGGTAATGCCAATGAAAACCGTATCCCGAATGAATTGCCCACACGGTTAAAGAACTTTTTCAAAGGGTCTTTGCTGCCCATAAACAGAGCGCCCCGGGATGCGTGGGCGCTGCTGAGAGAGTTCGATGAAGTACTCGAACGAATCTGGGGCAAACGAAAATTTTATCCATTTGTTATGTAGTCACCCATTCGCACACAGGAGGTAAAAATGGGAAGTGGTAGATGGTCAACCGATGTTTATGATGAACACAACCGCGCCAATGCGGCAAGTGGCAAGAGCGCATTTGATTACAACGACAACTTGCACCGTGTCGGACGAGAACAATGGCATGTACATGAGAACCTCGATCCGAAGGGCGTTCGGGCCCGGGAGAGCCGCAGCAGTAGCGAGCACCCGAACTCGACTTCCATTGTGGTGATGTTTGATGTTACTGGTTCAATGGGCGAGGTGCCGGTTACTTTGCAAAAGAAGCTGCCTGATTTGCTCGGATTGTTGCTACGCAAGGGCTATGCCCAGGATCCCCAGATTATGTTTGGCGCGATTGGGGATGCGACATGTGATGCCATCCCGCTGCAGGTCGGCCAGTTTGAATCTGATAACCGCATGGACGAAAATCTCGAGAACATCTTCATTGAAGGTGGAGGTGGCGGACAGCGTACCGAGTCCTACGAATTGGCCATGTATTTTGTGGCGCGCCATACCGAGATTGATTGCTGGGAAAAACGTGGTCACAAGGGTTATTTCTTCCTGATTGGTGACGAGATGGCCTATCCCTTTGTGAAGAAATCCGAAGTGAAAAGCCATATTAACGATGGCCTGGAACGGGACATCCCGGTCGCAGAGATTGTGCGTGAACTGCGCCAGCGTTACCATGTTTATTACATCCTGCCAAAGTCGGCCAGTTATGGTGGAGATGCCAACATCCTGTCCTTCTGGCGAGCTCTGCTTGGCCAGAATGTGCTCGAGCTGGAAGATTCCTCGGCTGTTAGTGAAACGATTGCCATGATTGTGGGGATGACGGAAGGGGTGATCGATCTTGATAGTGGTGCTGCCGACCTGGAAGAACTGGGCAAGACTGGCAAAACAGTCAGTGTGGTGAAAAATACGCTTGCCCACGTACCAACCGGGATGGTAAAGGCCAAGGCTTTGAGCGGAACGCTTGGCAGCCTGAAGTAATTTCTAGTAAATCATGGGAGGCTCTCTGCCTAAAAAACAGGGAGTCTCCTGAAAGGAAAGATCATGAAACTGAATGAGTACCAAGCCATACTGACTGCCGACCTGGGCTTTGGCGATGCTGGCAAAGGCAGCATTGTGGATGCCCTGGCACGTTTCCCCGGCGCGCACACGGTTGTTCGTTATAACGGTGGTGGGCAGGCTGCCCACAATGTGGTCACACCTGACGGCAGGCATCATACTTTTGCCCAGTTTGGCAGTGGCAGCTTCATTCCAGATACGCTCACGTACTTATCCCGTTTTATGATCATCCAGCCACTTTCCATGCTGGCCGAAGAACGGCACTTGCATGAAGTGGGGGTGAATGACGCCTTTTTGCGCATGAGTATTGACCGGCGTGCGCTGGTGACAAGCCCCTACCAGCAATCTGCTAACCGGATTAAGGAAATGCTGCGGGGGGGGGCCAGGCATGGAAGTTGCGGTATGGGCGTGGGGGAGACGATGTCTGACTGGCTTCAGCATGGTGAGTCTGTTTTGTTTGCCGGTGATTTACCCGATCGAAGCGTGGCCATGGAAAAGCTACGGTTCATGCGGGATGCAAAATGGGCCGAGATCGAAAATTCCCTGGTTGGCATGCCCCTCAGCGGTGAGCTCGCTCGTGAAGTAAATGTCTTTCATGACCCCAAGCTTCTGCTGGCTACCGCGGAAGTCTATCAGTATTTCGCTGGCCTGGTTGCGCTTGTGGATGATGATTATTTGCGCAGGATGGTTCACCAGCCCGGGCAGATCATTTTTGAGGGCGCTCAGGGTGTGCTGCTGGATGAATGGTATGGGTTTCATCCTTATACCAGTTGGAGCACCTACACGTTTCAAAATGCCCTGACCTTGTTGGAAGAGGCCGGATTTGGTGGTCGTGCCTTGAAATTGGGCTTGACCCGTGCTTTTGCAACCCGGCATGGTGCCGGGCCTTTCGTCAGCGAGGATGGCGATTTGAGCATGCAAATCCCTGATCATCATAACGGTGATAATCCCTGGCAGCGTCAGTTTCGCGTGGGGCACCTGGATTATGTTGCACTGCGATATGCATTGGATGTGATCGGTGGGGTGGATGGGTTGGTTGTTACCAACCTGGATCGCATTGCAACGCAGGCTGGTTGGTTCACCTGCGATGCCTACACGGCTCCGAATGTAGAGCAGGATCTGGATGCTCATTTTTATACAAGCAATGGCCGTGTGACTGGTATTCGTGTTCCGCAAGAAAAGACAGATCTTGACCGGCAAGCAGTTTTGACGCGCTTGTTGTTTGAGATGCGCCCGGTATACCGTCAATATGAAAATAAACCGGCAGTAATCCTGGAAAAAATCAGCAAGTCCCTCAATCTGCCAGTGTTGATTACATCCTCAGGTCCAACAGCGCTGGAGAAGAGGTATTATTTTGATGAAACGGGCTCAAAATAACAGAATGTTTGAGTGGGTTTAGTTTGCTGGCCTACAACCTTGGTAGAGTCGATTCCCTGGCGAGCAGCTGACCTTTGAGGATAACCTGCCTGTAGGGCTGATCGGGGTTCTCGAGACGCCTGAGAAGAAGCTCCATGGCTGCCCGCGATCCGTTCGCAATGATTTCCTCCATCCTGGTTGGTACAGTAGTAACGGCTGGGATGCTCTTCCTGCTCAAGAAACCTGTTTCTGAATAACTTTGCGCCTTTCTCAAAGAGCTGTGAACCAGATGGTTCACAGCTCTTTTTTGGTGCGCCCGGCATGGGCGTTGACTAGAGGGTGAAAGACCCTTATGGAGGCTGATTGCGCCAACCAATAGCCAAGAGCAAGGGCGTCACTGCGAGGTGGGGTCTGGAGGAAGCTGGAGGCAAACCTGTGACTTGAGGAACA
>CAIVSQ010000402.1 GCA_903908605.1 uncultured Anaerolineae bacterium
GCAGTTACTGCATTTGCTGATGCTTCAGAGTTCGGGTTTGATAATTCCTTTTCGGTCATACAGCCTCTCTTTAATAGGCATTATAGCGAGGCGATGTTAAAGATTTCCCAACGATGGGTTAATATCCTGTAAAGAACCGGGGCAAGGCGGTTGGCAATATAACCATGACGGAAAACCATAACATCCTGTTAACCTTGAAAAACACCCCTGCCCATATAATTATCCAATCAATTATCTCTGCTTACTTCTACAGAAAGCGAATATCCCTCAATGAATATTTTTTCAACTGGACTGGACCAAAACCCGCGCCTTGTCTCCCTGGTCGGCAAGTTAGACATCCTGGGTGTCGGCGAAATTGAAACCAAACTCGCCGGTTACTGCTCCGGCGACAATGTACACGTACTGGTGGATTTATCCCAGGTGGAATACATCGCCTCGATCGGCATTCGCTTGCTGTTGATCTCCGCCAAATCTATTGCCATTCGAGGCGGCAAAATCGGCCTGCTCAACCCAGGGACAGAAGTAAAATATGTCTTGGAATTGTCTGGTCTGCAAACCATCATGCCCATCTTCTCAGACCTACAGACCGCCCAGGACTATATGAATGGCTGAATTTTAGCAACCACACGTTGCGCCCATTCCTAATCTTTAAAGCGTCAATTTTCCACTATGCCCCGGCACCATCCCCGGGCTGGGACGTTAATTTTTACTGGGTTATTCACGAGCATATTGTAGAACACACTTAAGCGGGGAACGTAACCGATAAGCCATTTACAAGATGTTAACCTGGTATATACCAATCCTTAACCTGGCCTTGATACAATGAATTTAGTGATAAGTTCTCCTCTCCTTTATTGAATGTCCTGCCTGGCTTGGGTGGGGCATTTAATTTTTAATCTGCTGTTTACGGGAAGTCGAAACCCTTTACTATGCCAAATATTGCCGCCATCGACGTAGGTTCAAATGCCATTCGCATGATGGTCAGCCGCCTGAACCCGGACGGGTCCCTTGAAACCCTGGAAAACTTGCGACTGCCCGTTCGGCTGGGCCAGGATGCCTTTACCACCGGGCAATTCAGCGAACAAACCATGCAAATGGCAGTGGATGCCTTCCTACGATTTCGCAAAGTAAAAGAAGTTTTTGAAGTCACCCAAACCAGGGCCGTCGCCACCAGCGCCATGCGCGAAACCACCAATAGCGAGGTCCTGATCGAACGTATTACCATCGAAACTGGTTTCAACATCGAAATGATCAGTGGTGAAGAAGAGGCCCGGCTGATTCACCTGGCTGTTACGCAAGCCGTCAACCTCACCAACAAGCGCGCCGTCCTGATCGATATTGGCGGTGGCAGCGTGGAAGTCACCCTCTCGGACGGCGAGAAAATCCTCTCCACCGAAAGTTACGGCATGGGCACCGTCCGCCTGCTGCGCAAGCTGGAATCGCCCGAGGCCAAAAAGCTACCCTTCAACCGCCTGGTACGCGAATATGCCGAATCCGCCCGGCGGCACATCGATCGTGAAATCGGTGGTGAAACGGTGGAAATCTGTTTGGGAACCGGCGGCAATATTGAAGAAATGGGCCGTCTGCGCAAGACCCTTTTCAAGCGTGAGCGCGATGACAGCATCAGCCTGGATGATCTTGAGCGGCTGGTGGAAAAACTCAGCGAATTGACCGTTGAAGAACGCATAAAAAAACTTAACCTGCGCCCAGACCGGGCGGATGTGATCTTACCCGCTACCGTGGTACTGCACATGATCGCCCGCGAAATAGGCGTCAAAGAAGTCCTCATTCCCGGCGTCGGCCTGAAGGACGGCGTCCTGGCAGACATGGCTCCCGGTATGCGTGGACCTAACCTGCCGCGCCGCGAACAAGCCCTGTCCTCAGCCAGCCGCATGGGGCAAAAATACAACTACGATGCCGCTCACGCTCGCTTCACCGCCCACATGGCATCCTCGCTCTTCAACCAGACCTTATCTCTGCATCACCTGGCCGAGGATGAACGCCTGCTGTTGGAAATTGCCGCCATGCTGCACGATATCGGTCATTTCATTAACACCCTCGATCACGACCGGCACGGCTACTACCTGCTCAGCCACCAGCCATTGGTTGGATTAACCCCTGCCGAACAGGCCATTGTTGCCAATATCATCCGCTATCATCGCAAAGAAACACCCGGGCTCACAGACGATAACTTCAGGTTGTTGCCCCCCAAAGACCGGCTGGCCGTCACCAAGCTGTGTGCCTTGCTGCGCATCGCCGACTCTTTGGATACCAGCCATACTGCCCGCGTTGAAGACATCCGCATCGAATTGTTCAGCAGCGGTCACTGGCAGCTGCGTTTGCAGGGCAGCACCGATTTCATGCTTGAAAAATGGACGCTTGAAAAACGCAAAAACCTCTTCCAGGATACCTACGGTGTAAAACTGGAGATCATATAATGATCAGCACCCATGAATTACTGCTTAATTCCTTTGACCAGCGCTGCGAAAAATACCAGGCCAATTTGGTCTGCTGTAAAAAGGAATTTTCCAACGAGGCGGTCCACGATCTGAGGGTTGCCATCCGGCGATTACTTGCCTTGCTGGATCTTTTACGACAGGTTACCCCACACGAAAGTATTCAAAAACTGCGCTGGGAACTAAAATCCCAACTGGACCACCTGGATGAACTGCGCGACATCCAGGTAATGATGGCAGAATTTTCAGAAGAGATCGAATCCTTCCCAGACTTGCATGCACTGCTCAAGCATCTACACAAACAAGAAAAAAGGCTGCTCAAGGACGCGCGTACAAATATCCGCGCGTTCAAGGATATTTCCCACCCTACCCAAAAGCTGCATACCATGCTTGCCGCTCCAGCAGAAGAACCAGGTCTGGAAGCGCGCGCTCTTGCCGCAGTGGACGAAGCCTGCGCCACAGTACGCAGCCGCCTGGATCGCGTCAATCCACTCGATACCGGCACAATCCATTCGGTGCGCATTGCCTTCAAACGCCTGCGCTACATGATCGAAATCATCCACCCCATCCTGCCCGCCTACCCCGCAGAATCTCACTTCAAACAAATGCGCATCCTCCAAACCTGCATGGGTGAAATTCAAGATATAGAAGTCCTTTTGCAAACCATCTCAGAATTTGTAACCCCTGAAAACCAGGATGCCCTTCAGCCTGTCCGCGATTATTACAGCCAAAACCATACCACTAAAATTACCGATTTCACCCAAAATATGAATGCCATCAAAACCGTCTGGCGTTTATCTCCAGACCAACCCTTTCCCTGGCAGTCCACTGGCAGAATAACGCCATGAACATGTACCTGATGCGCCACGCCATTGCCGTTAATTCTGGTGGAGAAATTGATGATTCACAGCGCCCGCTGACAGAAATTGGGCGCAATAAACTCATCCACATCGCCCGCAACCTTAAAAGAATGGGCGTTAAATTTGATTTTATCGTCACCAGCCCTTACCTGCGCGCACGCCAGACCGCCGAGATTGTCGCTCACGTACTGGAGCTCAAACCCAAACATATCCATGACAGCGAAAATCTTACCCCATTGGGTTTTGCAGACCGGCTGATCGATGAAATCAATGCAATGGGAGATATCAAAAACCTGCTGCTCGTCGGGCATGAACCTTTTCTCAGCCAATTGATTGGTGTATTGGTGGCTGGCGATGCCAGTATCGACATCGGTATGAAAAAAGCTGGCGTATGCCGGATCTCTCTGCAACAACTCACCCACGAACGCTGTGCCACGCTTAAATGGTTGCTGCCTCCCGCCATCTTCGCCGAGGAATGACCTGATGATTGAAACTGCCCTGCCGAAAACCAACGCCCGCCACTATATCAACCGGGAACTTAGCCTGCTGGAATTTCAAGACCGGGTCCTCGAAGAAGCGCTCGATGAGAACATGCCCCTCTTGGAACGGGTCAAATTCCTGGCGATCTTTGGTTCCAACATGGACGAATTCTTTATGGTGCGTGTCTCCGGCATCCGCAAGCTGATCGAAGCGCGCGTCACCGAACTATCTGTGGATGGCCGGACTGCCCGCGAACAATTTGTTGCTATTCACAAAAAAGCCCTCGCCCTTTATAACCGCGCCCAAAAGTGCTACCAACGCAAGTTACACCCCAGGCTAAAAAAAGCAGGCATATTCCTCCTGGATTACGCCCAACTCAACGAGACACAAAAAACTCGGATGGATCAATATTTTCGCGAGGTGGTTTTCCCAGTCCTCACCCCCCTGGCACTCGACCCCGGGCACCCATTCCCGCACATTTCAAACTTGAGCATGAACCTGGCCATCGTCATCCGTGATGCCAAAGGCAATGAAAAATTTTCCCGTCTAAAAGTACCCAATACCTTGGCCCAGTTGGTCCCAATCAAACGATCTTCCGGTGGGTTACGCAAAGATGGCTCCGTCCCACCGCAGCATTACTTCATCTGGCTGGAACAGCTCATCATTGCCAACCTCGGCCAGTTGTTCCCAGGGATGGAAGTTGTTTCGGCCCATCCATTTCGCGTTCTGCGTGATGCCGACATTGAAATTCAGGAAATCGAAGCCGAAGATCTGCTCGAAAGCATGCAGCAGAGCATTCGCAAGCGCAAATTTGGCTCAGTAGTGCAAGTACTGGTCAATGAAAGCATGCCCGAATCGATCCGCTATTTACTGGTCGAAAACCTCGAGATCAATTCTTCCGATGTCTATGCCTTTGATGGCCATCTCGGCCTGGTTAACTTCTGGCAAATTTACAACAGTGTTGAACTGAATGAACTAAAGTATCCGCATTTCAAGCAGCATATCAGCCCAGCATTCAAAGATATTTCGTTACCAGCCGATTTTTTCAACATCATTGATGAAAAAAACATCCTGTTCCACCACCCTTATGATTCATTCAATCCCATCGTCGATTTTCTGCAATCGGCTGCGCGAGACCCACACGTGCTGGCTATCAAACAAACCCTTTACCGTGCCGGGAAAAACTCCCCGGTTGTAAACGCCCTGCTGGAGGCAGCCGAACGCGGTAAACAAGTGGCCGCCCTGGTGGAACTAAAAGCCCGTTTCGATGAAGAAAGTAACATTGCCTGGGCGCGCATGCTTGAACAAATTGGCGTACATGTCGTATATGGGCTGATTGGGCTGAAAACCCACTGCAAAATAGCCCTGGTTGTGCGTGAAAACAACGGCACCATTCGCCGCTATATTCACCTGGGCACGGGCAATTACAACGCCATCACCTCCACCATCTACGAAGACATGGGCATCCTGACCTGCGACCCAATCATCGGCGAAGACATCACCGACCTCTTTAATTATCTAACCGGCTATTCATTAATCAAGGATTTTAAGAAACTACTCGTCGCCCCCATTAATTTACGTGAAAAGCTGGAATACTTCATTCGACGTGAGATCGAACACGCCCGGCATGGCCAAAAAGCCCACATTGTCATCAAGGTCAATTCACTGGCCGATAAATCTACGATCGACTTACTCTACCAGGCCTCCCAGGCCGGAGTTCGCGTTGACCTGATCGTACGGGGTATCTGCTGCCTGCGCCCTGGCCTCAAAGGCATCAGCGAGAATATCCGCGTCATAAGCGTCCTGGGCCGCTTCCTCGAACACAGCCGCATGTACTATTTTTACAACAACGGGCAAGATGCCATCTACCTGGGCTCAGCCGACCTGATGAACCGCAACCTGAGTCAGCGCGTTGAAGTGCTCTTCCCTGTGGAAGATCCTACCCATCTCACTTACCTTCGAGATGCTGTTCTGATGAAGTACCTGCAACCCGGGTTGATTGCCTGGGTCTTGCAGTCAGATGGAACCTATAACCTCAACCATCCCGCCGGTGGCTTCCAGCAATTTGATATCCAATCTGAAATGATGGCCCAAATAAGTGTGGCCAGGGCATAAAAACCGGTAACAATTGCGATAACTCCAAAAAAGTGGGTACTGATGATATATCAGTGCCCACTTTTTTCTTTCACGCCCTTTCCCTCGCCGAATAAAACCTCCATGCAATTTAATCGCTTATTAACCAATCCATAACCTGCCATTATTCTCTTACGCACAGGCTATTAACGTTGAACGCTTATCATCAAACAGTCGCGTCAAAACAATTTCATCATAGGAGAAAGAAAATGCGTTCAAAGAAAGTTACTTTATCATTTGTTTCACTGTTTGTTCTGCTGGCAGTCATCCTGACTGCTTGTGGCCCTGCAGCCACCGCCGCCCCCCAGGCTCCTGCCGCTGCCCCCGCCAATGCTGATTTCAACACCGTCAAATCCGCTGCTGACGCCGGTGGCATGGATGCCCTCATTGCCGCCGCCAAAGCCGAAGGTGAATTAAACGTCATCACCCTGCCCGCCGATTGGTGCAACTATGGCGAATTAATCACTACCTTCTCAACAAAATACGGAATCAAGGTTAATTCCCTCAACCCCGATGGCGGCTCTGCCGATGAAATTCAGGCCATCAAAGACAACAAAGACAACAAAGGCCCCCAGGCTCCCGATGTAATCGATATTGGCCCAGCCTTCGGCCCACTTGCCAAGGGTGAAAATCTTCTGGCCCCTTACAAGGTAACCACCTGGGATACCATCAAGGGCACCAATGACCCCGACGGCTTTTATTATGTCGATTATTCCGGTGTCATGGTTCTGGAAGTAAACACCGACATCGTCAAAGAAGTTCCCACAACCTACAAAGACCTGCTTGATCCCCAATACAATGGCCAGGTTGCCCTGGCTGGTGACCCACGCGCTTCGAACCAGGCCGCCCAGTCTGTCTATGCTGCCTCCCTCGCCAATGGCGGCTCCCTCGATAACATTCAACCCGGTCTCGATTTCTTCAAGCAACTGAACAGCGCCGGTAACTTGCTGCCCCTGATCGCCAACTCCGGCCCCATCGGCAAGGGCGAAACCCCCATCACCTTCCAGTGGAGTTGGAATGCGTATGCCAACAAGGATAACTTCAAGGGCAACCCGAACATCGAAGTGATCTTCCCCAAAGACGTCAACTGGGGCGGCTATTACTACCAGGCTGTCAGCGCTTATGCACCCCACCCTGCTGCTGCCCGCCTGTGGGAAGAATTCCTCTACTCTGACGAAGGCCAATTGGGCTGGATCAAGGGTTACTGCGCCCCCGCCCGCCTGGCCGATATGACCACCCGCAATGTCGTCCCCGCCGACCTGGCCGCCAAGCTGCCCGATGCTGCCCTGCTGGCCTCCTCAATCGTTCCCAGTGGTGACCAACTCACCTCTGCCCGCAAACTTATCAAAGAGCAGTGGGACACTGTTGTCGGTCTCGATATCAAGTAACACCAAGCAAGCCAGGTATTAGCAATCAGGCGTGGGGC